>JAIXZY010000006.1 GCA_027489355.1 Paracoccaceae bacterium | reverse complement strand
GGGTCAGGGACCGCGATAGCGGCCGCGAAGCGGCGATGGGGGCAACGATTTTTGCCGGGCTTGCCCGGTAAAAATGGTGGGGCCCCGTCGTCCTTGACGCAGCCCCAAAGCCCGCATCAGACTTGGTCTTTCTGCGAGAGAGACCTCTCCAACGTCAGCGCAGAAGTGCGACGTCTGCCCCACAAACCATTTTCCTACATGCCCTCGCAGTGCCAAGATCGAGAGCGGAGGGGACCAACGGCCAGCAAGAAGGAAACACTATGGCCAGGTCCAAACCTACTGCACGCGATGCGCTGAGGAAGCTGCGTGAACAGCGTGCCCAACTCGAAAACGAGGAGGCGCGTCTCCGCGAGGAGGCAGCAATCGAACTCGGCAGGATGCTGATCGAGTGCGGCGCCGAGACGATCGAACCGGCGCAGCTGCGTCAAATCGTCCGAGGAGCAATGACACTCGGGATCGAGGAAACGCTGAAGCGGATAGCTCCCGCGTAGCCCAACCCGGCGGCGGCAAGGGGTTCGATCCCCCGCGCCGCCGCCTCGCCGGCGTGCAAAAGAAAAGGCCCCGATGGCGTCTGCCACCGGGGCCTTGTCGCAGGGTGAGGACATTCAGTCCTCGTCGATATCGGGAGCACCTTCGTTGCTGCCGGAGCGGCCCTTGGTGAGGAAGTCGACCTTGTCGGCGATGATCTCGCAGCCGTAGCGCTTGGCGCCGCTCTGATCTTCCCACTGGGTGTAGTGGATGCGTCCTTCGACCGTCACGAGCTGACCCTTGGTGCAATACTTGGCGACGTTCTGGCCCAGGCCGTTGAAGCAGGTGATCCGGTGGAATTCGCTGTCCTTGGCGGTGTAGCCGTTTTCGTCCTTGTAGGTCTTGCCATCCTTGCGGGCGGGACGGTCGGTCACGACCGAGATCGAGGTGATGCTGGTTCCACCCTGGGTGGTGCGGGTCTCGGGGTCGCGAGCGATGCGGCCAACGAGGATAACGAGATTGGTCATGGGTTTTCTCCTGATCGAGCATTCCGGGTCCATCCCGGCTGCAAAACCCGAGCAGAAGCGCCCCATGGCGAAGCGCACCGAAGGGGAACCCGGAACTGGTTCGGGTGGTGCGGGCAGCCGGGCACAGCCCGGCAACTCGGCCGGACCTGATCCGGGTTGCGCGTCTCGACGGGGGGTGATTCAGGGACAGGTTTGCATCGAAGCCGGGCGGAGCTGGATGCCTTGAACAGGTTTGCCCTGCCTCGTTTCCCTCCGGTCTTGGCCGGATCATCCCTGCTGACCTTCCACCGGAGAACCACTTCTTAGGTCATCGTACTGACCGCTCCTCCAACAGGTGGCACATTCTTGGACGCACCTGCTTCGCCAGGGAGAGGCATGTCGATCGTCACCCCTTCAGCGCCGTCCAGAGGGTTGCCTCGAAGCATCCAGGCCTGCGGCGTGATCAAGCGCGCCCAATCAGCAAAGGAGGGGATCGAGCCCAGGTCTTCACGTACGTGCTGTTCGCCGACCAGACGTACCGGAACGACCCGGCCATCGGCATTGACGAGGGTCTCGCCGAAGAGTGTTTCAAGCATGAATATCCCCTCGGCATGGTGCCGCAGCGCGCGGTGACGGGGGTCTGCGAGAATAGCCTTCGACTGGTCGAACCACTGGTGCAACGGGAGATAGTCATCAACCGTGCCGCCCCATTTCCGGACCGACGAGAGGGCGTGGTAGTAGCAATGTGCCATGCCAGGTCTCCTAGAGCTCGGTCGAGTGATCATCGGTCGCGGTGAAGCGCAGATTGCAGTCGAGCACGAAGGTCGCCTCGGCCACATCGATCGCCAGTTCACCGCAGGCACCGTCATTGACCTCCCAGCCTGGATGGTGACGTTCGAGTGCCAGGTAGGTCAGCTGCTCGAGTGCCTGGCCGAGTGAAGGCAGCTCTTCGGAACCGGCACGAGCAACGCTGCCTGCTTCGCCTTCAATGAGGGAGACATCCGGGCACGGGATCGCCGCGCCGGCTGCATCGAGGCATGCACATTCTTCAACGGCACCGCTGTCGCCACAGCCGTCAAAGCGGATCTCGACGCGTGCGATGCCAGCCTCTCGCAACCGCGGAAGAATGGCTGTCTTGAGCTGCTGGATTTCTTCGGCCACTTGCACCTGCCGCTCCGTTTGCCGGACGACAAAATCGGCCATCACGGCCTCGATATTTATCATGGAATGCCTCCTGGTGAATGAAGCCAACGGCTATTCGCTGGCTCCAAACGACAGGCGCGCGCCTTTCCTCTGATGGATGACGCCAGCGCCGAATGGGCGCTGGCGCGAGGACCGGCATGACCTCAGTCAGTCCCTGCCGAAGTGCTCTTCGGATTGGTGCCAAGGGGCCCGCGGCGATCGACAACGGTGATCCGCCGAGTCTTGGCCTCGATCACCAAACGTTCGAGTACGCCATTGCCCGGAAAGGCGATGACGTATCGCGGATCGAGGGAGAGCATCCGCTCGTTACGCTTGAAGCCGGCACGGGCGCCCAGCCGCATGTCGAGCGAGAACGTGACCTGTGGGATGCCGCGACGTTCAGCCCAGCTCGACGCCAGGCGGTCGACTCCCTTGGTGTCGCCGCCATGGATGAGCACCATGTCGGGCACACGGTCACGAACCTTGTCGAGCGTTGCCCAGACATTGTTGCCGAAGGTCAGCGCATCGTCTTCGGTCGCATGACGGGTGCGCCCGCCAGCGAAGACGACCGGGGTTCCTTCGGGCACCGCCGCACGGCGCTTGGCCTCGGCACGGGCACGCAGGAAGTCGCGCCCTTCGACGAGCGCTGAGGTGAGCATGACGCTGTGATTGAAGCGCGAACTGGAGACCGGCTTCCAGGAGGAACCGAACTCGTTGATGTAAAGGGCTGCTGCGACCTCGCGCATCTCTTCGAGCGCCAGCATAGCACTTTCGGCGCACTGCGCCCGCTCGACCTGCGTCTCGAGTTCATGGGTGTGGACCTCGGATCCATCGGCCGTAGAAATCAGCGCGCGGACCTCGTCGGTCGCCCGGTCGACGGCAGTTGATTTACGTTCGGCCGAGCGGTGAAAGATGTTGACGAAAGCCCAGCCAAGATCCTCGGCGTCGGCTTCCAGAGCGGTCCCGGACACCATGGCGAAAAGATCGGACCAGACCGCTTCGAGAGTTTGGATGACCGCCTCCCGGACCGGGAAATCGCTTGTCGATACGGGAGCGGGTCCGATCGAGAAACCGGCAAGATCGAGCCCGGCGAGTTGGTCGACAAATGACGTGTGCATGGGATATCCTCCTGACTGACGTGACACCGGCGCATCCGTTCATGGCTGCG
>JAIXZY010000062.1 GCA_027489355.1 Paracoccaceae bacterium | reverse complement strand
CCGCCGCCCCAGAAGGCTCTTGAAGCTCCGCCAGGGCCTGACGATCACGCGGGAGCCGACGCCCTCCGGCTGGATTTTGCGGTTCACCGGGCCTCAGGCGCGGTCAGGGCTGATCGACGACGTGCTGGACAAGGTGGAGGAGTGGTTTGGGAAGGTGTGAGACACCAGCGCCAATAAGTGTTGCTAGCTTCTATAATCGAGGCATGACCGAACATCTTTAGGTTGCACACATGAAAACGCAGAACTAGTATGAAATACATTGGTGGATCCGGTATGTATTGAGGGAACAGTTCGAAATGCGCATTGAAAAAATCATTGAGCTTAGGAACGCCGGCGTATGGAGGAGTTTCACTGCGCCAAGCGATGTATCCCTAGCGGCCCGCACCCTAATCTTTGGATTCAACGGCTCAGGAAAGACAACACTTTCACGGGTTTTCTCTTCAATCCAGCGTGGAGTATTGGAAGATCGCCTTCCCCCAGAGACGTCGTTCAAAGTCCTAACATCAGATAGCACGACCATAACCCAGGACTCACTCAGTGATCCATTCGACAATAATCTACTGGTATTCAACACCGACTTTATCGCGCGGAACTTCGAATGGGACGCCAGTAGCAGTAAAGGTATCGCCTACCTAAGCGAGAAGAAAATAGACGCGCGAAAGGAATATGAGGAAATCTCGCCAAAGCTTGCTGCGGCCAGACTTAAATCCAAAGGACATGAAACTGCGCTGAAAAAAGCTGAAAAGGAACTCTCGGACTTCAAGACTAGAGTCGCTCGAAACATTCGTGAGGCTGCAGCATCCAGTGTCTACACTCAGTCTTACGACGCACGTAAGATCCAAAGCCACTACTCAAAGGCCTCCTACGGCCAAATCCATAGGCTGTCGGATGAAGAGCTCAAGAAGCTACAAGAAGTTCTTGCAATGCGCGAGCCACTTCCAGAAATTGGCTTCACCACTAAACTGCCCGACGGTCTCTTGAGCTGGTTCTCTACTAGTCTAGAACTACTTAGGCAGCCGATCTCAGTATTGGCAATGAAGGAGTTCGAGGAGCATTCGGAAGCATTACGCTGGATCGAACAGGGTCTCCACTACCATGACAAAAATGGTGTTTCTGAGTGCCTGCTGTGCGGAAACGCATTTTCTGAGGAGCGCAGGAGAGTGCTCCGAAATCTATTTGATAGTTCTTGGAATGGTGCATTAACCGCCGTAGATGAATCTCTCAAACGTGGGCAACTCCAGCGTCAAGCCCTCAGAGACTTCTACAGGTCAATTCCCAAGGAGTCTGAAGTTAGCGTTGAGCATCGACCTGGCTTTTCCGAGACCCGTTCACTTCTTGCAAATGCAATTGAGAAGCTAGGTTTTCGTATTGGGGAACTATTTGAGTGTCTTGAAGAGCGAGCCGGGAACCCAACCAAGGAAATAATCCTCCCCGATGGCCTAAAAAGTTTTGATCCCAAAGAGTGGAGTGAGCAGTACGCAGAGATCGAAAGTTCCATTTCAAGTTTGTTGAAAGGGCATAATGATGCCGTCAAGAATTTCTCTCTCCTGCAAAGAGGCGCGTTTGCCAAGATTGAAGCTCACGTTTTGTCGACAAACCAAAATGAATGGAACAGGATTCAGAAATCTGTAATGGACGAAGGTGCGTCGAAAGAAGATGCACTTGGAACGGTGAGGGCATTGTCTGATCGCCAGCTTGAGCTTCGCAATGCGCTCGAAGATCGTGGCGTGGCTGCTGACAAGATGAATGAGCTCATTTGGGCTTACCTAGGACACAAGGAAATCAGACTAGTAGCCGAAGATGGTGGTTACAAGATCGTTCGGCCAGGTGGCCGACCCGCGAAGGAACTAAGTGAAGGAGAGAGAACCGCGGTTGCCTTCTGTTACTTCTTGACTCAACTTGCCGCGGAGGGACGCAAGGCAGAGAACTTGGTTCTCGTTATTGATGATCCGATTTCAAGCCTTGACACGGCGGCTCGCACCTATGCGTACAGTCTCATGACACGCATGACAAAGAAATGTTCTCAGGTCATACTACTTACACATAACACAAGTTTCATGAACATGGTTAAGCGCGAGTTTCAGAACCTGTGTAAGCGCGATGCAACGAAGTGGGACATGGCCCTGCTAACGCTTGATTGCAGGACGTCTGGAAGCACAGGTGACCGGGAAACTGCGCTCACGCATATGCATCCACTTTTGGTGAATTATAGCAGTGAATATCACTATCTGTTTAACCTTGTTCAGAAGGCTGGACAAAGTCAGGCTACGGATCAACTTTTCCTACTTCCTAATGCAACTCGAAAGCTTCTTGAGATGTTCTCGACCTTCTGCTCTCCTGGAAAGCCGAGCTTTGCAGAGGCCCTCATGGATCACCATGACGCCGTGAAGGATCGCTTGGACGTTCGCGCTCTTGAACGGCTTGTTCAAATTGAGTCCCATGGGACAATGGAAGGCTTAAACAGCTTGCCTGAGTTGACATTGGAGGAGGCGCTTAGAGCCGCGAAATCTAGTATTGAATTCATAAAAGAAGTTGGAAAAGATCATTACAAGAAGATGATGCAAGTTTGCACATAGCTGGGGACCATTGAAGATCAGGGTTCAAGAGTTGGTCTCGTTGTAGATCGCTTAACAAATCCCTAACGTCCACAGCTAACCCCTTGGAATCCTTAGCGGCCTCCACCCTGTCCTGCGTGGACACCCCTCACCAGTGAGGCGGGCGGACGTTCGCTTCCGGGGCCTCCCCCCGCAGGGCTTCCTCCTCCGCGGCCCGCTCCATCAGCAGCCGAACCCGCCGCTCCAGCCCCGCGATCTCGGTCGCCTGCCGGGCCACCACGTCCGACAGGTCCTCCACCGCCCGGATCAGGTGGGCCACCTTCTCTTCCAGTTCGACCGTACCCATGCCTGTCCCCCGCTTGCCGCCTCTCCCCCCATCCGATACACGGACGGCGATCAAAAGCGAAGGTCCGACCATGGCCGACAAGCCCCCCCGCCGCCCCCGCGCCGAGACCCCGAAGGGATTCCGCGACTACTTCGGGGCCGAGGTCACCGAACGGAAAGCCATGCTCGACCGCCTCGCCGCCGTCTACCACCGGTACGGGTTCGACCCGCTGGAGACCTCTGCGGTGGAGACGGTCGAGGCCCTCGGCAAGTTCCTCCCCGACGTCGACCGCCCCAACGAGGGCGTCTTCGCCTGGCAAGATGAGGATGCCGACTGGCTGGCCCTCCGGTACGACCTGACCGCCCCCCTCGCGCGCGTCGCCGCCCAGTACCGCAACGACCTTCCCAGCCCCTACCGCAGGTACGCGATGGGCCCCGTCTGGCGGAACGAGAAACCGGGTCCGGGAAGGTTCCGCCAGTTTTACCAGTGCGACGCGGATACGGTCGGCTCCGCCTCGGTGGCAGCCGACGCCGAAATCTGTGCCATGCTCGCCGACGCCCTGGAAGAGGTCGGCATCCCCCGCGGCGACTACGTGGTGAAGGTGAACAACCGGAAGGTCCTGAACGGCGTGATGGAGGTTGCGGGGCTGGCTGGCGAGGACAAGCACGACGAACGCGGCATCGTATTGCGGGCGATCGACAAGATTGACCGACTGGGGCCGGACGGCGTCCGCTCGCTGCTGGGGGAGGGCCGCAAGGACGAAAGCGGCGACTTCACCAAGGGGGCGGGTCTATCGGCAGAGCAGGCCGAGGTCGTGATGGGCTTTACCACCGCCAAGCGCGACACGGGGGCCGCAACGGTGGCCCGGCTGCGCGAACTGGTGGGTGGGTCGGTGATCGGGGCCGAGGGAGTCTCCGAACTGGAAGCCATCGCTGCCCTCCTTGAAGCGCAGGGCTATGGGCCGGACCGGATCGTGCTGGACCCGGGCGTGGTGCGTGGCCTCGGCTACTATACCGGGCCGGTCTACGAGGCGGAGCTGACCTTTGAGATCCTCGACGAGAAGGGCCGCAAGCGCCAGTTCGGCTCGGTCGCGGGCGGCGGGCGGTATGATGGCCTCGTGAAGCGGTTCACTGGGCAGGATGTGCCGGCGACGGGGGTGTCCATCGGCGTCGACCGCCTGTTGGCCGCGCTGCGGGCCAAGGGGCGTGTCTCGGGCGACGTGGCGGGGCCTGTGGTGGTGACGGTCATGGACCGGGACCGGATGGCCGATTACCTCTCGATGGTGGGGGAGCTGCGGCAGGCGGGCATCCGGGCCGAGGTCTATCTGGGCAACCCCAAGAACTTCGGCAACCAGCTGAAATACGCGGACAAGCGGCAGTCCCCTGTCGCTGTGATCCAGGGCGGGAACGAGGCCGCTGCTGGAACCGTGATCCTGAAAGACCTGATCCTTGGGGCGAAGATCGCCGAAAGCGCGACGCTGGAGGAGTGGAAGGACCGTCCCGCCCAGGTCGAGGTGCCTCGGGGTGAGTTGGTGGCGGCCGTGAAGCGGATGCTTGGGCAATGAACCGGGCAGGCCCCCCACCCCCGGCCCCTCCCCACGGTGGGGGAGGGGAGGCGCTTCGTGCCGGTCGTCGGCGCGGGACGGAGGGCGTGGCATGACCCCCAAGGCGGCGATCCGGGCCGAGGGCGAGCGGCTCTTGTCGGCCTTCGTGCAGGCAGGGGCGGTGCCGGTCGAGGCGGATATCCTGCAACCGGCTGGCACGCTGCTGGACCTTTATGGCGAGGACATCCGGGCGCGGGCCTATGTGACCGACGACCCGGTCCGGGGCGAAATGATGCTGCGGCCGGACTTCACCGTGCCGGTGGTGCAGGCCCACATGGCGCATGGGGCGGAACCGGCGCGCTATGCCTATCTGGGCGAGGTCTTCCGCAAGCAGGCGCGCGGCTCGGGGCGGGCCAGCGAGTACCTTCAAGTCGGCTATGAAGTCTTTGACCGCGCCGCGCCAGAGGCGGCGGATGCTGAGGTCTTTGCGCTCTTCCGCGACCTGCTGGCAGGGCTGGACCTGCGGCCGGTGACCGGGGATATCGGCATCCTGATGGCTGCCGTCCGGGGGCTGGCGACGAGCGAGCGGCGGAAGGCGGCTCTCCTCCGCCATGTCTGGCGGCCGGTGCGCTTCAAGGCCCTGCTGGATCGGTTCGCCGGGCGCGCCCCGGTGCCTGCGGGGCGGGTCGCGCTGTTGGAGCGGCTGAAGGCCGGGACCCCGGCGCAGCTGATCGATGAGGCCGGGACGTTCGTGGGCCTTCGCAGCGCCGAAGAAATCGCGGCGCGGGCGGAGGCACTGGTGGCGGATGCCGAGACACCGCCGATCAAGGCGACCGAGGCGGCGCTGCTCTATGATCTGCTCAGCCTCGAGGCCCCGGCGGCCCATGCCCTGAGCCATCTGCGGGGCATCACGCCGATGCTGCCCGCGATTGGTCCGGCGGTGGACCGCTTTGCTGCGCGGCTGGACGCCCTGGCGGCGCGGGGGGTGGATGTCTCGACCCTCGCGTTCGAGGCGAGCCACGGGCGGACGGCGCTGGAATATTACGACGGGTTCGTCTTCAGCTTCCTGGGGGACGGGATGCCCCCGGTCGCCAGTGGCGGGCGCTATGACGCGCTGACGGCGGTGCTGGGGGCAGGGGCCTTCATCCCGGCGGTGGGCGGCGTGATCCGGCCCGGGCTGGTTGCCCGGCTGAAGGGGGCGATATGATCCGCGTGGGGGTGCCGTCCAAGGGGCGGCTGATGCAGGACACCTTCGATTGGTTCGGCGCCCGTGGGGTCGTCATGCGGCGGTCGGGGTCGGACCGCGAATATTCTGGCGTGGTCGAGGGGGTCGAGGGCGTGGTCCCGGTGCTGCTCTCGGCCGGGGAAATCCCGCGCGAGCTGGCGGCGGGGCGGATCCATCTGGGGGTCACGGGTTCGGACCTGGTGCGCGAGCAGCTGGCCGAGGACGAGGTGGCCGAGGTCGCGAAGCTGGGCTTCGGCCATGCCGACCTGGTGATCGCGGTGCCGGCGGTCTGGATCGACGTGGAAACGGTGGATGACCTGGACGCGGCGGCGGCGGGGTTCCGCAAAGCGCATGGGCATCGGTTGCGGATTGCGACCAAGTATCACCGACTGGTGCGGGATTTCCTGCAGGCGCAAGGGGTTGCGGACTACCAGCTGATCGACAGCCAGGGCGCGACCGAGGGGACGGTGAAGAACGGGACGGCGGAGTGCATCGCGGACATCACCAGTTCGGGCGAGACACTGCGGGCGAACCATCTGCGCATCCTGTCGGACGGGATGATCCATTCCAGCCAGGCAGTGCTTTGGGCCAGCCGGGTTGCGGAGTGGTCGGCGGCGGACCTTGCGGCCTATGCCGGTCTGGCCGCGAAGCTGGGGATCGTGGCGCGGCCCTTCTGACGGGCGGTGGGCGGATCGCCCACCCTACTTGCGCGCCAGCGTGACCCCGATCCCGGCCAGCGCCATCCCGGCCCAGGCGAGGGGAGGCATGGCTTCCCCCAACAGCGGCCAGGCGAAGAGAGCGGACAGTGGCGGGACGAGGTAGAAGAGCGCGGAGACGCGGGCGACCTCTCCCGCGCGGATCATTGCGAGGAGCAGGGTGATCGCGACCAGCGAATTGCCGATGATCAGGTAGGCGAGAACGCCGAACAGTTCAGGCGTCCAGTCGGCCTGCATCCCCTCGGTCGCCCAGGCGAGCGGCAGGGTGAAGACCGCGCCGACGGCATACTGGATCAGGTTGGCCGGGACCGGATGCGTGGTCGCGCCGAAGCGTTTTTCGTACAGCGTGGCGGCGGTCATGCCGATGAGGCCGCCGACGGCGCAGAGAAGACCCAGCGGCGGCTCGTGCGCGACACCCGACCGGGCGAGGATCACCGTGACGGCTCCGGTCAACCCAAGGGCCAGGCCGATCCAGCGCGCGCGGCTGACGGTCTCTCCGACCATCCTGGGGGCGATCAGACTGACGAGGATCGGTTGCAGGCAGACGATGATCGCGACCCCGCCCGCCGAGACGCCGGATTTGAAGGCGATGTAGCACAGGCCGAAGTAGGCGACCTGGATCAGGAAGCCCACGACCGCGATGTCCCAGGCGGCGCGGCCCCTGGGGAAGGACGGCTTGAGAACCGGGATCAGCGGCAGAAGGACGAGGACCGCGATGGCATAGCGGAGCGCCAGCAGGGTGAACGGCCCCGCGTGCTGAAGGCCGATCTTGGCGATGGCGAAGCCGGCCGACCAGAGCAGCAGGAAGATGATCGGCGCGGCAAGGAGGAGCGGACGGGACATGGCGCCCGTTGTGGCGGGTTTTGCGCGCGGCTGCCAGAGGGGTCAGTGCAGGCCGAGTTCCGCCAGGGCCTGCGCCAGTTTCGGTGGCAGCGGGTCATCCTGCGTGCGGCCCTTGGGCAGGTCGCGGGGGGATTCCTTCGGGTCCAGGTAGCGCCAGCCCTGGAAGGGGCGGCGGGGGGCGGCCTCGGTGCGGATGACCTCGGCGTCCAGCACCAGGGCGCAGCGCGGGATGCCGTCGCCCAGGTTGACCTCTTGCAGGTCCAGGATGCGCTGGCGGGCCAGGATCACGCCCTTGATGACCCAGTAGAGCGAGCCCTCCAGCACCTCGGCCTCGCGCTTGGGCCACATGCGGGTGACGTGGATCGCCCGGCCCTCGGGCCAGTGCGGGCGCTGGCTGCGCTGCCAGTCCAATAGGTCCTCGACCGAGTCGGCGCCGACGCAGAGTTTCAGCAGGTTGATCATGACCCCAATCATAGGGCCTGCGGCGGGGGGTTCAAGTTGACCCCGGGGGGGTGGGGGCGTATCTTGGGTCCTTCGTTCCGCTTATCCACAAGAGACAGGAAGATTCGCCGTCATGTCGCGATTCCAAGCCCCCATCGCCGAAGCCATCTGGGACATGAAGTACCGCTTCAAGGAGGCGGACGGCACGCCCATCGACGGCAGCGTCGAGGACACCTGGCGGCGGATCGCCCGGGCGCTCGCCGAGGTCGAGACGGACCCGGCCAAGTGGGAGGCCGAATTCTACGCGGCGCTGGAAGGCTTCAAGTTCCTGCCGGCGGGCCGGATCACGGCGGGGGCGGGGACGGGGCGCAGCGTGACGCTGTTCAACTGCTTCGTCATGGGGACGATCCCCGACACGATGGCAGGCATCTTCGACAGCCTGAAGGAAGCCGCGCTGACCATGCAGCAGGGCGGCGGGATCGGTTATGATTTCAGCACCATCCGGCCGCGTGGCGCCCCGGTCGCTGGGGTGGCGGCGGATGCCTCGGGGCCGCTGTCGTTCATGGACGTCTGGGACGCGATGTGCCGGACGATCATGTCGGCTGGCAGCCGCCGCGGCGCGATGATGGCCACGATGCGCTGCGACCACCCGGATATCGAGGCCTTCATCGAGGCGAAGAAGGACCCGGCCCGGCTGCGGATGTTCAACCTGTCGGTCCTTGTCACCGACGCCTTCATGGCCGCGGTCAAGGCCGATGGCCCTTGGGAGCTGGTCTTCGGCGGCCGGGTCTACAAGACGGTCGAGGCGCGGGACCTGTGGAACAAGATCATGCGGTCCACCTTCGACTTCGCGGAGCCGGGGGTGATCTTCATCGACCGGATCAACGCGATGAACAACTTGGGATACGTGGAGACCATCGCGGCCACCAACCCCTGCGGCGAGCAGCCCCTGCCGCCCTATGGCGCGTGCCTGCTGGGCTCGATCAATCTGCCGACGCTGGTGAAGGACGCCTTCGAGGCGCATTCAGCGATGGACATGGCCGCGCTGGACCATCTGGTCCGTGTCGCCGTCCGCGCGATGGACAATGTGGTCGACGCCAGCCGTTTCCCGCTGCCGGAACAGCAGGCCGAGGCGCAGGCCAAGCGACGGATCGGGCTTGGCGTCACGGGTCTGGCCGATGCGTTGCTGATGGTCGGCCTGCGCTATGGGTCGGAAGAGGCGGCGCGCGTGACCGAGATCTGGATGCATGCCATCGCGCGGTCGGCCTACCTTGCCAGCGTCGATCTGGCGCGCGAGAAGGGGGCGTTCCCCCTGTTCGATGCCGAGGGCTACCTTGCCAGCGGCAACATGCTCCAGATGGACAAGGACGTCCGCGAGGCGATCCGCACGCATGGCATCCGCAATGCCCTGCTGACAAGCGTCGCGCCGACGGGGACGATCTCGCTTTACGCCGGGAACGTCAGCTCCGGGATCGAGCCGGTCTTCGCCTATGCCTATACCCGTAAAGTCCTTCAGAAGGACGGATCGCGGACCGAGGAGGAAGTGGTCGACTACGCGGTGCGGTTGTGGCGCGAGAAGCATGGCGACGCGCCGCTGCCCGACCATTTCGTCAACGCCCAGACCCTGCCCCCGCTGGACCACGTGCGGATGCAGGCGGCGGCGCAGAAGTGGGTGGATTCGTCCATCTCCAAGACGATCAACTGCCCCGAGGACATCAGCTTCGACGCCTTCAAGGAGGTCTACATGGCCGCCTGGGACCAGGGCTGCAAGGGCTGCACCACCTACCGGCCGAACGACGTGACCGGCTCGGTCCTGACCGTCAGCGAGAAGGAGACGGCTCCGCCAGCCGCCCAGCCGGTGACCGGGGGCGAGGTGGTCTATCTCTCGGACCCGCTGGACCGGCCCGCCGCGCTGGAGGGCCAGACCTACAAGGTGAAATGGCCGGGGTCGGAGCACGCGCTCTACATCACCATCAACGACATCGTCATTGCCGGGCATCGGCGGCCGTTCGAGGTCTTCATCAACTCCAAGAACATGGAGCATTTCGCCTGGACCGTGGCGTTGACCCGGATGATCAGCGCGGTGTTCCGGCGCGGCGGCGACATTTCCTTCGTCGTGGAGGAGTTGAAGGCGGTCTTCGACCCCCGCGGCGGGGCCTGGATGGAGGGGCGCTACATCCCCTCGATCCTCGCCGCCATCGGCGGAGTGATCGAGCGCCACCTGATCGACATCGGCTTCATCGAGGGCGAGGGGCTGGGGCTGAAATCCGATCCCAAGGCAGAGCTGGTCCGGGTCGGAGAGGTTCCGAAGAAGGCCTGCCCGTCCTGCGGAAGCTATGACCTGCGGATGATCGAAGGCTGCCTCACCTGCGGGTCCTGTGGACATTCGAAGTGCGGCTAAGGGGCGACCGCCCTGCGACGACATGAGACGCCGCAGAACAGAATGGCCCCGCACTTGGCGGGGCCGAGAGGGCTTGTCATGGCCTGAGAATGCCGGGTGGCACTACCAGCCTGCCGCTGCGCAGTCCGCGTCCAGGTCGCGACGGGCGCGGGCGTAGGTCACGTTTTCTTCCGGGACGATCCGGTTGATGGCACCGGACTGCAATTCTTCCGAGATATGGGCAATCACGCCCGGGAAAGTGGACATGAGCGCAAGGCCCGTCATCTCGGCGGGCGTAAAGCCCATTTGCGTCATGATGCCAGCCAGCATGCCGACATCGTTCATCACCAGATCCGGTCTGTTCGCCGCAGCCTGGAAAGCGCGATGCACAGCGGCATACCATTCGTTTGCCTCGCCCCACACGCCATTTTCCACGGCGATCGCCTTGAGTCGCTCGGCGCGCGGATCAACGCCGCGGAACACCGGGTGTCCGAAACCGGGAACGCGGCGCTTTGCCGCGCGCAGGTCGGCCACCAGTGCGGTGGCATGGGCTTCGGCGTCCAGACCCGATGCTTTCCAGGCGGCGACGCCTTCGGCGATGAACCGACCAGTGTCTTCGGGCGACACGGCGAATTCGCCTGCGCCCAGCATTGCGGCGGACAAGCCGGCGGTCATCCTGGGGTTCACCGACACGATGGCGCGCGCAGCCACGGTCCCCGATTTCTGCAGCGCATAGTCAAGGATCGAGGACAGGATCACATCCATCATGCGGGCTTGCCCCGGCGTCGGGATCTCGCCGCGGATCAACAGATAGGAAATGGCCGAGAACGGCAGGCGACCGACAAGAGACTGCATCGGATAGCCGCGGATGAAGATATCTTCTGCCGTCACGTCACTGACAGCGGACACCCAGTGCGAGGGGGTGCTTTTGCTCATGGATGGGTCCTTTTCGGAAAGGGCTTCTGCAAAGACAGGGTTACTTGAAGCTTTTCAGCAGGCTCGGGCGGGCTGCGGCCCAGGCGGAGCGGGTGCCCTCGGTAACGGCCTTGAAATGATCGTCGGCGGGCTGGGCGTAGTAGCCCAGGCGCGAGATCTGGGCCGCGCCCTTCTTGCGCAGGCGCGCCATGCTTTCGGCCATGGTCAGCGCCATGAGGTTCGGGTTGAGGATCGGGAAGGGCGCGGGCTCTCCGCCTTCCATCAGGTATTTCTGATACGAGGCCGCGATGATCGTGCAGTTCAGGATCACCGCCTCGGCACCGGTCGCCTTGATCGAACGCGCCGTCACATCCACCACGTCGCGCGCGACGGCTGCGGTGTCGTTCACCATGTCGCGCACGAACCAGTTGATGACATCCAGCCCCAGCACCCGGTCGCTGGCGCCATAAAGTTTCACGTTGTCCTTCATCTGGCTGCCTGCCTTGACGTGATCGGTCACGATCACCGCGGTGCGGCCGTAGTAGGACAGCAGATTGAGGCTTGCCTCGAAGGGTCCGATGACCGGGATATCCACAAGCTCACGGGCGACCATCACGCCGGGGTCATAGCAGCAGCCGCTGATCACGGCGTCAAAGCCCTGTTCTTCCGAAGATTTGATCGCGTCCAGAAGGGCCAGCTCGACAAAGTGCTTGGGATAGAAATAGTCCATGTCGGCCGGGCAGGCGTCGAGATGGGTCACGACCAGTTCGGTCCCCTCCGAGGCATAGAACGACAGGGTTTCGTGGATCAGCGCGTCATAGGCCGTGGTTCCGAACGGGTTGATGAAGTTGATTCTGAGCGACATGGACACCCCCTGAGAGCTGCAGCGTCGGCCCGATGCCATCCGCCTCAACATACTCGGTAGTCTAAAATAACAACTCAGTCAACTTCTTGTCGGGTTTGCTGTTGGAAACAGGATTCGTGAAAACAAAATATTGACCGCCGGGTATTTTTATCCGTATCACTGGTCTGCCGCGTGGGCGACCGCCCACCCTTGCCCTGCCAACCCATTCAAAGACCTGACCTGCGCGCCGGCATGCGCAGGCCGGACTGGAGGAACGATGAGCCTTTCCGCAATTAATCCCCCGGGCGCCAAATGGTCCGGCGTGTCGATGGCCGTCCTTGACCGGCAGCGGGGCGTCCTTGTTTCCACAGGACATGTGGGGACTGGACCGGACGGCGAGCCTGTCACCTCGTCGGTCGAAGATCAGGTCGTCGCCCTGTTCGAGAACCTGAAAAGGACGCTGGCCGAGGCGGGCCTGAACTTTGACAACGTTGCGCGCATGACCAGCTACATCAAGTCCTACGATCCCGAGTTCATGGCCACGTTCCGCGCCGTCCGCCTGCGCTATTTCAACGCCGATTGTCCGCCGGCGAGCGTGATGGTGCAGGCAGGTCTCTATGACGACCGCCTGCTGGTCGAAGCCGAAGTCATCGCGATTGCGCCCTGAGCCGAGGATGACCACCATGGAATACGATGCAGTCATCATCGGTGCCGGCCACAACGGTCTTGTCTGCGCGGCCTATCTGGCCAAGGCCGGCGTCAAGGTGTGCCTGGTCGAACGCCAGCCCTTTGTCGGCGGGGCCGCGATTTCGCGCGAGGTCTGGCCGGGTTACAAGGTTTCCGTGGCGTCTTACTGGATGTCGCTGCTTCAGCCCAAGATCATGCTGGACCTTGACCTCCTGAACAACGGGGTCGAGGTGATCAGCGTGCCGCCGTCGTTCCACCCGTTCGAGGACGGACAGAGCATCGTCTACTGGCCTGACGAAGCCCGGTTCCTGCAGGAAATCGCCCAGATCTCGCCGCGCGATGCCGAGGCCTATCCGAAATTCACCGCGCACATGGCCGAACTGATCCCCTATGTGCGGCGTCTGCTGTTCGAAACCCCGGTCGATCCCTCTACCGGGCGCGTCAAGGACATAGCCAAGACGATGGCTGTCGCCTGGCGGATGAAGGATATCGGCGGCCGCATCTATGATCTTTGGGATCTGCTGACGCTCAGCGCCCACGATTATCTGCGCCGCTGGTTCGAAAGCGACAAGATGCTGACCCTGCTTGGCAGCTATGCCTCGGGTTCGGCGGGCTACATCAGCCCCAAGCCGCCGGGTTCGGCCTATGTGCTGGCGCGTCCCTTGATGCGCGACAACACCACCGCGGCCGGTGGCGGCGGGTTGGTCCGGGGCGGCATGGGTTCGATCTCGGACGCGCTTTATCGGGTGGCGACAAAGTTCGGGGCCGAAGTCATCACGGGGCAATCCGTGTCGAGGGTCGACATCCGCGACGGCAAGGCGTGCGGGGTGATTCTGGAGGATGGCCGCAGGATCGAGGCCGGGATCGTGATTTCCAACACCGGCGCAAAGATCACCTATTTCGACCTGATCGGGAAAGAGCATCTGCCCGAAGAGGTCGTCGGCCAGGTGCAGCGCCACCGGACCGACTCGATTGCCTTCAAGATCAATCTTGCGACCAAGTCTCTGCCACGCTGGTCGGCCTATGATGCCCGCCGCCTGAACGAGCCGAACCCCGGTTCGGTCACTCTGGCCGAGAACATGGATGAGCTGGAAGAAGCCTTTGCCATGGCCAGAGGCGGCGAGATGGCGCGCCGGCCCTATCTGTGGATCACCACGCCCAGTGCGTTCGACCCCACCGTGGCCCCCGAGGGCAAGCATGTCGTGCAGATCATGGGCGGCCATGTTCCGTTCAAGCTGAACGGCCGCGAGTGGACGGACGAGACCCGGCAGGAGCTGCTGGACATCGTTCTGTCACAGATCTGCCGTTACGCGCCGGGCTTTGACAAGGAAGTCCTGCACGCCCAGATCCTGACGCCGCCCGATATCGAGAAGATGTTCGCCATGACCGGCGGTCATGTCCACCACGGCGAGATGAGCCTGGATCAGGTGTTCTTCCGCCGTCCGATCGCGCATTACGCCGATTACCGGACGCCGGTGAAGAACATGTATCTGTGCGGCGCGGCCTGCCATCCGGGTGGCGGGGTCACCGGGGTTCCGGGCCACAACGCGGCGCGCGAGATCCTCTCGGACCTTGGCAAGAAATTTCCGGCAGCGCGGCCGCGCTGAGGGCAAACCAATAGCGCCGCCGCCGTGCGATCGGGCGGGCAGGCATAGCAGACAGGAGATCTCAAGAATGTCGGAACATGAAGGACGCGTCTTTGTAATCACCGGCGGGGAAACCGGCATTGGCCGTGCGGCCGTCCTGCACCTTGCCTCGAAAGGGGCCACCATGGTCCTCGGCGGGGTTCTGGCCGAGGAAGGCGCCGCGACGGTACAGGCCGTGCGGGATGCGGGCGGAAAGGCCGAGTTCCACAAGACCGACGTGCGGTCGACCGAACAGGTCGACGCCCTGATCGACGGTGCGGTGCGCACGCACGGCCGGATCGACGGGCTGATCTGCTCGGCTGCGATCTTTGACGGGTTCGCCAGCGGGATCGACACGACGGACGCGCTGTGGGACCAGATCATGGGCGTCAATGCGCGGGGCACCTTCCTTGCCTGCCGCGCTGCGCTGCGTCACATGGTGCCCGCCGGTTATGGGCGCATTGTCAACGTGGCCTCGATCGGGGGCCTCGTCGGCATGGCGGACGGCGCGTCCTACACCGCGTCGAAACATGCCGTGGTCGGTCTGACCAAGCATCTTGGATGCTTTTACGCCAAGGAAGGCGTGACCGTGAACGCGCTTTGCCCCGGCGCCATCGAAACGAACGTGCGCGCCAATTCGGCCCGTCTGCTGGGGGCCGACGCGCCCCCGATGGGTGGCGTCGGAGCCAGCCAGGAATGGGTCAAGACCGCCATTCCGATGCAGCGCAAGGGCCAGCCGGACGAGATGACCGGCCTCATTTCCTTCCTGCTTGGCGACGGTTCCAGCTATGTGACCGGCCAGTGCTTTACGGCCGATGGCGGGTGGACGGCCAAATGAGCGTTTACGACCTGACCGCAGACGAACAGGTTCTGATCGACGCCGTTTCGCGGTTCATCGAAGAGCGCGTTCGTCCTCATGTCGCGGATCTGGAGCGCAAGGGTGCCTATCCCGACCATCTGGTGGCCGAAATGAAGGAACTGGGCCTGTTCGGAATGGCCGTGCCCGAGGAATTTGGCGGGCTGGGTCTGCGGGTGACGGCGCTGGCGGCCATGATGGAGGTTCTGGCGCGCGGCTGGACCACGCTGGCCGCCTATGTCAACAGCCACAGCACGGTGGCCTACGCGATCGCCACGCATGGGACCGATGGTCAGAAGGCGCGGTATCTGCCGGCTCTGGCCGCGGGCGAACAGCGCGGGTCGCTTTGCCTGACAGAGCCCGGCGCCGGTTCGGATCTTCAGTCGATCCGTGGCACCGCGCAGCGCGCCGAAAACGGCTATGCCCTGTCCGCCTCCAAGACCTATGTGACCAATGGCGGCAAGGCGACGTTGTTCCTGACCTTGGCACGCCTGCCCCAGACCCCCGACGCAACCCGCCCGCGGTTCGGCCTGTTCCTGGTGGAACGGACGCGGCAGGGGATCACCCAGACGACGACGTTCCACAAGACGGCGTTCGGCCTTGTCGATACCGTCCAGATCGAAATGGACGCGGTTCGGCTGGCCGGCGACGATCTGCTGGGCGCCGAGGAGGGCCGCGGTTTCGCGCAGCTGATGGAATCGCTTGAGATCGGGCGCATCGCCATCGCGACCAGCGCCGTCGGTCTGGCGGCAAACGCCTTGTCGGAGGCGAAACGCTATGCGTCCGAACGGGTGACCTTCGGTGTGCCGATCAACCAGCATCAGGCGATCCAGCTGAAGCTTGCCAACATGGCCACCCGGCTTGTCACCGCCCGCCTGATCACCCGCGAGGCGGCGCGCATCAAGGAAAGCGGCGGTCGCTGTGACATGATCTCTGCCATGGCCAAGATGCATGCCTCGGACGAGGCGCTTGCGATCGCGCATGAGGCGGTGGTGGTGCACGGCGGCGCGGGGTATATCCAGGAATATGCCGTCGAACGCCTGCATCGCGAGGCGCTGCTTTATACGATCGGCGAGGGCACGAACGACATCAACCGCCTTGTGATTGCGCGCCGGATGCAGGGCGAAGAGGAGATGGCCTATCTGGGGTTGCTGCCGTGACCACTGTTTGCCTGACCTTTGACTTCGATGCGGTTTCGCTGTGGATCAGCAGCTTTCGCCAGACCAGCGCGACACCTGTGTCGCGCGGCGAATATGGCGCGAATGTGGGTCTGGATCGGGTGCTGGGCCTGTTGCGCGACAAGGGGGTGAAGGCCACCTTTTTCGTGCCGGCCCATACCGCGGCCTCGTTCCCCGACCAGACGGGCCGGATCGTCGCCGAAGGGCATGAAATCGGGGTTCACGGCTATTGCCATGAAAGCCCGACCGGCCTGGAACCGGCAGAGGAGGCGCGGCTTCTCGATGCCGCCGTGGCCAGGTTGCAGGGCGTTCTCGGGGCCGGTTTCCAGCCCGCCGGATATCGTTCGCCGGCATGGGATCTGTCGTCCAATTCGGTCGCGCTGCTGGCTGATCGCGGATTTCTTTATGACAGCAGCATGATGGCGGATGATTTCACCCCCTATCGCGCCCGTATCGGAGACCGCGTTGACGAAGAGCTGTTCGTCCCCGGCACCCATTCCCCGCTGATCGAGATGCCGGTCGCGTGGGAGCTTGACGATTTCCCCTACTTTACCTTTACCAACAGGCCCCTGTTCGGCGGGATGCACACGCCCGAGCATGTCTATACCTGCTGGAAGGGCGAGTTCGACTATTGCCACCAGCATGTGGCGGAAGGTGTCTTTACGCTGACCATGCACCCGCAGGTCATCGGGCGCGGGCCGCGGATCGAGATGCTGTCTCGGCTGATCGACCACATGCAGGCCCGGCCGGATGTGACCTTCCGCACGCTGGAGGCAGAGGCGCGCCGCCAGAGCCTCAAGCTTGCATCGCCCCTTTGACACCTTTGCTGGAACGCCCTGATGACCGTTGCCGCCCACCCTGTCCGAAATGTTCATGCCACGCTGGCCGAGGCGGTCGCGCGGGGGCCCGATCGCCCCGCAATCGTCCATGAGGGCGAAACCATCAGCTATGCGCGGCTGCTGGAGATGGTCGAGACGGCGGCCCGCCACCTGACGCTGCATGGTTTGGGCAAGGGGTCTGTCTTTGCGGCCTACAGCCCGAACCGCCCCGAGCTGATGCTGTGCTATTATGCCGCCGCGCGCATCGGTGCCGTGTTTGTGCCGGTGAACCCGAACCTGACCCCTTCGGAGGTTGCCTATACCTATCGTCACAGCGGCGCCGCGCTTTTGTTCTGTGATCCCTCGGTTGCCGAAATTGCGGCCGGCGCCCTGCCGGACGGCAAGCTTTGTTCGATCGAGACGCTGCGGGACGAGGTGCCCTCTGCGCCGCCGCTGCCGCCCGTCGCCGTCGATTCGAAGGATGATTTCCTGATCATCTACACCTCGGGCACGACGGGAACGCCCAAGGCGATAGTGCTGGACCACGCGGCGCAGACCGACGGACCCCGCGCGCTGGCCCAGTTGTGGGGGATCACGCCGGAAGATACGACGCTTGTCGCGCTGCCGCTGGGCTACCTTTACGGCCTGTCGACCGCAGCGGCGGTCGGCCTGCAGACCGGCGGAAAGGTGGTGATCCAGCGCCGCTTCCACCCGCGCGACGTGCTCGAGGCCTTCGTGGCCGAGCGGGTGACGGTCTATCACGGTGTGCCGACCATGTTCTCGATGATGCTTGACTATTGCGAGCAGCGCGACCTGTCCTTTGATCTGACGGGGGTGCGTGTCATGGTCTCGGCCGGTGCGCCGCTTTCGCACGAGACGCGCCAGCGGTTCCGTGCCCGCTTTGGTGTAGAATTGCAGAACTACTATGCCATGACGGAATCGACCCCCGTCTTTGGCAAGCCGGCCACGGATGCCCGCCCGCTGCCCGAGGGCGCGGTGGGCCGGGCAGCGCCGGGCCTCAGCGTGCGGATCGTCCGCCCCGATGGCAGCGACTGCGCCGAAGGGGAGGAGGGCGAGATCCTCGTGCGTGCCGCGGCAACGATGAGCCGCTATCTGAATGCGCCCGAACAGACCGCCGCCTCCTTCGTGGGCGATCTGTTCCGCACGGGGGACCTTGGGCGCCGCGATGGCGAGGGCAATTTCTTCATCACCGGCCGGATCAAGGACATCATCATTCGCGGCGGCGCGAACATCTCGCCGGCCGAGGTCGAGGAGGCATTGACCAGCCATCCCGCCGTGCAGGATGTCGCCGTGGTCGGTGGCCCGGACCGGATATTTGGCGAGGTGCCCGTCGCCTTTGTCGTGCCGCGCGCAGGCATGACGGTGACTGCCGAGGCGCTGGAGGCGCATGCCGCGCGCACGCTTTCCGACTTCAAGGTTCCGAAGCGTTATCTCTTCGAGGCCAGCCTGCCGATCGGCAAGACCGGCAAGATCGACAAGGCCGTCCTGTCGCGTCGTCTTGCCGACGAGGTGAAAGAAGCCGGGCAGGAGTGACGCGGGATGCGGACCGATGAATACGAACGGCTTGACGGCCTGGCTCTGGCGGGGCTGCTCCACAAGGGCGAGGTGCAGCCGGTCGAATTGATGGACTGTGCGCTGCAGCTTGCGCAGCGGCGCAACCCGCCGCTGAACGCGCTTTGCCATCTGCGGGGCGATGCGGCGCTTGAGGTTGCGCGGCAGGCAAAGCCCAGGGGGCGTTTCGGCGCGCTGCCGTTCCTGCTCAAGGATTCGGGGCTGGCGTCGACCTTTCTGCCTTCGTCAGTCGGATCGCGGCTTTTCGCCGGCATGACATCCTCGATCGACGCGACCCTGCAGGAACGGTTCCTGAAGGATGGCTTTGTGCCGTTCGGGCGGACAACCGTGCCCGAGTTCTGCATTGCCCCCACGACCGAGGCCATGCAGAATGGCGGCCCGACCCGAAATCCCTGGGATCTGGCCAGATCGTCCGGCGGGTCAAGCGGTGGCGCCGCCGTGGCCGTGGCGACCGGGATCGTGCCAATCGCGCATGGCAGCGACGGCGGCGGATCGATCCGCATTCCCGCGGCCTGCTGCGGGGTCTTTGGACTCAAACCCTCGCGCGGTCTGATCCCTTATGGTCCGCAGCGCGGTGAGGGGTGGGGCGGGCTCGCCGTCGATGGCGTCCTGACCCGAACGGTGCGCGACACGGCCGCGGCGCTGGATGGCATCGCCGGGATGGAGCTGGGCCAACCCTATGCAGCGCCCGCCCGTCCCGAGTCGTATCTTGACCGGCTTGATCTGCCGTTTGACCGGCCACTGCGCATCACGAAATGGACCGAGGCGTGGGAGGGGATCGACATTGATCCCGACTGTCTGGCGGCGGTTGACCATGCCGAGGAGGTGCTGGTCGGCCTTGGTCATGTCGTGACCCACAAGGCGCCGCCGCCGGTCAAGTATTCCGCCTTCATCGGCGCCATCATCGACGTGATGAGCGCGAGCGTCGCCGTGACCGTGAACGGTTTCCTGCGCCAGAAGTCGGTGCCGGACCTGACCGACATGCTCGAGCCTGCCATCCTTGACGCCTATCATCGCGGCATGCGCCTTGGAGCAGAGGCCTATGCGCTGGCGATCACCCGGTTCCACGCCCTCGCGCGGCAGATGGAGCAGTACATGCAGGACTGCGACCTTGTCCTGACCCCGACGCTGACGCGTCTGCCGGTGCCGCTTGGAACGCTGTCAATGGCAGAGGATTTCGAAACGTTCCGCCGCAGGGCGGGCCGCTACACGGCCTTTCTGGCGATCATCAACGCCTCGGGCCAGCCCGCGGCGAACGTGCCTCTGCACTGGACCGCCGAAGGCCTGCCGGTCGGCGTGCAGCTGATCGGCCGCTTTGGTGCCGAAGACACGATCCTGCGGCTGTCGGCGCAACTGGAAGCGGCCGCCCCCTGGATCGGCCGCTACGGCAGCCTCGCCACCTAGGCGCGGCAGCCGTCCAGGATGATTGCGGTGAAGTGATCGGCGATTTCGGCCGCCGACAGGCCCTTGTCCTTCTTGAACCAGACGTGGGTCTGGTTGCACATGCCGACGATGCCGATCGCCATGATCACGGGGGGGATATCCTTGAACAGGCCCGCCTCGACCCCGGCTGCATAGGTGTCGCGGAAATTGCGGTCGAAGGTCCGCTTGCGCTCGGACACTGTCGCCTGCTGCGACTCGGTCAGTTCCGACTGGTCGCGGAAGAAGATCGCCGTCCATTCCGTGCGGTCCATCACGTTCAGCGCATGCTGTCGGATCAGCGCGGCCAGTTTCTCGTCCGGCGGGATGTCGCGCTCGACGATCGCCTGCATGTCCGCCATCCATGTCTCATGGATGCGGTTGAAGATCTCCCACAGGACCTGGTTCTTGTTCTTGAAGTAATAGTAGACGACGGATTTCGTGTAGCCGAGGCTTGAGGCGATATCATCGATCGTGACTGCACGAATCCCGCGCTCGGCGAATAGTCGGGCCGCCGCAGAGATGATTTCGTCCTGCACATAGGCCTGCTTCTTGGCCTTCAATTCCTCACGAAGATTCGTCGTCATTTCAACCTATACAATGGGGTGCGATCTACGACGCCGCGGCCGCGACCGGACCGCGACAGAGTTGCGTATCTTTTCCAGTCTACAAGTAGAAATATTTCGACCGCAGAGTCAACGCGCGCACGCCGAAATGCAGCGGTTCCTGCGGCCTGCTCTCGGGTTGTCGAATTTCCTGTTGACTAAACTGACGCGTTGGTCGATTTTTATACACAACGGTACGCATGACGGTCCTGCGGGTATGGTCGGGCGACGTTGACCTATCGGCCCGACGATTCCCGGGCCAAACCAAGTGACAGAGGAGTAAGCTATGGACGGCGGAAAAGCGGCAGCCCGCTTGGCTTTGGGTGCAGGCCCGAACGCACTGTTCTTTGACGAGTTCGAAGTTGGCCAAACCTGGCTGACCCCGCGCCGCACGATCACTGAAGCGGACATCGTGATGTTCGCGGGCATGACGGGTGACTTCAACCCGGTCCACACGGACGAAGAGTTCGCAAAGCGCACGCCGTTCGGCACGCGCATCCTGCATGGGCCGGCGGTCTTTGCGATCGCGACCGGGCTTGAGTTCCGGCTCGGTCTGAAGGAAGGGACCGCAATCGCGTTCCTTGGAATGACCTGGGACCTGAAGGCGCCGGTCAAGATCGGCGACACGATCCACGTCTTCCAGAAAGTCGAATCGGTTCGTCCGACCAAGAATCCGGCGCGTGGCATCGTCAACTTCTGGGTCGAAGTCCGCAATCAGCGCGACGAAGTCTGCCAGCAGGGCGAGTGGAAGGTCATGTTCCACTCCACCAGCGCCGGCTGAACGACACTGAGGGCAAGCGTGTCACGCTCGCCCCCGCTCCCTGATCAGTGTCTGGGCCTTGCAGGTCACGCAGTCTGGCGTGACCTGCTTTTTTCTTTCTGCGGAAGGGTATGTCGACGTCCAGCGTCCGTGTCCCGCTGAAACGGGCGGCTGCGGTGTCGGCGCGCAGGCCGACTTTGCGCTGATCGAGGGTCCGGCGGAGACCCGGTCTCCGACCCGCAAATACACTTTACAGGTCGTCTGGTTTGTAATTATACTACTGAGTATAATCTGCGGAATCGGCGTTCAAGTCTGCGTCCCGTATCTGGTGTTGTCATCCCGGAGTGCCAAGGCTTCATGGTTCTTCCTTCACGCACGAGAGGCTTCGAGATGACGGATGCTGGCGACATCGCCCGATACTGCCATTGGCAATGAGTTCACCTATGGAACGCACGGCGGAAGCCAGACCAATCGTGGAAGTCAAGGGACTGGGCAAGTCCTTTGGGGCACACAAGGTGCTCGCGGGTGTCGACTTTTCGATGCGCGTTGGCGAAGTTGTCGCGATCATCGGCCCCAGCGGATCGGGGAAGAGCACGCTGCTGCGCTGCCTGAACCAGCTTGAGCAGCACGACGAAGGCTCGATCGAGATTTGCGGCATCCAGATGCGGGCCGACACTCCGATCCCGCGCAAGGACATGAACGCCCTGCGCCGTTCGACCGGGATGGTGTTCCAGTCCTTCAACCTCTTCCCGCACATGACCGTCCTGCGCAACATCAGCCTCCCCCAGGAGCGTGCCCTGGGTCGCAGCCGTGCCGAGGCCGACGAACGGTCGCGCGCGCTGCTGGATCGTGTGGGGCTGGGCTCGAAGGCGGATCAGTATCCCGCGCGCTGTTCGGGTGGGCAGCAGCAGCGGATCGCGATCGCGCGGGCGCTGGCGCTGGACCCCAAGATCATCCTGTTCGACGAGCCGACCTCTGCGCTTGATCCTGAAATCGGGCTTGAGGTGCTGGCGGTCATGCAAGAGCTGGCCGAGGGCGGCATGTCGATGATCGTCGTCACCCATGAGATGCATTTCGCGGAAACCGTCTCGGACCGCGTCATCCTGATGGCTGACGGCAAGATCCTTGAAGAAGGCCCAAGCAGCGAGGTGATGCGGAACCCGAAATCGCCGCGCGCCCAGCAATTCCTTCATGCGGTGATGAACAGATGACCCTGGACGGCGTCCTTCTGATCGCAGGCGGCATCTACTGGACCCTGGTTGTCACCGTCTGTGCGTTCCTTCTGGGGGCGGCGCTTGGCGTCCCAATCTGTGCGATGCGCGTGTCCAGGTCCCGCGTGCTGAATGCCGTGTCGGTGTCGCTGATCGTCCTTTTGCGGTCTGTCCCGCCGATCGTCTGGATCTTCCTGCTGTATTTCGGGCTTGGCTCGGGTTTTCTGACGATCAACCCGGTGCCCGCGGCGATCATCGCCCTGGGCGTCATCACCGCCGCCAACATGGCTGAAATCTATCGCGGCGCGCTGAGCAGCATCCATCCGGGCCAGTGGGATGCCTCGCATGCCCTGGGCCTGCCGGTGTGGTCAGAGTTCTTCGATGTCATGGTCCCGCAGCTGTTCCGAGTGACGCTGCCATCGGCCACGACCTATCTGATCGGCCTGCTGAAGGATTCCGCCATCGCCTCGACCATTGGCGTCGCGGAAATCGCCTATCTGGCGAACTTCCTCTCCAACAAGCAGTTCCATGCGTCGTTGCAGATCTTTGCCTTCGCCGGCGCGCTTTACATCCTGATCAGCCTTCCACTCGCCGCCGTTGCACGTGACGCCGATGCCCGTCTGCGCTCAAAGGTGGCACAATGAGCCAAACCCTTTCCTTCTGGGCAGAGTATCTGCCGAAACTCCTGTCTGGCCTGGTCATCAGTCTTGAGGTGACGGGCGCGGCACTGGCGATCGGTATCCCGCTGGGGCTGGTCGCGGCGCTGCTCGTCCAGTCAAAGTCGCGCAGCGTGCGCTGGACGACCCTTGCGATTGTCGAGATCGGGCGCGGGGCCCCTGCGCTCATCCTGCTGCAATTTGCCTACTTCGGCCTGCCGTCCTCGGGACTTCAGCTGAGCTCGATGGGCTCTGCGATTGCCGCCCTGTCCTGGACCACCTGTGCCTACACCAGCGAGATCATTCGCGCCGGCCTGCAGGCCGTGCCGCGGGGTCAGAACGAGGCCGCGATGACGCTGGGCCTGTCGCGGCTTGATGCGCTGCGCTTTGTCATCGTGCCGCAAGGCATGCGCGTGGCGGCGCCCGCACTTCTGGGTTTCGCGATCCTCATGCTGCAGGCCTCGGCGCTGTGCTTCTCGATCGCGCTGCCCGAACTGCTGTCGCGTGCGAACCTGATCGGGACGACGACCTTCCGCTACATGGAAATCCTCATGCTGGCGGCGCTGCTGTACGCGGCAATCTGCATTCCTGCGACCATTCTGGTCGCAGTGATCGAGCGGCGGCTCGGCCAGCACACGGCCTGACGCAATAAAGACCCCCAACCAACTGAGAGGAAAACAAATGAAGAAACTTCTGGCGTCCGTCGCCCTGACGATGCTGAGCCTCACGCCGGCGCTGGCGCAGGACTGCACGACCACGGTGACGACGATCGAGCCGGGCAAGCTGACGGTTGCCGCCTACGACTATCCGCCCTTCACCATCGTCGCTGCCGATGGTTCCATCAGCGGTATCGACCCGGACATCGCAGCCGCCGTCGCCAAGGACAACTGCCTTGAACTCGTTGCGCTGGTCATGGATCCGGCGGCCACCACGCAGTCGGTGATCGCCGGCAAGGCCGACATCGCCATCGGCAGCTGGAACCGGACCGAGAAGCGCTCGGAAGTGCTGGGCATCAGCGCGCCGACCTACCTTGACCCGATGGGGATCCTGTCGAAGGACGGCGTCGACACCATCGAAGGGCTTGTCGGCAAGAAGGTCGGCACCGTCGCCGGCTATCTGTGGGTCGAGCAGATGCAGGAACTGCTGGGCGACAATCTGGCGATCTATCCCGACGCCGTTGCCCTGGCCCAGGACCTTGCGGCCGGCCGGATCGACGCCGCTGCCGACGGCTACAACTATGCGGCCTACGCGCAAAAGAACGCCGGGGCCTATGAAGGCATCCAGATCAAGCTGGCCCAGCCCGACGAGCGCGTCTCCGCCTCGGTGAAGGCACCGCAGGCTGGCATTCTCTACACCAAGGGCAACGACTCTCTGGGGGCTGCGATCGACGCGACCATCGGCCGGCTGGCGGCGGAAGGTGCCATCACCAAGGCGATCGTCGATGCCGGCTACGACGCGCGGGTGGCCGACGTGGGCGAGCCCTGGCTGGTGAAGTAAGTCAATTCCGGCCCCGGGCAGCATCTGCCCGGGGCTTTTTTCTTGTGTCGATGTGCAGGGAACCGGCGGGATGGGATTGCAATTGTGGCGTGGTGTGGTTCTGCCAGAGTGGCTGGATTACAATGGCCACATGACCGAGCATCGCTATCTGCAGGTCTTTGGCGAAAGCTCGGATGCGCTTTATGAGCGGATCGGCGTTGATTTCGCCCGGGCGTCGGAGGGCGCGTTCTTCACGCTGGAAACCCATCTGCGCCACATTGCCGAGGCAAAGCCCGGTACGGGGCTTTTCAGCGAAACCGAGATCCTCGCGCATGACGACAAGCGCCTGCATCTCTTTCACCGCCTCTTCGACGCGGATGGAAAGCTTCTGGCAACGGGCGAGCATCTGTCGATCCATGTGCGCCACGGAAAGGTTTCGGTTGTCGCAGAGGCGATGCTGCGGCGGATTGCCGAGATCTTTTCCCTGAACGCGGACGATCCGATGCCCCAGGGGGTTGGCTCGGTGCTGAGGCGGCCGCTTGCCCAAGCCCGCAGGACCGGGTGACGTGGCGCAACCCTGGTTTGAGGATCTTTATCCGGGCTACCGTGTCGTCAGCAGTCCGCGGCTGGTGACGCAGGATGAAATCGTGTCCTTCGCCACGCTTTGGGATCCGCAGCCCTATCATCTGGACCCGGAAGCCGCGAAACACAGCGTGTTCGGGCAGCTCGTGGGTTCTGGCACCCACATGCACGCGCTGATGATGCGACTTGGCGTCGATTCCGGCGTCTTGTGTGGCAAGGCAGAGCTTGGTCTGGGGCTGGATGAAATGCGCTTTCTGAAGCCGCTGCTGCCGGACAGGACCGTCACGGCGACCTTCACCGTCCTGTCGGCGCGCGCATCGAAAACCAGGCGCGAGCATGGGGTTGTCTCATGGCGGGTCGAGCTGTTGGATGACGACGGCGCGGTCGTGTTTTCCGCGATCCTGGCCAATCTCTATCGGCGCAAACCCTGATGCCCCGGCGGTGGCCGCCGGGGCTATGCGTCGGGAATGTTCACACTCCGCCGAGGCAGAGGTATTTGGTCTCAAGGTAATCGTCGATGCCGTGATGGCTGCCTTCGCGCCCCTGGCCCGATTGCTTGATGCCGCCGAATGGGGCGACCTCGGTCGAGATCAGGCCGGTGTTGATGCCGACCATGCCATACTCCAGCGCCTCGGCCAC
Organism: Paracoccaceae bacterium; assembly: GCA_027489355.1. Taxonomy (GTDB): domain Bacteria; phylum Pseudomonadota; class Alphaproteobacteria; order Rhodobacterales; family Rhodobacteraceae; genus Tabrizicola. The sequence goes on along the minus strand of JAIXZY010000062.1, from coordinate 19,286 downwards.
GCGGTAGACCTGCGCGATGTCACGGGCGTAGAAGTATGAGGCGAGCCCGAACTCGGTGTCATTGGCAAGGCGGATCACCTCATCCACCGTTTCGAAACGGAAGAGGGGCGCGACCGGGCCGAAGGTTTCCTCGCGCGCAAGGCGCATGGCTGTGGTGGCGTCCCTCAGCACGGTGGGTGCATAGAACAGTCCGCCCAGCCCCTTGCCGCCGGTCAGCACCGTCGACCCCTGCGCCCGGGCATCGGCGACATGGGCCTCAACCTTTGCCAGCGCATCGACATCGACCAACGGGCCAAGAGCGACGCCCTCGGTAAAGCCATCGCCCGTCCTCAGTCCGGCCACGGCGGTGGCGAGCTTTTCGGCGAAAGCATCATAGACGCCCGCCTGCACATAGATACGGTTCGCGCAGACGCAGGTCTGGCCGTTGTTGCGGAACTTGGCGATCAGTGCGCCTTCGACCGCGGCGTCCAGATCGGCATCGTTGAAGACGATGAAGGGGGCATTGCCGCCAAGCTCCATCGACATCTTCTTGATCTGGTCGGCCCCCTGCCGCATCAAGATGCGCCCCACTTCGGTCGAGCCGGTGAAGGTGATCTTGCGCAGCTTCGGATTGTAGCACAGCTCCTTGCCGATGGCGGGGCCGTCGGTGCCCGGTATCACCGAAAAGAGCGCGGTCGGCAGACCTGCCCGCTCTGCCAGAACGGCAAGCGCCAGCGCCGAAAGCGGGGTCTGTTCGGCGGGTTTGGCCACCAGGGCACAGCCCACGGCCAGCGCAGGCGCCATCTTGCGCGCCAGCATCGCATTGGGGAAGTTCCACGGCGTGATCGCCCCCACGACACCCACCGGCTGCCGGATCACCATAAGGCGCTTGTCGCGCTGATGGCCGGGAATCGTTTCGCCATAGACGCGCTTGGCCTCTTCGCCGAACCATTCGACATAGGACGCGCCATAGAGCACCTCGCCCCGCGCCTCGGCCCAGGGTTTGCCCATCTCGGCGGTGATGATCGTTGCCAGATCATCGGCATGGGCAACCATCAGGTCATGGAGCTTGCGCAGGACGACCGCCCGTTCCTTGCCGGTGCGGGCGGCCCATTCGATCTGTGCGGCATGAGCCGCGTCAATCGCCTCGGCGGTTTCGGCGGCCCCCATGTCGGGTAGGGTCGCAATGACCGCGCCGGTCGCGGGGTTCGTCACGTCGAACTGAGCCCCCGAGGCGGCAACGTCCCGCCATTCCCCCCGCAACCAGCCCGGCGGCGGGCAGCAGCGTCTTGTCCTTGAGGCGGTTCAGAAGATCGGCGGCGATCATGCGGCAAGCCCCTTCTTCGCGGCACGGATCGACTCCGACAGGATCTCCATCGCCTCTTCAAACACGGCGTCTTCGATGGTGATGGGCGAGAGGAAGCGGATGACATTGCCGTAGATGCCGCAGGTCAGCAGGATCAGGCCGCGCTTCATCGCCTCATCCCGCACGGCCAGCGTCAGCGCGGGCAGCGGCGTGCCATCCGTCGCGATGAACTCGGCAGCGACCATGAAGCCGGGGCCACGGATATCGGCGATCTCGGGCACTTCGTTCTGCAGGCCCTTGAGCCGCGCCTTGAGCTTGTCGCCCAGCGTATTTGCCCGCTCGCACAGCTTTTCGTCGCGGATCACATCCAGCACCGCCAGCGCGGCGGCAATGCCCAGCGGGCTGCCGCCATAGGTGCCCCCCAGACCCCCGGGGTTCGGAGCATCCATCACCTCGGCCCGGCCCGTCACGGCCGAAAGCGGATAGCCGCCGGCCAGCGACTTGGCCATGGTCGTCAGGTCCGCCGCCACGTCGTAATGTTCCATCGCAAGCAGCTTGCCAGTGCGGGCAAAGCCGGTCTGCACCTCATCCGCGATCAGCAGAATGCCGTGTTTGTCACAAAGCGCGCGCAGCCCGCGCATCAGATCGGCCGGGGCGGGGTAGAAGCCGCCTTCGCCCTGAACCGGTTCGATGATGATGGCCGCCACGCGGGCCGGATCGACATCGGCCTTGAACAGACCCTCGATCGCCTCAAGGCTGCGTGCGGCATCGATGCCATGCGCCGCCATCGGATAGGGCACATGCCAGACATCGCCCGGCATCGGGCCAAACCCCGCCTTGTAGGGCTGCACCTTGCCCGTCAGCGCCATGCCCATGAAGGTGCGGCCGTGAAAGCCGCCAGAGAAGGCGATGACCCCCTGCCGGTTCGTATAGGCGCGGGCGATCTTGACTGCATTTTCAACGGCTTCGGCACCGGTGGTGGCAAAGATCGTTTTCTTGGCGAAAGCGCCGTGCACGGCAGCGTTCAGACGCTCGGCCAGTTCCACGTAGGATTCATAAGGAACAACCTGATGGCAGGTATGGCTGAACGCATCGATCTGCGCCTTGACGGCCGCAACGACGCGCGGATGGCCGTGGCCCGTGTTCAGCACCGCAATGCCCGAGGCAAAGTCGATATAGCGTTGCCCTTCTGCATCCCAAAGCTCGGCATTCTTCGCACGGGTGGCGAAGAGGGGGCTGGAAACGCCGACTCCCCGCGCGATGGCGGCGGAACGGCGGGCGGAAAGGGCAGAGTTCGACATGATTTGATTCCCGTCAGATGTTGTTCAATATATTAAACAGTGGTCATTTATGGATCAAGGCGTTTATTATCCTGAACACCTTCCCGTAGAAGGGGCATGGCGCTACAGTCCGCACCGAGGTGAGGCAAGCATGACGGATTTTGACATTGGTAAGCGGCTGAAGGCCGTGCGCGAGGGACGGGGACTTTCACAGCGGCAACTGGCGCAGCGCGCGGGTGTGACCAACGGGCAGATCTCGATGATCGAGCAGAACAAGATCAGCCCCTCGGTGTCGAACCTGAAAAAGATCCTCGACGGCATCCCGATGGGCCTGTCGGATTTCTTTGCCGAAGACAGCGCCGATGAACCCAAGACCTTTTACCGCCACGCCGAACTGGTCGATATCGGCACGCCCGCGATCTATGGACCCGAGGCCACGGCGACGAAGCTTTCGCTCTTGCGGGTGGGCAAGCCCGGCACCCATACCCTGATGATGCTGCACGAAACCTATGAACCCGGCGCTGACACCGGCCACCGGCTTTACAGCCATGAGGGCGAAGAGGCGGGGATCGTGATCTCTGGGCAGATCGAGATCACCGTGGGGGAAGAGGTGGCGCTGCTTGGCCCCGGCGACGCCTATATCTTCGACAGCCGCCGCCCGCACCGCTTTCGCAATCCCGACGCCGAGCCCTGTACTCTGATCAGCGCCTGCACCCCGCCGACCTTCTGATCGTCAGAAGATCGGCTTGGTGTCGTTCCAGGTCTTGCGCGCGCGGCGGAATTCGCTTTCGAAATGGCCGGTGGGCTTCATGTAGAAACCGCTGCGTGCCAGGAAGTAACCGCCGTTACGGTGCAGGTCGGCCAGCCCCTCTGCCATCTTCAGGGCCAGCAGATTGGGGTTCAGGATCGGCACGGGCGATGGCGTGCCACCCTCCATCAGATATTCCTGATAGATCGCCGCAATGATCGTGCAGCCCATGATCACGGTTTCCGCCCCGAACTTTGCCGCCGCCTTCTGCGATCGCGCCACGACATCGCGCGCCACTGCGGACCGATCCTGGATCATGTCCTTGACATACCAGTCGATCGCATCGACCCCGCGCATCGTCGCACCCTGGGAATTGAGCCGCGCCTGATCATAGATATAGGGAACGGCCTTGCGGTGGTCGGTCAGAACCATTGTCGAGTGACCAAAGTTGGCCGCCATCTGGAACGAGGCTTCCAGCGGGCCGATCACCGGAATGTCGACAAGTTCGCGCGCGACGCGCACCCCGGGATCGTAGAGGCAGCCGACGATCACCGCGTCATAACCCGCCTCTTCCGACAGCATGACCTCTTCATACAGCGACTGCTCGATCATGTGCTTGGAATAGAAGAAATCGATGTCAGGCGGGCAGTTGGACAGATGCGTGACATCCATCTGCGTGCCTTCCGCGCAGTAATGCGACAAGGTCTTGCGGATGATGTCGTCATACGCGGTCGAGCCGAAAGGGTTGATGAAGTTGATCTTGCGCATTTGAAAGCCGTCCTCGGGTCAGGTGTTGTAGCTGCCGGGTTGCCAATTCCAGACCCGGCGCCAGTCCTTCGGAAGCGCGGCAAAACGTGCAAGCGTCAGATCCGTGATCGGCAGATCGGTCTGGCCGTTCAGCGCAAGGTCTGACAGCGCCAGTCCAAGCGCGGGCGACATGCCAAAGCCGTGCCCCGCCGAGGCGCAGGCGATCAGGCCCGCGGGCGTGTCGAAGGGGTGAATGGTGGTGATCTGGTCGGGCGTCACATCAATGATCCCCGCCCAGGACCGCAGCATCTGCGCATTGCGCAGGGAGGGGAACACCTCGAACAAGCGCCGCGCGATGTTGCGCACGATGGGGGTCGTGGGTTTTGGCATGTCGTTCGCCGTGCCGGCGTCCAGCCACTCATGCGGGCCGCCGTTCACATGGATGTTGCCGCGCAGGGTTTGCCGGATGGCAAGGCCGTGGGCGACGATGGCCTGATCGAACAGCGGGGGCAGGGGGGCGGTGACGAAGGCTTCAAGCCGGACCGGCGCCACCGGGAAGTCGATCCCGAGCGGCGCCAGCAGGGCCGCGTTGTGCGCCGCAGCCGATAGAACCATCGCCCCCGCATGGATTTCGCCTTGTGCCGTGCGCACGCCTTTCACTTTGCCGCTTTCGGTCAGGATTTCGAGGACCGGCGCATATTCGCGGATCTCGCCCCCCAGATCGCGGAAGGCCCAGGCGAATGCATGCGATGTGCGCTGCGGATTGGCATGCCCGGCGCGCGAGGTGTAAATGCCGCCCAGCGTTTCGGGCGACAGCGCGGGAACAAGGTCGCGGCAGGCCTGACCATCGATGAGTTCAAAGGGGATGCCCGTCTTCTGGAAGCCGAGGTAAGACTGCTTCAGCTCTTCATGTTCGCGCGGGGTGACCGCAGCCCAGAGCCGACCTTTCTGCGTCCACTCCGTCGGATAGCCCAGATCGTCGTCAAGGGTGTCCCACAGCTTTTCGGCCACCTGGGCAAGCCGGGATTCGTCCGGCGTCTCGCCGCGCAGGCTGAGGAAACCTGTGGCACGGGATGACGCCTCATAGGCCGTCGGACCCTTGTCAAGAACCAGAACCCGTGCCCCCGCCTTGCGGGCGCGCCAGGTGGTCGACAACCCGACGATCCCCGCACCGACGACGATGAGGTCAAAGCTTTCCATCAGATGTCCTGTTCCTGATGTTGCGCCGATGCGGTTTCGGCCGCTGGCGGTTCTGGTGCATGCAGCCAGTATGACCACTTGTCGCGCGTGTCCGGGGTGTCATCCTCGGCCGCGATCAGGCTCAGATCGACGGGCCGCACCGGGAAGCGATAGCTGCCGGGCTTGATCTCTTCGAGACCGATGCCGAAGCGCAACGCCAGCAGCAGCGCCGCCTCGTCGCGGCAGCGGCGTCCCTGACAGTGTCCCATGCCGACACGGGTCATCCGCTTCAACTGGTCCTGATGGACGCGTGGCCCCGGCCCCGGGCCTGTCACCGGCGACTGCGGCAGGCGCAGGTTGCCCGCAAGATAGGACGGCGGAGCAAGGTCAAGCAGCGCGTCGCGCGTCACGGATTCGCATTTGCACAGGATGACCGACCCGCCACCCGTTTCGACAAGCGCCTGAACCCAGCGGCGCAGATAGCTGCCTTGTTCGACGGCGCCGGGCGCGGCAGACCGCCGTGTGCCGGTCGTCGCGCGCCCCTCGATCGCCGCCAGAGTGGCCGCCGCATCACCGCCTTCGGGCGCAAAGCCGGACAGCCAGAAAACGTTCGGCAGATTGGTGCGCCCGGCCCCGTCTACCTCGGGCAGCCAGGAGCCGACGGGGTCTGCGAACCACATCTTGCAGCCCATCGCCGCGGGAAGCTCGACATTCGGCAGCACGCCGATGGCAGCGCAGATCGTGTCGCAGGCAACCGTGACATCTACCCCGCCGGCAACCGGACGTAGGCGCGCCCCGGTGACGGCTGTCGTTCCCTTGGCGGCGACAATCGCGGTGCCGAAATGCAGCGGAATCCTAAGCGCCCGAATGCGTTCCTGCGCCGCCGGACCTGCCGCGAAGTCTGCTCCGGGCTCGACCATCCCGACGATCCTGACGCCGCGGGCGAGGGCGCGCTCGGCAAATTCCACCGCGCGGGCCGAGGTTCCCAGCACCAGCGTTTCCTCGCCCTCATAGCATTGATAAAGGTCAAGAAAGGCCATCCCGGCCTTGACGGCCAGAACCCCCGGCAGGTCCGACCCCTTGAAGGACGGAACAAAGTCCCGCGTCCCGGTGGCAAGCACCAGGACGTCGTGCTCGATCAGCGCATTGCCCTCGGCGCTGACGATCCCGACCTTGGAGGTGCCGACATGGCTGTTGTTCGGCCCATTCTGGAACACGCCCCAGGCGACGGTGCCGACACGCACGTCGATGCCCGCCTCGAAGCAGGCAAAGATCTGGGGATTGGCCTCCAGGACGACCTGGGAGATTGCATTGACGTTCGCAAGGGCACCGGGCAGTGCGGCGCCATAGAACCAAGGCGCGTCAAAGGACATTTGCGCCATGGTCTGCGGATGTTCGTCGATCAGCGTCACGTAATGCCCTGCGGCCTGCGCCTTCAGCGCGAACTCGCAGCCCTGACCGCTCGCCCCGACAACCGTGATCCGCAAGGGCTGCACCACCGGCGTCACTCCTCAACCATCCGGGTGACGCGGTCGACGGTCTCGGCATATTCCATGACCATGTCGTAAATGACGTTCTTCACCGACGTCGGTTCATTCACGAGCCCGACGATCTGGCCTGCCGCATAGGTCATCCAGTCCTTGCGGCGGGCGCGTTCAACCCTGCGGAAGGGTTCGCCGGACAGGATCGATTGCAGCGGCACCTGTTTCAGCGGTTTCGGTGCATCCGGCCGATCCCAGGCTTCGGTATACTTGCTGCGGATCGCGCGGCAGGGCTTGCCCGTGTAGCCAAGCGTGATGATGGCATCCTCGGGGGTGGCCGAGTAAAGAACCTCGCGCATGTCCGGCGTCAGTTCGCTTTCGACCGTGCCAAGCCAGATCGACCCGCACCAGACGCCTTCGGCCCCGAGGGCGAGTGCCGCGGCCATCTGGCGCCCCCGGCCGATACCGCCCGCCGCCAGAACCGGAACCGGCGCAACGGCGTCAACGATTTCGGGCCAAAGCACCATCGAGGTCACCTGACCGGTGTGCCCACCGGCCTCGCTGCCCTGGGCGATGATCACATCGACGCCGGCTTCGACCTGCTTTCTTGCCTGCTTCGCACTGCCGACCAGCGCGCCGAACTTGATGCCGCGATCATGCACCCGCTGGATGACGTGTGGCGGGGCGATGCCCAGGGCGCTGACCACGAACCTGATCGGATGGGCAAGGGCCACGTCCAGAAGGGCCTCGCTTGTGGCCGGGCTGAAGCTGAGGTTGCGGGCATAATCGGCATACCAGCCCTGGACTTCGTCTTCGGGCAAAGGCGCAACGCCATCGGCGTCGAGCAGGCCGTTGATGAAGGCCACGTTTTCCGCCGGCAGCAGTTCGCGGGGGCTTTTGTCGAACTCGACCGTCGTCGAGGTCGACGAGAACACCATGTCGACGCCATACGGCAGCCCGCCGATGTGGTCGTCGATCCACTTCAGTTCCTGCTCAAGGTGCTCGGGCGTCATCCAGGCGGCGCCAAGCACGCCAAAGCCGCCGGCCTTGGACGTGGCCACCACGACATCCCGGCAGTGGCTGAAGGCAAAGATAGGCGCTTCGATGCCGAAAAGTTCTGTCGCTGCGGTTTTCAAGCCGGCCTCCGTCAAGATCGAGAAAACTGAGTAGGCAAATTTAGATACTCAAGGGTATTGTTAGTCCGGTGCCCTTTGCCAAGTCAAGCCGGCGCAGCCCGGCCGGCTGCAAGGTCGCGATGTTCTGCGGCTGAGGACCCCCTTCACCCATGAGGGCTGCGAGACCCTCTTTCGGGAACCACAAGCCGGTTCAGGACAAGCAGCCCGGGATGCCCGCCCGTCAGCAACCTGCGGGGCTATTGCCTTTCTGTGCCGGGTACTGGCGCAATTTCATGGGACGAAGCCGTCAAGATCCTGATGCGGATACATAATCTTCCAGCCGAATCGGTCCGGACACATCTCTGCCCGTCAACTGCCTGCTCTGGCAGCCCCCTACAGAGCGGCTGGTCCATGCCGGATCAAGCTGCATTCCGGCGCAGACAAAGGAACAACGCTGCATTCCGGACGGCATCGTCCACGCTGCGGGATCACTCCACTTTCTCGCCACAGCATTTCCTTTGCTTGACCTTCTCCTGCCCCTGATTGCGCGCAACTTTAACGGGAGTGTTAACGGAAGAAGTGATCCAGAAGGGAGAGAACGATGTTTCGCCGCCGGATGTTCATTGAGTGGTTGGGCTGGAAGCTTTCCTCGGATGACCGTGCGCTCCGGCGGTTGGATTCGCTGCGCGGCGGCTACCAGACTGCCGCCGTCACGCGGGTCCCGGTCTTCGTCAAGGGCGGCATGGCGCAGGTGCGCTGACCATCGGCAGGGGGTCAGAAGCAGAGGATCTCGGCCTCTGCCTCGGCCCGCCGCAGATCGGCGACAAAGCCATTGGCGGGCGCCGTGTCGCGAAAAAGGGTGGACCGTTCGCCAGAGGTCTGGCGCATGGTCAGCACGGTTTCTGCCGAGACATAGGCTTCATAGGGCAGGATGGCTGCGATGACGTCCACCGCGCAAGAGCACTGGCGCAGTGCCTCGGGGGTCTGGCCATTCACCGCCATGCAGCCGAACACGTATTCCGCGCGGGCCTGCGTCGGATAGTCGTTCACCGGCTGGGCAAGGATCGCGGCCGGTAGAAGCGTCAGAAGGACCGCTGCAACGGCAGGCACCAGGGTCATTCGCTATCCTTTCCGATTTCGGTCAGGCTGAGGCTTTCGTGATAGCCGCCGCCCGACCGGGGCGTGTCGGCGCTGAGGCCGAGGATACGGCCGGGGGCGGTGTCCGACACCACGAAGCGCAGCGTCAGATCTGCGAACTCTCCCATCCGGTCGCGGTTCGGGTCGGTCTGGAACGGACGAAGGGTCAGCGCCTTGGCCGCGATCGTGCCATCCAGCAACGGCTGTTCGATTGGTTCCGCCACGCCGCCGTCGCGCAAGGCGTCCTTGATCCGGTTGCGGATGTAGAAGGGACTGCCCCCGGTCAGCGTGGCCATGCTGCGAGAGACGGATTCGAGGAAGACCAGCAACACGGGGTTGCCGCCCTGGACCGGGAAATCCGGCAAGCTTTGGCTGCGTCCATCGGAGGTGAGGGTGAGCGTCAGGCGCGGCGGGCCGGATTTCGGCTTGGCAAGGATCAGGCGTCCATCCGCTACCGGACGGAAGTCCGGCGCATCGGGTCCGCTGCGGAGGTGGCTGTAGCGCAGCTCTTCCCCGGCGGGGACGTCGGCGAAGATTCCTTCGGCGAACAGGCTGTCGACAACGGGGTCGGCCCGGGCTGGCGTGAGGAACGCAAGAAGCAGGGCGGCAAGCAGACGGGTCATGTGCGGTCTCCGACCAGACGCAGAAGGGCGTCGCGCAGTTCATCGGGGCGGATCGGCTTTTCCAGGACCCGGATGCCGTGGCGCGCGCAACTGCGGACCATTGCGGCGTTGCGGTGGGCCGTGACCACGATGGCCGGGATTTCGGTGCCGCTCAGCTCGCGCAGGCTGGTGATCGTGCGCAGGCCCGTATCGCTGCCCCCCAGGTGGTAGTCGGCAAGAATCAGGTCGGGCAACCCGCCCGTCTGCGCCAGCGCCGCCTTCGCCCCGGCGGTGCCCTCGACCGCCTGCGTCTGCATCCCCCAGCTGTCGCGAAGGATCACGGAATAGCCGTGGCGCATGGCGGCGTTGTCCTCGACGATCAGGGCGTTCACGCCGCGCAGCCGGTCACGGTCGGGGCGGGGGCGGACGCCCGACCGGCGCGCGGGGGCATTGCGGGCGACGATCTCCAGCCCGATGCGGAAGACCGAGCCGCTGCCGGCTTCGCTGTCCAGGGTGATCGGATGACCCAGCTTGGCGCAGGCGCGCTTGACGATGGAGAGGCCCAGTCCCATCCCCGGTTCGCCACGGCGGTCCTGTTCCAGCCGGTGAAACTCGGCGAAAATCTGGTCGCGGTCCTCGGCGGGGATGCCGATGCCGGTGTCGTGCACCTCAAGCCAGGCCCGCCCGCCACGGCGGCGCGCGCCCACCAGCACGCCGCCGGTTTCGGTGTACTTGATGGCGTTGGACACCAGATTCTGGGCGATCCTGCGCAGGAAGACCGGGTCGCTGTCCACCGCAAGCGAGCTGCGGACGAAGCGCAGACGCAACCCGCGCGCGGCGGCGGGGGCGTCGAATTCGTCGCGCAGGCGGTCGAACAGCGCGTTCAGGCTGACCGGCTTGCGGTTGAACTCGATCCTCTGCGAATCGAGGCGCGAGATGTCCAGCACCGCGCGGATCAGCTCTTCCACCGATTCGAACGCGTTGCCCAGCCGTTTCACCAGGTCGGACTGGTCCTCGCCCAGATCCATCGTCGCTAGCGTGGACAGGAACAGCCGCGCCGCGCTGAGAGGTTGCAGCAGGTCATGGCTGGCCGCGCGCAGGAAGCGGGTCTTGGACCGGTTCGCCTCCTCGGCTGCCATCCGCGCCGCGGCGAGTTCGTGGTTCTTCTGGCTCAGGTCCGCCAGTGCCTGCTCCAGGTCGCGGTTGCGGGCGGCGACCTCTTTCTCCAGCGCCAGCGCCGCCTGAAACAGCGACCAGGCCGATCCGCGCGTCTTGTCGTAGTGGTCCAGCCGCTCGATCAGCGCGGCGTTGATGCGGCCCAGCTTCTCGATCCGGCGTTCAAGGTCGTCGCCGTCGCGGAGCATTCACGGCCTCTCGGGATCAAGGAATGCCAACCCGACGAAGGTCTGGTTCATGTGCATCCCGCCATGCTGTTCGCCGAAGGTGTTGAAACCGGCCATGTTGTACCGATGGAAGATGTCCTTGATAACCGCGCCCAGCCCGGCATGTTCCATCGCCAGCCGGCGCAGGATGCAGTCGAAGGCCAGGATCAAGGAGGGCGTCGCGGGCAGGTCGCGCAACATGGCCTCGAAGCCTTCGGTCAGGTCCTCGGCCAGGCCCAGCGACATGACCGCCCCGGTGTCGATCGAGGACATGAGGAGAAGTCCCCCGTCCTCGGTCTGCTGTCGGATCGCGCGGACGAAGTAGCGCCCTCCCATGTTCACCAGCAGGGGATGGCGGGCAAAGACCAGCGGCGAAAGTTCGCCCGTGGGCACGCCGACCATCCGGGCATATTCCTCGGCCGCGGGTTCGGCGTTGATTTCCAGAAGCAACCGTTCCGCGGGGTTGGCGCGGGTGACGATCATCCGCGTGTCCGTCGCGCGGAAGTGGTCGAAGATCAGGTCGCGCACGTCCATATCGGTCTCGATCAGGCAGAAGATCGCAGCATCCCGCAGCACGGTCTGGTCGGCGATCACGAAGGTCTGCGAGACGTCAAGATCGCCCCCGGCCGAACCGCCCATCACCATCACATGCGGCAAGGCTGCATCCAGCGTGGCGACCAGCACTTCCTCCTGTTTCGAGGACCCGTCGACCAGCAGGATGCCGAACAGCCGCCGCCTGGGGTCAGAGCGGAACCGCGAAAACAGGTCGCGCAGCCCGGTCATCCAGCGGGTCACTGGCAGGCGGGACAGCTCGTCCAGCACCAGCAGCTCGGAGCGGAAGCTGCGCGCCGGGAAGCCGACGGCGACGGCGGTGCCGTTGCAATAGCCCTCGCCCGAGAGTTCCCCAGCCGAAGAGCAACCGACGACATGCGTGCCGGGCGGAAGCCCCTTGCGCAGTTCGGCGGCAAGGACCGGAAGCGTCGTGCTGGGCGAGGCGAAGACCAGCACCAGGTCCGGCTCGGCCGGTGCCAGGACGGCCAGCAGCTTGGCCGCGGCCGAGGTGACATCGCCCATGTGGATCGTGGCCTGGACCGGGGCGGCGATCTGCGAAGCGGCGGATGTCCTCACCTTCTCCGGCCCCCCCTTGTTCCGGTCAGTTGCCGTCGAACAGCTTGATCGACTTGGCCAACAGCACGATCTGCGTCCGGCGCCGCGCGCCGATCTTGCTCATGATCGCGGCGATATGGGTTTTCACCGTCGCCTCCGAGATGTTCAGGTCGTAGGAGATTTCCTTGTTGGCCCGGCCAAGGCAAATCTGCCGCAGGATGCGCACCTGCTGGTTCGTCAGCGAGGCGAAGCGCTGCGCGATCTCTTCCAGGTCGGGGCGGGTGCCGTTCTGCGGGACGTCGTCCGGGTCATAGCTGTCGGGCGTGACGCGCTCTCCGGACCAGACCCGGCGCAGCGCGGCGCACATCTCTTCCCGGCCCAGCGACTTGCTGATGTAGCCCTGTGCCCCGGCTGCCATTACGGCACTGATCATCGCCGGGTCCTCGTTGGCCGAGATCACGGCAATCGGCACGCCCGCAGCGACGCGACCCAGCGTGACCATCCCCTCGGACCCCTTGGCGTCGGGCAGGTTCAGGTCCAGCAGGATGGCATCCGGCAGCTTGTCGTATTTCAGCCGCTCGATCGCCGAGGCGAGGTTCCGTTCGCAGCGCGTCTGTCGCAGGCCGAAGGCCACGCGCAGGGTCACCGTCAAAGCCTCGCACATCAGGGGGTGGTCGTCGACAATCAGCAGGTCGTCGATCTTGAGCATGACTCCGGTAGCCGGACCCGAAGGTTCGGCGAAAGTCTGGTGCCGCATGTCTTCCTCCCTTGCCGCGCCGGGCATTGATCGCGCGGATCAGAAATGAACGCTCGGGCCGGCCACCGGGTTCCTCACCTCCCGGTTGTCCTGCGCACATTTCCATTACGAAGAATGACAGGTTTCAGGCCGCAGGTATCTCGTACTTTGGGTTGAATTTACGGACCGGGGTCCCCGTGTCATGGTTGAGCCACATCAGAAGGGGACACGCATGTTCGACCGCCTCTGCCTGGGCGCTGCGGCGCTGGTTGCCCTCCTGTCCACCGCTCCGGCCGCAGTGGCCGAGGAGCTGACCATCGGCACGCTGGCCACCGGGACCGTGCGCTGGGAACTGGACACGATCCAGCATTACGGCCTGGACAAGGCCGAGGGGTTCGACCTGAAGATCACCGAACTGGCCGGCAACCCCGCGACGCAAGTCGCGCTGGCCGGGGGCGAGGTGGACGCGATCGTGTCCGACTGGCTCTGGGTCGCCCAGCAGCGGGCCGAGGGGAAGAACTACGTCTTCATCCCGTTCTCGACCGCAGTCGGCGCGCTTCTGGTGCCAGAGGACAGCCCGGCGAAGACGCTGGCGGATCTGAAAGGCAAGAAGATCGGCATTGCCGGCGGCCCGGTGGACAAGAGCTGGCTGATCCTGCGCGCCTATGCCCGGCAGGAGATGGGCGAGGATCTGGCCGCCGTGACCGAGCAGGTCTTCGGCGCGCCACCCGTGATCTACGAAGCCGGGTTGTCGGGCGAGGTGGACGGGGCGATCAACTTTTGGAACTTCCTGGCGAAGATGAAGGTCCACGGCATGCGCGAGCTGATCTCGGTCGCCGACGCCGCGACGGCGCTGGGGCTGGACCCCGACACGCCGCTTCTGGGCTATGTGCTGGACGAGAAGCTGGTGCAGGAAAAGCCCGAGCTTGCGGCGGCGCTGAAGCGTGCTTCGCGCGCGGCGAAGGAGATGCTCCTGACCGACGACACCGCCTGGGACCGCATCCGGCCGATGATGAACGCCGACGACGATGCCGAATTCGCCGCCCTGCGCGAGGGATGGCGGCAGGGTGTTCCCTCGGACGCTCCGGTGGACGAGGCCAATGCCGCCAAGGTCTTTGCCCTGATGGCAGAGCTTGGCGGCGAAGAGCTTCTGGGCTCGGCCAAGCAGCTGCCGGAAGGCATCTTCTACAAGGGTGACTAGTCGCCTTCCCCTGGTCAGGCGGGCCGGCGGGCTGATGCCGGCGGTCCTGTCGCTGGCGGCCTTCCTGGCGCTGTGGGCCGTGGTCGCGGTCGTGGTGGCCGAGCCGATCACCATGCCCGGTCCGCTTCGGGTCGGTGCGGTCCTGGTGGACGAACTTGCTTCGGGCCGTTTGCTGACGAACACTGGTATCACCCTCTTGCGGGTGATCGCGGCTTTCATCGTGGCGATGGGAATCGGCGTCGCGCTTGGGCTGGTCCTGGGACGAAGTTCCAGAACGGACCACTGGGTGAACCCCTGGCTGGTGATCCTGGTCAACATGCCCGCGCTGGTGGTCACCGTTCTGTGCTACATCTGGATCGGCCTGAACGAGGTCGCCGCCATCGCCGCCGTGGTCATCAACAAGGTCCCGCTCGTCACCGTCATGGTGCGTGAAGGCGCCCGCGCGCTGCGGCCCGATCTGGACGACATGGCGCGCATCTTCCGCATGACCCCTTCCGCGCGGCTGCGCCATGTCGTCCTGCCGCAGATGGCCCCCTACATCGCCGGGGCGGCGCGGGCGGGGCTGTCCTTGATCTGGAAGATCGTCCTCGTGGTCGAATTCCTGGGCCGCTCCAGCGGCGTCGGTTTCCAGATCCACCTCAACTTCTCGATGTTCCGGGTCGCGCATATCCTGGCCTACGCCTTCGCCTTCATCCTCGTCATGCTGCTGATCGAATACCTGGTCCTGCGGCCCCTCGAACGCCACGCCAGCCGCTGGAGGCAGGATGGACATTGACATCCGGGGCAAGTCCTTTGCCGGGCGGCCGGTCCTTGGCCCGATCCGCCTGACCCTGGTGCAGGGGCAGCGGGTGGCGATCCTTGGTCCCTCGGGCATCGGCAAGACCACCTTCCTGCGCATCGTCGCCGGGCTGGACGGCGACTTCGACGGGACCGTCAGCGACACTGGACGCACGACGATGGTGTTCCAGGAGCCCACGCTTCTGCCCTGGCGCACCGCGCTTGAGAACATCACCCTGCCGACCGGGGTGTCGCCCGACGCCGCGCAGGCCCTGCTGGCCGAGGTCGGGCTGGCCGGGAAGGACAGGCTTTATCCCCGCCAGCTGTCGCTCGGCCAGCAACGCCGGCTGGCACTGGCCCGCGCCTTCGCGCCCGATCCGACGGTGCTGTTGATGGACGAACCCTTCGCCTCGCTGGATGCGCAGACCGCCGGGCGGATGCTGGACCTGACGGCGGCGCTACTGGACCGGGCGGGAGCGTCGCTGATCTTCGTCACCCACGACCCGACCGAGGCCGCGCATCTGAAAGCGCAGCCGCTGACCCTGCGGGGGAGTCCCGCAACGCTGGGTTAAAGCCCGGTCAGCGGGAAGCTTTCGTTGAAGACATTGCCGTCAGTATCCTCGGCATGGACCGTGATCCGCTCGGCCCCGTTGTCCAGGAAGCTGAACTGGTAGACCGGGTCCTCCGAGATCGAGATCCCGGCCGTGACCTTGAACAGCAGGTCATCGCCCTGCCGGACCTCCAGCACGTCCACGAAATGCGCCGGGATGTTCAGCAGCGTCACCTGGTCGCGCTGGAAGCCCGTGGTGTTCGGGTGCCGCAGCATCAGCTTGGCCATGTGGCGCATCTTCGTCCCCTCGGGCGTAGAGGACAGGATCTGGAACCGCATCTGCCCCATCTCGGCCATCAGCGCCTCCAGGTCCTTCGAAGCCGGGGCCGCGCAGCCGCCGCTGGCCTTCACATAGCGCCCGGCCAGCACGCTGGCCGTGTCGGTCGTGGCAATCGCGCGGACGTTGGAATAGGCGTTCACCCGCAGCCGCAGCTCCATGTCCAGGGGCAGCATCGCCGGGCCAAGCGTGATCTCGGCCGCCACCGGCGCAGGGTTCTCGTCGATCACTACGGTCAGCGTGTGGATCGGCGGGGCGCCCGGTGGCTGGGTCAGGTGGACCGGGACAAAGGCCGGATCGCTTGCGCGGGTCGGGGCCTCCAAGAGCAGGACCTCCGGGTTCTCGGTCGCGCTGTCACCGCTGGGGACCAGGGATTTCAGCTCGGCCCAGGCGGGGCTGTCCAAGAGCGGATTGTCCTGCGCAAGAAGCGGCGCGGGGGTCAGCAGCGCGATGATGAGGGCGGTCCGAAAGATGGGCATGGCGCATCCTCCCGCCCACATTACCGCATGTTGCCGGGCCTGGCGCGAGTCGTACTTTCGGTTGATCCCGCCGCCCGGGCCGATGCGCTAGACTTGGGACAGGAGGGTCCTCTCATGTTCCACCTGGTCGTCACGGCCTGCCTTCTGGCCGATCCCGCGCTTTGCGCAAAGCGGGTGCTGCCCGCGCCCGAGCCGCTGACCGAAGCGGCCTGCGAGGAGGGGGCCAAGGCGCGGATCGCAGGGTGGATCGCGCTGCACCCCGACCTTCAGGCCGGCGACTGGACCTGCCTCCCGACCGAGGCGTTGCCCGCCCTTTCCCTGACCGAAATCGCTCCGGGCGTGCTGGTCCACCTCGGCGACCCCCAGCCCCTTTCGCCGGACAATGGTGGCGACATCGCCAACCTGGGGGTGGTCATTGGCGACAGCGTGGCGGTGATCGACCCCGGCGGCAGCCGCGCCATCGGAGAGGGCCTCTACGCCGCCATCCGCCGCATCACCAACAAGCCGATCCGCCAGGTGATCCTGACCCACATGCACCCCGACCACATCTACGGCGCCGAGGTCTTTGCCGAGGCCGGGGCCAAGATCATCGCGCATCACAACCTGACCTCGGGCGTCGAGCGGCGGCAGGAGGTCTGGGCCGAAAGCATCCCCCGGCAGGCCGGGGCGCTGGCGATGCTGGGGACGCGGGCCGTGCTGCCGGACCGCACCATCTCGGTGCCCGAGGCCATCGACCTCGGCGGCGCGACCCTGCGGCTTCAGCCGGTGGCGACGGCGCATACCGACAACGACCTGACCGTGTTCCACCCGGAAAGCGGGACGCTGTTCACCGGGGACCTGGTGTTCCAGGGCCTGACGCCTTCGCTGGACGGATCGCTGACGGGATGGCTCGACTGGCTTTCAAATCCCCCCGAACGGGCCGCGCGTCAGATCGTCCCCGGCCACGGCCCGATTGGCCGGACGTGGAACGACGCGACCGCCCCCCTTCGCGCCTACCTGACGGCGCTGGCCGACCAGACCCGCGCCGCCATCCGTGCGGGCGAGGCGATGAGCGAGGCGGCCGCCCATGTCGCAGCCGACCAGCGGGACGGCTGGGCGGGCTTCGACGAGATCAACGCCCGCAACGCCATCGCCGCCTTCAAGGAGCTGGAGTGGGAGTAGGCAGATGCGCCGCTATCGCCCGCCCCAGTGCAAAGGCGCGCTGTTCCAGGATCACCGGCGTTTCGCAGACATAGGTCAGCTGAGCCTGCCGGTCGGTGAAGATGCGGATATCCCAGTCCAGCTTCTCTTCCTCGGCGTCGACCTTGTCGAAGTCCGGTGACTCGGCCGCTGAAAGCCGCGCCATCTCGGCCCGCCGCGCCTCGATCTGGTCGCTGAGGACGATCTGCTTCTGGGCATAGCGCGCGACGCCGGACATGATCCGGCTGCGATAGGCGTCGATCCGGTCGAACACCGCGACGAACAGCGCCGTCAACTCCTCGGCGCTGGCCCCTTCGGCAAACGCCGCGATCTGCGCCTCGGCTTCCTCCATCGGCAGGCGGCGCTGCTCCAGCACCTGCGCCAGCGCGGCGATGTCCGGACGTTTCGCCAGTTCGGCGGCCGCGTCGTCCGGCAGAGGGCCGGACCAGAGCTGGCCAATGGACAGGTGCGGCTGCTTCGGCTGGATGCAGGGCCAGGTCGGGTCGCCCGAGCCTCCGGCCACGGCGGGGGTGGTCAGCATCAGGGCTGCGATGAAAATGTATTTCATGCGGCTTGTCCTTTCCGTCGGACCCAAAGGCCCTTTGCGGGGTCGTACATGTAGACGGCGGCGGCGAAGAACAGGGCAAAGCCGCCAAGTGTGACCAGAAAGGCGGTCGGCTCGAACTGAAGGTAAAGCGCGAAGCGGATCAGTTCGACCGCGTGGGTGAAGGGGTTCAGGGCGCAGATCCAGTACAGAAGCTCGCTCGACTCCTGCATCCGCCAGAGGGGGTAGAGGGCGGACGAGGCGAAGAACATCGGGAAGATCAGGAAGTTCATCACCCCCGCGAAGTTCTCCAGCTGCCGGATGGAGGAGGATACGAAGAGCCCCAGGGCGCCGAGCATCAGGCCCGAAAGGACCAGCGCGGGCAGGACGGCCAGGTAGCCCAGGGGCGGCGGCCGCACGTCCCAGAACCAGGCGATCGCCAGGAAGGCATAGACCTGAAGGATCGACACGAAGACCCCGGCCATAAGCTTGGACAGAAGCAGGAACCAGCGCGGCGCGGGGCTGACGAGCAGGGTCCGCATCGCCCCGGTTTCGCGGTCGTAGACCATCGACAGCGACGACTGCATTCCGTTGAACAGCTGGATCATCGCGCAAAGGCCGGGGGTGACGTAGACCTCGTACAGCACATAGGTCTGGTAGGGCGGGGTGATCGACAGGCCCAGCACGGCGCGGAAGCCGGCGGCAAAGATGAAGAGCCAGACCAGGGGCCGCACCAGCGCCGAGACGAAGCGACCGCGCTGGTTGACGAAGCGCAAGGCCTCGCGCCAGACGATGCCGCGAAAGACGATGACCCAGCCGTGCGCGGTCATGCCTCTGCCCCCGTCAGGGTCAGGAAGGCCCGCGTCAGCCCTTCCTTTCCGGCCAGGTCGCGGGCGGTCCCCTGCGCCAGAACCGCGCCCTGGTGCAGGATGTAGACCAGGTCCTCGGGCGCGATCTCGTCCAGGATATGCGTGGCCCAAAGGACCGAGACGCCACCCTCGGTCAGCCCCCGGACCAGCGCCAGCACCTCGCGGCGCGAGCGGACATCCAGGCCGGTCGTCGCCTCGTCCAGCAGCAGCAGGTCCGGCCGGTTCATCAGGGCGCGCGCGATTTCGGCCCGGCGTTGCTGACCGCCCGACAGGGCCGCGACCTTCATCTTCGCCTTGTCCGAAAGACCCACCTCGGCCAGCACCTCGGCCATCCGGGCGCGGGCGGTGGTGCGGTCGATGCCGTGCAGCGCGGCGTGGTAGGCCAGGTTCTGCGCCACTGTCAGGTCGCCATCCAGCGCGCGGGTCTGGAACACCACGCCCAGTCGGGCGAGCGCCGCGCCGGGCGCGCGGCGGAGGTCATGCCCGGCCACCCGGATCACCCCGCTGGTGTTGTCGTAAAGCCGGGTGATCAGCGAAAACAGCGTCGTCTT
>JAIXZY010000015.1 GCA_027489355.1 Paracoccaceae bacterium | reverse complement strand
GCTGAACTTCCAGACGATGGTCTGCGACCTGACGGGCCTGGATGTTGCCAACGCCTCGCTTCTGGACGAGGCGACGGCGGCGGCCGAGGCGATGACGATGGCGGAACGGGTGGCGAAGTCGAAGGCGAAGGCCTTCTTTGTCGACCGCTTCTGCCACCCCCAGACCATTGCAGTCATCAAGACCCGGGCGCTGCCGCTGGGGATCGAGATCATCGAGGATGACGTCCGGAAACTGGATCCGAAAACCGTTTTCGGCGCGATCTTCCAGTATCCCTCCAGCTATGGCCATGTGACTGACTTCACCCAGCGGATTGCGTCCCTCCATGCGGCCGGGGCCATCGCGATCATGGCGACGGACCTTCTTGCGCTGTGCA
This sequence comes from Paracoccaceae bacterium, assembly GCA_027489355.1. Classification (GTDB taxonomy): domain Bacteria; phylum Pseudomonadota; class Alphaproteobacteria; order Rhodobacterales; family Rhodobacteraceae; genus Tabrizicola. The sequence continues at coordinate 5,155 of JAIXZY010000015.1, read as the reverse complement.
TGCTGAAGGAACCGGGCGCGATGGGGGCGGATATTGCCGTCGGCTCGGCCCAGCGGTTCGGGGTGCCGATGGGCTATGGCGGCCCGCACGCGGCCTTCATGGCTGTCAAGGATGCTCACAAGCGGCAGATGCCGGGGCGGATCGTCGGCGTCTCCATCGACGCGCAGGGGAACAAGGCCTACCGGCTGTCGCTCCAGACCCGCGAGCAGCACATCCGGCGCGAAAAGGCCACGTCGAACGTCTGCACGGCGCAGGCTTTGCTGGCGGTGATGGCGAGCATGTACGCGGTCTTCCACGGGCCGAAGGGTCTGCGGGCGATTGCGGAACGGGTGCATTTCCTGACCCAGCGGCTGGCCCGTGCCTTGAAGGCGGCGGGGGCGAAGGTGGACCCGAAGGCCTTCTTCGACACGATCACGATTGAGGTCGGCGTGGGGCAGGCGGGCATCCTCGCCGCCGCCCGCAACGAAGGCCTGAACTTCCGCAAGATCGGCAATGACCGCGTGGGGATCAGCCTGGACGAGACCACGGATGAGCGCGTCCTGATCAAGGTCCTTCGCGCCTTTGGCATCGACGGGGTGCCGCCGCACCGGGCGACGCTGGGCTTCCCCGAGGAGATGTTGCGGACCTCCGACTACCTGACCCATCCGGTATTCCACATGAACCGGGCCGAGTCCGAGATGATGCGCTACATGCGCCGTCTGTCGGACCGCGACCTGGCCTTGGACCGGGCGATGATCCCGCTTGGCTCCTGCACGATGAAGCTGAATGCGGCTGCCGAGATGATGCCGATCACCTGGCCGGAGTTCGGGTCCCTGCACCCCTTCGCGCCACGCGATCAGGCTTTGGGCTACCATGAGGCGATCAGCGACCTGTCGGCCAAGCTGTGCGAGATCACCGGCTATGATGCGATGTCGATGCAGCCGAACTCGGGCGCGCAGGGGGAATATGCGGGGCTGCTGACGATCCTCGCCTATCACCGCGCGCGGGGCGATACGCAGCGCACGGTCTGCCTGATCCCGACCAGCGCGCATGGCACCAACCCGGCCAGTGCGCAGATGGCGGGGATGGAGGTCGTGGTCGTGAAGGCCTCGGCGAACGGCGACGTGGATGTCGAGGACTTCCGCCAGAAGGCCGAAGCGGCGGGCGACCGGCTTGCGGCCTGCATGATCACCTATCCCTCCACGCATGGCGTCTTCGAGGAAACCGTGCGGACGATCTGCCAGATCACCCATGACCACGGCGGGCAGGTCTACATCGACGGGGCGAACATGAACGCTCTGGTCGGGCTGGTGAAACCGGGCGAGATCGGCGGCGATGTGAGCCACCTGAACCTGCACAAGACCTTTGCCATCCCGCATGGCGGCGGCGGTCCGGGCATGGGGCCGATCGGCGTGAAGGCGCACCTTGCGCCGCATCTGCCGGGGCATCCGGAGACGGACAACCCGGAGGGCGGGGGCCTCAAAAGCACCGACCAGGGGACCGTTTCGGCGGCGCCCTATGGGTCGGCCTCGATCCTGCTGATCAGCTGGGCCTACTGTCTGATGATGGGCGGTCCGGGCCTGACGCAGGCGACCCGCGTGGCGATCCTGAACGCGAACTACATCGCGGCGCGGCTTTCGGGCCACTACCCGATCCTCTTCATGGGCAACAAGGGTCGCGTGGCGCATGAGTGCATCCTGGACACCCGGCCCTTCGCGGAAGCTGGCGTTACCGTAGACGACATCGCCAAGCGCCTGATCGACAACGGGTTCCACGCGCCGACCATGTCCTGGCCGGTGGCGGGAACGCTGATGGTGGAGCCGACGGAATCGGAAACCAAGGCCGAGATCGACCGCTTCATCACCGCGCTTCTGTCGATCCGCGACGAGATCCGCGCGGTCGAGAAGGGCGAGATCGCGGCCGAGGATTCGCCGCTGCGCCATGCTCCGCATACGGTGGCGGCGCTGGTCGGCGACTGGGACCGGAAGTACTCCCGCGAGACGGGCTGCTTCCCGCCGGGGTCGTTCCGGGTCGACAAGTACTGGCCGCCCGTGGGCCGGGTCGACAACGTCTATGGCGACCGCAACCTGGTCTGCACCTGCCCGCCGGTCGAGGCCTACGCCGAAGCGGCGGAGTGAGGGACAAAATCCTTAAGCAAGGATTTTGACAAATTTCTTGCTTAAGAAATTTGGCCCCGGGGGAAACCTCGGGGCCGTTTCCGTCAGGGCTGCGGCTTCGGCGCGGGGGTTCCCAGCGCGCCGCCCGGCCGCGTTCCCAGCCCGCCGCCCGACCCGATGCCGCTGGTCTTGGGCTTGGTCAGGTCCGGCACCTTGGGCGGCGCCTTCACCCCGCCGGGAGCCGCGCCCAGCACCTTGCCGCCGCCTGCGCCGCCTTGCCGCGCCAGGCAGTCCTGCGCCTGCGCCAGGGCCGGCCCGATGCCGTCCACGTCGAACCCGTCGTCGATCCCCATGCCCAGGATCCGCAGGTAGCGGCCAGAGTTCAGGAAATCGATGGTCGGCTGGATTCCGTCGTAGGTGATCCCGGCGAAATCGGCATCCCAGGCCTCGCCGTTGCCGATGGCGGGCAGGCCGGTTTCCATCATCACCCACAGCTCGAACGTTTCGCCCGGCTGGAACTTGACGTCCGGCTGCGAGAGCAGGATCGAGATCGTGTCGTTCGGGTAAAGCCCGATCCACAGCGTCTGCCCATTCACGTAGCCGACCGAAGTGTAACAGTGCGAAAAGCCGCCGCGGTCGTCCGAGGTGGCCGCGCCGGACCAGTTTCCTGCCTCGAACTCCGAGCCCGGGATGTCCTGGGCAAGGGCGGGCAGTGAAGCAAGAAGAATGGCGGAAAAGGCAAGGGCAGCGGGACGCATGGGCAGTTCCTTGGAAAATCTGTGGTGCGAGAATGCAAGCGTCGCGGGCCGCGCGCAAGTCAGGCTTTCCGCAACAGTTCCGCGGCATTGACCGCGGCGGGCCGCCGCGTTAGCTCTGCGCCCGAAATGACCCGGACCCGCCCCCCTTTCCTTGACGGCCTCCTGGCCAGTTTGCCGATCGTCCTGGGCTATTTCCCCATCGCTTTTTCCTTCGGCGTGGCCGCAACCCGTGCTGACTTCACTGCGCTGGAAGCCTTCGCCCTGTCACTGATCATCTACGCCGGGGCCTCGCAGTTCCTGGCGCTGGCGCTGCTGTCCTCGGGCGCGCCGGTGCTGGTGGCTGCCTTCACCCTTGTCGCGATGAACCTGCGCCATGTCCTCTATGGCCCGGCCCTGATGCGCGAGGCCGGGGCGGATGCCGGACGCCGCCACGCCTGGGTCTGGGCCTGGAGCCTGACGGACGAGGTCTTCGGCCAGGCCCTTGGCGCGCTGGCGCGGGGGCAGCGGTTTTCCGAAGCCTACATGTTTGGCCTTGGCTTCGGCGCCTATGCGGCCTGGGTCGCGGGCACGCTGGCCGGTGCGCTCGCGGGGGGAGGCGCGCTGGAGGGGTGGCCCGCGCTGAACGCAGGCCTCGGCTTCATGCTGCCCGCGCTGTTCCTGGCGCTGCTTCTGTCGATCCTAAGCCGGCCGCAGCTGCCCGTCATTGCCGTGGCGGGCCTTGCGACCGTGGTCGGAACGCTGGGGCTGAGCCCGACCAGCGGCATCCTGCTGGGGATGCTCGCGGGTGCCGTCGCCGGACTGGTGCGCCGATGAGCTGGGAGCTTCTGACCGTCGCGCTGATCGCCGGGGCCGCCAACTGGGCCTTCCGCGCCCTGCCGATCCTGTTGCATGCCGACCGGCTGGCCGCGGGCGGACGCCTGGGACGCTTCCTCGCGGCCACCGGACCGGCGGCCATCGCCACGCTGTTCGTCGCCTCGATCCTGCCGTCTCTCACGCCCGACCTGCCGCGCCTGCTGCCGGTCGTGACCGGGACGCTCGCCGTGCTGGGTGTCTGGTTTGCCCGCCGGTCCGTCGTGCTGGCCACGCTGGCCGGGGCCGCCGCGCATGGCCTGACCGTCTGGCTTTTCGGCTGACGCTTGCACCCCGACCCCCATTGCGCGACCATGTGCCAAATGAAGGAGACCGCCATGCTTGAGATCAGCCCGCAGAAAGTGGTGCATGTGATCTACCTCTCGCGCGAGAGCGGGGTGGGCGATGCGGAGCTTCACGCCTTCATCGATGCGCTGAACGACGATGAAAAGGCGCAGCTGACGGCCGTCGCCTGGGTGGGCCGCGGCGCCTTCGAGCCCGAGGATTTCGCCGAGGCGGTCGCGACTGCGGTGGCCGAGGCGACGACCCCCACGGCAGATTACCTGATGGGGATGCCGCACCTGGCCGAAAACCTGGAATCGGGACTCGAGGCGCTAGGCGTGGACGTGGCGGGCGAGGAAGAGGATTTCCTCTGACCCCGGGCGCCGACCCCTTGCACGGACCAGGGGCGCCATACATCTTCACGTTCTAATAGATGTGAGGTGTGCCATGCCTGTTGCCGAAGCCCTGAAACTGACCTGCACCGCCTGCGGCCAGGCCAACCGCGTCCCCTCTGCCCGGCTGGGCGAAGCGCCGAAATGCGGCGTCTGCGGTGCGGTGCTGGTGACCGGAACGGTGGCCGAGCTGGACGCCGCGACCCATGACAAGGTGACGCGCGGCGACGCGCTTCCGGTGCTGGTCGACTACTGGGCGCCCTGGTGCGGCCCTTGCCGGATGATGGCGCCCGAGTTCGCCAAGGCGGCGCGGACCCTGGCCTCGGAAGCGCGGCTGATGAAGCTGAACACCGAGGACCACCCCCAGATCAGCGCCCGCGCCGGCATCCGCGGCATCCCCGCGCTGATCCTCTACCGCAACGGGCGCGAGCTTGCCCGCCTGGCTGGGGCGCGCCCCGCCGCCGACATCGTGGCCTTCGTCCGTCAGCACGCCGGCTGACGCCTGCGACCTCTGCGCCCGGACCCAAGCGCGCATCGAAAGCCAAAGGACCCGGCTTGACTCTGCCCGCGATTTGCGATGAATACGGCGGCGCGGATGGGGCAGTAGCTCAGTTGGGAGAGCGTATCGTTCGCAATGATAAGGTCAGGGGTTCGATCCCCCTCTGCTCCACCAAATTCCCCTCGTTGATTGCCACGCAGCGCACCACGGCCGTTCCATCGGCGGGGCGCTGTTTCCCCACCCTGTCCTCTGTCGGCGCTTGTCCCCGAACATAAATGG
>JAIXZY010000065.1 GCA_027489355.1 Paracoccaceae bacterium | reverse complement strand
TACGTGGTCATGGGCCTCTCCTTCATTCACTGGCCAGAAGCGGGAATTTCTCCACGCACTGCGCTCGCGTCAAAACCTGCCGATCCGTCGCCGCAAAGGCGTAACTGTCGGGCTTCATGTCGATGTAGATCTCGTTGGTCATGGTCAGCCCGTTCGCATCGTCGAACAGGCCCACGGGCAGCTCCAGGTTGCCTGAATACGGCCCGTCCGCCGTCACCCGGAACCACAGGGCCGACCCGCACTCCGCGCACCAGGCCCGCTCGCCCCAGGCAGAGGACTGGCGCTTGGCGATGTGCTCTGCACCCGACCACTCCACGTTGGCCGCCGGAACCGTGATCCCCAGCAGGGCCGAGCCGGTCCACTTCCGGCACATCGGGCAATGGCAGGCGCCGAAATGCGTCCCCGTCAGCGTGGCCCTGAACCGCACCGCGCCGCAGAGGCATCCGCCCGTCCGGTCAAGGCTCATGGCTGACCCTCCACACGGGCAACTCCGCCGTCAGCGCGTCGCAGTCGAACAGGGGCTGGCTGGAAAGGAACCCTTCCTCCCCCGGAAAGACGAACTGCAGCGGAGAGCCATCGATCGGCAGCCACTGGCCGTCACCCAGGTCCGTCTCGCCCGGACCTGCAAAGAACAGCCGCCATTCCGGATGGACGTATTCGTTGCCCTTCGACCGGCGCAGGACATTGCCCGCCAGATCATATTCGGTGAAATCCACCTCGGTCTGAAGCAGGCTGACCCCGTCGATGCTGACGCTCTGCCCGGTGAGCCGGTCATAGCCCTCGGCGCGCGAGCCCGTGCCGTCCTCTTTCGACAGGCTGAAGCTCCAGGTGTCCATCCCCTCGCCAATGAGTTCCGACATGCTGGCGGAATCGACAGGATCAGGGTCCAGGACCTGCTTCACCGGGTCGTAGCTTTCCAGCCACTGCCCCTCGGAGTCGATCTTCGAATAGAAGAACGGCCCCTCCTGATCGAGGTCCACCCGCCACTGGTCGCCGGGGTTGTCGGCCGCGCAGCGGTAGTAATGCGAGACGCGGCATTCCTTCGACTGCACCGTCAGGAAGGCCTCGCAGCCTTCGGGCGCGTCCCAGGTGCCGGCCAGCGCGGGGGCGGCCGGGGCGGTCAGGCAGGCAAGGATCAGGAACTTCCGCATTGCCGTTTTCACTACTTAGTTCAGGTCAACAGGCCTGACGTTTCACTTCGCCGCGTCGGTCACCGACGCCCGACAGAAAGCCGACGGATGCCAGACACATGCCAGACGCTTAACCAACCGTTCATCATTCCGCCGCCACCGCCCCGGTCTGGTTCAGATAGGACAGGATCGCCTCGGCCGCCTCGCGCCCGTCGCGGATTGCCCAGACGACCAGCGAGGCCCCGCGCACGATGTCACCCGCCGCATAGACGCCCGGCAGGCTGGTCTCATGGGTGCGGAAATCGGCCTTGATCGTGCCCCAGCGGGTCACCTTCAGCTCTGGCACACCCCACAGCGTCGGCAGGTCCTCGGGCTCGAAGCCCAGCGCCTGGATCACCAGATCGGCGGGTTCCACATAATCCGCGCCCTCGATCACTTCCGGCGTCTGGCGGCCCGTCGCGTCGGGAGCACCAAGGCGCATCTTCTGCACCATCACGCCTTCGACTTCCGTCCCGCCGGTAAAGCCCTTGGGCGCCGAAAGCCAGACGAACTCTACGCCCTCTTCCTCGGCATTGGCCACCTCGCGCTGCGAGCCCGGCATGTTCGCCCGGTCGCGGCGGTAGAGGCACTTCACGCTGAGGGCACCCTGTCGGATCGCCGTTCGCACGCAGTCCATCGCCGTGTCGCCGCCGCCGATGACCACCACGCGCTTGCCCGAGGCATTCAGCTCTCCGCTCTCATATTCCGGCACATCGTCACCAAAGCCCTTGCGGTTCGACACCGTCAGATAGTCCAGCGCCTTCACGATTCCCTTGGCCCCCACACCCGGAGCCTCGATGTCCCGCGCCTTGTAGACGCCCGTCGCGATCAGCACCGCATCATGCTGGCCCCGGATCGCGTCGAAGGTGATGTCCTCGCCGACGTTGCAGTTCAGGACGAAGTTCACGCCCCCGTCCGCCAGCTGGGCGTTGCGGCGTTCGACCACGTCCTTGTCCAGCTTGAAGCCGGGGATGCCATAGGTCATCAGCCCGCCCGAGCGGTCGTAGCGGTCGTAGACCGTGACCTGCACGCCCTGCCGCCGCAGCATGTCCGCCGCAGCCAGCCCCCCCGGCCCCGCGCCGATGATGCCGACGGATTCCGACCGTTCCGCATGGGGGCGGATCGGCTTGACCCAGCCTTCGTCCCAGGCCGTATCGGTGATGTACTTCTCCACCGACCCAATCGTCACGGTGCCATGCCCCGACTGCTCGATCACGCAGTTGCCTTCGCACAGCCGGTCCTGCGGGCAGATGCGGCCGCAGATTTCCGGGAAGGTGTTGGTGGCCTGGCTGATTTCATAAGCCTCTTGCAGCCGGCCCTCGGCGGTCAGCTTCAGCCAGTCGGGGATGTTGTTGTGCAACGGGCAATGCGACTGGCAATAGGGCACGCCGCATTGGCTGCACCGGCTGGCTTGCTCGGCTGCCTTGCGATCCGCGAACTCCCGGTAAATCTCATGGAAATCCTGCGCGCGCGAGGATGCGTCACGTTTTTCGGGCATCTCTTTGCCGACGGTGACGAATTTGAGCATCTTCTGCGTGGCCATCGGCTGCGTTCCCTCAAGGTCTTCCGGGACCGAGGGGATACAACCGTTCTGCCAACAAGAAAAGTCAGCAGAGCTTACCTATTTATTGCTTTTTGCTCCGATGAGACAGTATGATTGACTTTTTTCGTCCAAATTAGGTCAGAACAGTTTCCCCACAATCTCAGAACCCCAGCAGAAGCGCGGCGAGAGCGGCACTCCCAACGATGATTCGCCACCATCCGAACAGCGCATACCCGTTGCGTCCGATGTAGCTGAGTACCCACCGGACGACGGCCACCGCGGTTACGAAGGCGACCGCGAAGCCTACTGCGATCTCCCACATCGCGCCAAAATCCAGGATGTCGCGATTCTGGAAAAGATCGTAGGCGACCGCCGCGCCCATCGTCGGCATGCTGAGGAGAAACGAGAACTCGGCCGCAGCGCGCTTTTCCACCCCCATCAACAGTGCACCCACGATGGTCGCGCCGGACCGGGAAACCCCAGGCACCAGCGCGAGGGTCTGGCAGACGCCGATGGCAAGGGATTTGCGGAACGGCAGTGCAAGCGCGTCGTGGTGCACGGGCTGGGGGGCGATGCGGTCGATGACCAGCAGCACGAACCCGCCAAGGATAAGCATCACCGCGATCAGGGTCGGCGTTTCAAAGAGCACGGTCTTCACGAAGCCATGCGCCAGCACGCCGACGATCACGGCCGGCAGAAAGGCCAGCAGGATCGACACGATCGCCCTCCGCGCCGAGTCTTCGTGGCGTGCGCGCAGGGCAATGCGGACCAGAAGCGTCGCGTAGACCGAGAACAGCGCCAGGATCGCACCCAGCTGGATCACGACCTCGAAGGTACGGCCTGCAGAGTGGAACCCAAGAAAGTACCCCGCCAGCAGCAGGTGTCCCGTGGACGACACCGGCAGGAACTCGGTCAGGCCTTCCAGAAGACCCAGAAAGGCGGCGGTGAGGGTGGTGTCCACACCTCAGGCCTTTTTCAGGTTCTTTGCCGAATCCTTGATTGCCGCATACTGGCCCGAGGGACGGTAGCGCCAGAGATACTCGGGCAGCACGGCTTCCATCGCGGTGGGCGTGATACCAAGCTCGGCAAGGCCCTTAGCGGCGGGCGCAACCACGTTGTCGCGGCGCAGGTTCTTCACCTGGTCGCGGGTGATCATGCGGTTCTCGACCAGGCCCAGCGTGATCGCCTGCCCCATGTCGAAGACAAAGCCCATGATCCGGGCCAGGACAAAGGGAAGGTTCACGATGGCGCGGCGGCGCTGGATCACCTTGAGCATCCGGTGCATCACGCCGCGGAAGGTGTCGACTTCGGGTCCGCCCAGTTCATAGACGCCGGGAGCCACATCTGCGGTGACCGCCTTGACCGCCGCCTGCGCCACGTCGTCGACATAGACCGGCTGGAAGCGGGTTTCCGCGCCCACCACCGGCAGGATCGGCCCCATCCGGGTCATCGCGGCAAAGCGGTTGAAGAACTGGTCCTCGGTTCCGAAGATGATCGACGGGCGCAGGATCACCGCAGCCGGGAAGGCGGCAAGCACGGCGGCCTCACCCTCGGCCTTGGTGCGGGCATAGGCACTGTCCGATTGCGCATCCGCGCCGATGGCCGAGATCTGGACCAGACGTTCGACCCCAAGCGAGGCCGCAATCCGGGCGACTCGGCCCGCGCCTTCGGCCTGCACGGCTTCGAAGGTGTTGGCGCCCTGACTGTTCAGGACGCCGACACAGTTGATCACGGCGTCCGCGCCCCGGATCACGGCACGCAGGCTGGCCTCATCGCGGATGTTGCAGGCAACCGGCTCGACCTGGCCGACCACGCCATAGGGCTTGACGAAAAGCGCCTCGTTCGGACGGCGCACGGCGACCCGGACGCGCCAGCCTTCCTTTGCCATGCGCCGGGCGATGTAGCGTCCGACGAAGCCCGAACCGCCGATGATCGTGACCAGCTTGTTCATGCGCGCACTCCTTCACGGGCGCCCGAGGGGCGCCGGAAACCTGGCGGATCAATATCCGCGGGACCGGCCACGGGCAAGGCCAAACCAGCACCGAGAAAATTGCTGCGGGGGCCGTTGACTCTCCTGAATCGCACCGTTACATCGCCCATCAGTGCCCAGATGGCGGAATTGGTAGACGCACTGGTTTCAGGTACCAGCGCCGCAAGGCGTGGAGGTTCGAGTCCTCTTCTGGGCACCAATACTTCAGCAAAAGGCCCGCATCCCTAATCGGTTGCGGGTCTTTTGATTTTCGGCCGCGGTGACTTCGGAAGATTGTCCCGCCGCACTGAAGATTGGACTTCCCAGCGGCCCCCTGCGACGGCACGATGCCGGCAACTGGCGGTTCCTGACGGGGAGTCGGAATGGACCTGGGCCTGGGGCGGCAGGTGGTGCTTGTGACCGGCGCGGCAAGCGGCATCGGTGCAGGCATAGCGCGGATGCTGGCCGCCGAAGGCGTCGGCGGGCTGGTTCTGACCGACCGCAACTCTGCGGCGCTTGAGCGGACTGCCAAAGCCATTGACCCCACGCCGGCGGAGACGGTTGTTGCCGATCTTGCCGACACCGACACTTTGCAGGTCATCGCGGCGACGGCGCTGGCCCGGTTCGGACGGATCGACGGGCTGGTCAATGCGGCCGGTCTTACGACGCGGGGATCGTTCGAAACCGGAAGCGCGGCCATCTGGGATGAGCTTTTCGCCGTGAACAGCCGTGCCGGTTTCCTGCTGATGCAGGCGGCGATCTCCGACATGAAAAGGCGCGGGGCAGGTGGAGCGATCGTCAACATCCTGTCGATGAACGCCCATTGCGGCATTCCCGAACTGGCCATTTATGCCGCCAGCAAGGGTGCCATGCTGACGCTTACGAAGAACGCCGCCCATGCGCATATGGCCGACCGGATTCGGATCAACGGGATCAACCTGGGCTGGGTCGCGACCGAGGGCGAGCGCCGGATGCAGGCCGATGTTCTGGGGCGCGGCGAAGACTGGCTGGAGGCCGCAGCCGCCGCACAGCCGCTGGGCCGACTGGTGACCGCCGACGACTGCGCGCGCCTGGTGGCGTTCCTGCTGTCCGACGCCTCGGCACCGATGAGCGGAGCGATCATCGACTTCGAACAGAAGGTGGCGGGGGCGATCTAGATGACCGATCCGATGCCTCCGCGCGATTTCGAGGCGCTGCGGGCGGCGCTGGTGGCCCGCTCCGGGCGGCTGTCGAAGCGTCTGGCCCAGGTGGCGCAGTTCTGCCTGAACCACCCGGAGGAGGTGGCGGTCTCGACCCTGGTGCGGCTCGCCGACCTGGCGGAGGTGCCGCCGGCAACGATCACGCGCTTTGCGAAGGAACTGGGGTTCCAGGGCTTTGGAGACCTGCAACTGGTGTTCCGGGAGCGGCTGCTGGGTCCCCGGCTGCCCTATGCCAACCGTCTGGCAGGTGCGGGAGACGGCGAGCTTGACCAGCCGGGCGGAGTGTTCGGAAGCTTCGTACAGGCGGCCGTGCAGTCGCTGTTGCGGATCGAAGAGGCCCTGGACCGCGACGAGCTTGCGGCCTGCGTAGAGGTGCTGGCCGAGACCGAAGTGGTGCATGTGGCGGCTGCGCGGGGGGCATTCGGGCTGGGGGCCTACACGGTCTATGGATTGGGCAGCATCGGCCGGCGCGCCCAGCTGATCGACAATATCGGGGCAATGCGGGGGATGCAGGTCGCGGCGATGGGGCCGGGCGATACGCTGCTGGCGATGACCTTCGACGACTACACACCCGAGACGGTCGAGGTGGTTCGGATGGCCTCCGCCCGCGGCAACCGGGTTCTGGTGATCACCGACAACGCGCTTAGCCCGGTCGCGGGGCTGGCGACGCATGTCCTTTATGTCAACGAAGCACGGCTGGGCCATTTCCGCAGTCAGGTGCCGGCAATGATCGTTGCACAGGCAATGATCGTGGGGCTTGGCCGCAGGCTCGGCATGGTTGAAAATCCCCAGAAACAGGAAAATGAAAAATCCTTTGCATCGACTCGGCGTTTGGCCAAACATGGCCGGGGGAGGGCGTCATGATGCACAGTCGGTTCGACTTTGCGGGGGCCGAGGTCGTGGTCGTCGGCGCCAGCCGGGCCGGGATCGGGGCGGCGATCGCCCGGGCCTTTCAGGACGCCGGGGCGTCCGTGCAGATCACCGGGGCCGAGGCTGAGCCAGCGCCCGAGGACGCCGCGCGGTTTCGCTATACTCGGCTTGATGTGACCGATGGGACGGCGGTGAAGGATTTCGCGGCGAAGCACGACAAGGTCGACGTGCTGGTCAACTGCGCCGCGATCACCGCGCGGGGCGAGGAGATGGCGCCCGAGTTCTTCGCCCATGTGGTCGACGTCAACCTGCACGGCACATTTCGCATGGCCGAGGCGTTCCATGCGCAACTGAAGGCAGCGAAGGGGGCGCTGATCAACATCGCCTCGATGTACGCCATGTTCGGCAGCCCGAAGAATCCGGCCTATGGGGCCTCGAAGGCCGCCGTGGTGCAGCTTACAAAGTCGCTCGCCATCGCCTGGGCGGGGGACGGCATCCGGGTGAACGCGGTCGCGCCCGGCTTCATCGTCACCCAGCAATCGGCGCGCAGCCGCACCGATCCGGCGCATGTGGCGAACGTCGCGGCGCGCACGCCGATGGGTCGATGGGGCCAGCCCGAGGATATTGCGGGGCCGGTGCTGTTCCTCGCCTCGAGTGCGTCTGCCTTCATGACCGGCACCTGCCTCGCCATTGATGGGGGATATTCCGTTGTCTGATTTTGCAACCATTGGCGCGGCAGTGATCGGCACTGGCTTCATCGGTGCCGTGCATCTGAACACCCTGCGGCGGCTTGGCATCCCGATTGTCGGGGTTCTGGGGTCCAGCGCGTCCCGCGGGGCAGAGCGGGCGAAGGCGCTTGGGGTCGCAAAGGCCTACGGCTCGCTGGACGAGCTTCTGTCGGACCCTTCGGTGCAGGTGGTCCATGTCACCTCGCCCAACGTCGCGCATTACCCGCAGGTCAAGGCCATCCTCGACGCCGGAAAGCATGTGATCTGCGAGAAGCCCCTTGCCATGACCTCGGCCCAATCGGCCGAGATGGTGGCGATGGCCCGCGCGTCCGGAAAGATCGCGGTCGTCTGCTACAACACACGCTTCTATCCCCTGAACCAGCACGCCCACGGGATGATGCGGGCCGGAGAGCTTGGCGACCTGCGCCTGATCACCGGGCATTTCCATCAGGACTGGCTGGCGAAGGAGACCGACTGGAACTGGCGTCTGGAAGCCGAAGAGGGCGGGCCGCTGCGATCCGTCAGCGACATCGGCACGCATTGGGTGGACCTGACCAACTTCATCACCGGCCAGAAACCCGTCGCGGTGATGGCCGAGCTTGCCACTTTCATCCCCGAACGCCAAAAGCCCCTCGGCCCCGTGGAGACCTTCACAGCCACCAAAGGACCGACCGAGACCCGCAAAATCGAGACCGACGATGCCGCGACGATCCTCCTGCGCTACGGCAACGGCGGGCGGGGGATGATGTCGACCAGTCAGGTCAGCCACGGGCGGCGAGGGCTTCTGTGCTGGGACATCTCCGGCTCCAGGGCCTCGGCCGCCTGGTCCGCCGAACACCCCGAGGACCTGTGGATCGGTCACCGCGAGGCACCGAACCAGGTGCTGCTGCGCGACCCTTCGCTGATGAACGCCACTGGCGCGGCGGCGGCCTTCATGCCCGGCGGCCACCCGGAAGGCTTCGGCGACACCTGGGCGGCGTTCTTCACGCAGGTCTATCGCGACGTCTCGCGCGGTGGGCGCAGCGAGGCGTCCACCTGGGCGACTTTCGACGACGGGCATTACGAGATGCTCTTCTGCGATGCGGTTCTTGCAAGTGCCGCCAGCGGAACCTGGGTCAGCGTCGGGTAAGGAGACGGACATGCAGCTTGGCATCCTTACAGCCCCGTTCCCGGACAGCCCCCTGGAGGCCGTCGCCGACTATGCCGCATCCGCAGGCTTCGAGGCTCTGGAAATCGCCTGCTGGCCGCAGGCGGGCGGAGAGAAGCGCCGCTACGCCGGGACCGCACATCTGCCCATCGAGGACATGACCGCCGCAAGGGGCTCTGAGGTCATGGGGATGCTGACGGCGAAGGGGCTGGCCGTTTCGGGGCTTGGCTACTATCCCAACCCGCTCCACGCCGACGCAGCGCATCGTGAGGCTGTGATCGGGCACGTGCAGAAGGTCATCACGGCGGCGAGCCTGATGGGCGTCAAGGTGGTCAACACCTTCGTCGGCGGCGACCGCAGCCTTACGGCGGACCAGAACTGGACCAGGGCTACCGACATCCTCGCGCCAATCGTCGCCCATGCCAGGGACAGCGGCGTCACGCTCGCCTTCGAGAACTGCCCGATGATCTTCAGCCACGACGAATGGCCGGGAGGACACAACATTGCCTACTCGCCCAAGATCTGGCGCCGCATCTTCGAGACCTGGGGCGATGCCGTCGGCATGAACTACGACCCCAGCCATCTGGTCTGGCAGATGATCGACGCCGGCCGCTTCGTCCGGGAATTCGGCTCCCGCATGGTGCATGTCCACGCCAAGGACCTGATGATCGACCGGAACGGGCTTTACGACAACGGGATCATGTCGCTGGGCATGGGCTGGCAGGTTCCCCGGATGCCGGGCCTCGGCGACGTTGACTGGCCGGATTTCTTCGCCAACCTGTACCGGACGGGCTACGATGGCCCGATCATCATCGAACACGAGGACCGCACCTTCGAAGGCAGCGACGAAAGGATCAAGCGCGGCTTTGCTCTGGCACGCGACGTCCTGCGTCCCTACGTGAAGTGAAGACCATAACCAACGATCTGGGAGGATCACGATGAAACGACTGTTGCTTGGAACCGCCCTTGCCTTGGGCCTGGCCGGGATGGCCTCGGCCGAGGGTTACAAGATCGGCATCTCGAACACCGTGCAGGGCAATGGCTGGCGTGAGGAAATGGTCTGCGCGATGAAGGCCGAGGCGCTGGCGTCGGGCAAGGTCGAAAGCCTGAACATAGCGCACCGTAACACCGACGCGGCCGGGCAGCTGGAGGACATCCGCAACCTAATTCAGGCGGGCGTCAATGCGATCGTTGTGAACCCGGCCAATGCCGACGGTGTCAACGCGGCGATCAAGGAAGCCACCGATGCGGGGATCGTCGTCGTCGCCGTGGACCAGGCCGTGACCGAGCCTTCCGCATACATCCTGTCGAACAACCAGGAGGAATACGCCTACATTGGCGCCAAGTGGTTGTTCGAGCAGATGGGCGGCAAGGGCGCCGTGGTGTACATGCGCGGTGCAGCGGGTGCGGGCGCCGACAACGACCGCGACAAGGGCTTCAAGCGGGCGATGGCCGAGTTCCCCGAGATCACCATCGCGCAAGAGGTGTTCACCGGCTGGCAGCAGGACCAGGGCAAGCAGCAGATCAACGATATCATCGCCGCGGGCGTACCGTTCCAGGGCATCTGGACAAGCGGAATCGACAACGTGATCGTTGACGCGATGGTGGAATCCGGCGCTCCGATGGTTCCGATCGTTGGTGCCGACAACGCGGGCTTCGTGGGCCAGCTATCCAGCGTCGAAGGTCTGCAGGGCGCGGCAGTCACCAACCCCGGCTCGGTCGGGGGCGCGGGCGTCGCGCTGGCGATTCAGATCCTGGACGGCAAGGCCCCGGCCGAAAAGACCGTGCTGGTGAATCCCGAGCTGTGGGACAACGTCTCTGAGGAAGGCAAGGCCAAGCTGGCCGCCGCGGCGAACCCGAACTTGTCGCCGGAATGGCCGGTCAGCGTGTCGATCCCCGGCTGGACGACCTACACGATGGATCAGATCATCGCCTGCAAGGGTCCCGGCGAATAAGCCCGCCTGACTGAACCTCAGCGGCCCCCGGGGCGGACTCGGGGGTCGCCTTCCCTTACCGAAAGCCTTCCATGCCGGATGCCCCCTCCGACGCCGTCCTTGACGCCACGGGCGTCGCCAAGCGCTTTGGCGCGGTCCAGGCCCTGAAGAACGCCTCGCTCCAGGTGGGCGCGGGGCAGGTCGTCGCGCTGATGGGGGCGAACGGCGCGGGGAAATCCACCTTCGTCAAGATCCTGACAGGCGTACTGAAGCCCGACGCGGGCCATGTCCGCATCAGGGGCCGCGACAGCACCGTCTCCAACCCCGCCGGGGCGCGGAAATGGGGCCTTGTCCCGGTTTACCAGGAGCCGTCGCTCATCCCGGACCTTTCGGTGGCCGACAATCTGCGGCTTGGCGACACGGCAATGGCGCCGTTCCGCCACTGGGTTTCCGAGTTGGGCCTGCCCGACCTAGACCCCGACGCGCTGATCCGATCGCTGCCGCTCGCCTCGCTGCGGATCGTCGACCTGGCGCGCGCGCTGGCCATCGAGCCGGACGTGCTGTTGCTGGACGAACTGACGGCCGCCCTGCCGACCGACCTGGTCGAGCGCGTGCTGCGGGTCGTCCGCGCCCAGGCCGACGCCGGGCGGTCCGTCATCTACATCTCGCACCGGTTCACCGAGATCGCAGCGATCTGCGACCGGGCCACCGTCTTGCGGGACGGCCTGACCGTGGGCGATGTGAAGATCGAACCCGGCATCGAGGAGCGCATCGTCGAGATGATGCTCGGCGGTTCGGTCGCCGCCGCGGTGACCGAGGGCCGCACCGCACGCCCTCTGGCCGCCGCGCCGCCACGGCTTAGCGTGAAGGGCCTGAAGACCGGCACCCGCCTCACCGACGTTTCCTTCGACCTGCACAGGGGCGAGGTGCTGGGAGTCGTCGCGCTTGAAGGCCAGGGCCAGGACGAGCTGTTCGACACCCTCGCCGGCAATCGCAAGGCCAGTGCAGGGACGGTCGAAGTGGACGGCTCTCCCCGGACCTTCTCGCACCCCGCCGACGCCATCGCCGCAGGGCTGACGCTCGTCCCCGGCGACCGGGCGCATGCGCTACTTATGTCCCGATCCGTCCGCGAGAACATTGCCATTCCGCTTCTGGCGCGCTTCCGCAACTGGGGCGCAATCCGCATGGGAGAGGAGGCCGCCAAGGTCGCCCATGCCATCGAAACGCTGCAGATTGATACCCGCGCACAGGGCGAGGTCCGCAGGCTTTCCGGCGGCAACCAGCAGAAGGTCACCATCGCCCGCTGGATTGCCAAGGGGGTGCAGACGCTTCTGCTCTTCGACCCGACGCGCGGGATCGACATCCGAACCAAGCGGCAGATCTACAGCCTTGTCCGTGACCTTGCCGACCAAGGCGCGGCCGTCCTCTTCTACACCTCGGAATTGGCCGAGGTCCGCCTTGCCTGCGACCGCGCCGTGGTGATCTTCAACGGCCGCGTGGTCGATGTGATCGACGCAAAGGATGCTGACGAAGCCACCCTGATGCGCGCGGCCTACGGGCTGACGGGGAAGGTCCCGGCATGAGGCGCTGGATCGAGGCGAACACCTGGACCCTTGGCCTGGCGGTGCTGTTGGCGGTGCTGCTTTTGGCCACCAAGCTGATCCAGCCGGGCTTCGGGGCATCGGGACTCGACAGCCTCGCCCGCGCCGCGCTGCCCTTTGCGCTGGCGACCGTGGGGATGGCAATCGTCGTCATCGCGGGGGGAATAGACCTGTCCATTGCCGCGATGATGGCGGTTGCCAGCGTGACCGGCGCGGTCCTGATGGATGGAGCGTCCGACGGGCAGTCCCTGCTGATCGTGGTCGGAGTGCTTCTGCTTGGGCTACTGATGGGCGCGGTCAACGGAGCCCTGATCGTCCTGTCCCGCGTCCCCGACATTGTCGTCACGCTGGCCATGCTGTTCGTCTGGCAGGGTGTGGCGCTTCTGATTCTGAATGCTCCGGGCGGCGGGGCCGCACCCTGGTTGCGTGCGATGGTTGCGGGCGGACTGCTGGGGATGGATTGGCTGCCGCGGGGAATTGTGTTTCTTGCCGTCGTGACCGCCGCAATCTGGCTGCCGATCCGCAGGTCCAGGCTTGGCCTGCGCCTCTACGCCATCGGCTCGGACCCGCTCGCCGCCTTCCGGTCCGGCGTTCCCGTCGGCCAGACGCGGATCATCGCCTATGCGCTCTGCGGCCTGTTCGCTGCTCTTGGCGGGCTTTCCGTCACGATGGGAACCGGCATCGGCGAGCCCATCCCCGGCCCCTATCTTCTTGCCTCGGTCGCGGCTGTGGTGCTGGGCGGCGTTGTCCTTGGCGGTGGGCGGGGCGGACTGCTTGGGCCGATCCTCGCGGTGTTCATCCTGCGGACCGTGCGCATGGACCTGACGCTGCTGTCCGTCGACCCCAATGTGGCCGCTATCGTCGAGGGGACGATCATGGTCGCTGTCGTAATGTTCGGCGCGGTTGTTGCCACACGGGGGCGCAAGCCATGACCATGACCGCGACACCCACACCCCTGGCCCGCCTTGGTCGCGTGATGGTCGACCGACCGCTTGTGCCGCTGATCGGGCTGTTGATCCTTCTCGTCGCCATCCTTGCAATCCTGAACCCCGGTGTGCTCAGCATGTTTTGGGCCGGGAACACGCTGAAAATCGCGATCCCGCTGGCAATGCTTGCTGCCTGTCAGACGTTGACCATGCTGACCGGGGGCATCGACCTTTCGGTTGGAACCGCCGCCACCATCGCCGCCTACCTTACCGCGACCCTTGCACCGCTGATCGGCGTTCCGCCGGCCATCGCCGTCGCCCTGGCCGCCGCCGTGGTGATCGGTCTGGTCAACGGCTTCGGCATTGCGATCTGTCGCGTGCACCCGCTGATCATGACCCTTGGCACCGCGCTTATTGCCACCGGCTGCCTGCTTGTCTACCAACGCTACGTCATCGCGACCGGGGTCCTGATCCCCGAGGCGCTGCTTTGGCTGGGCACAGGCCGCACCTGGGGCCTGCCGAACAGCCTTGTTCTTTTCATCCCCTTCGCCGCCCTCGTCATCTGGGCGCAACGTCGCAGCGGCTTCGGCCGCCTCCTCTATGCCATCGGCGCGAACGAGGCCGCCGCGCGACTGTCGGGGGTTCGCGTCTGGCAGGTCCATCTGACCCTCTACACGCTGTCCAGCCTGATCGCCGGGGTGACGGGGCTGCTGTATCTTGGACAGATCAAGACTGCCTCGCTCTCTCTCGCGCTACCGCTGGACCTCCCCTCGGTCGCGGCGGCGGTGATCGGCGGGACCTCGATCTTCGGCGGGCGTGGGGGATACGGCGGCACCATCGTCGGCGCCTTGATCCTGACGGTGCTGACCTCGATGCTCACTCTGATGCAGATCCCCGAGGGCGGCCGCCGTATCCTGTTCGGCCTTATCATCCTGGCCGTCACCGCACTTTTCATCCGTCTGACCGAACGCAGCTGAAAGGGCTTTTCATGGCGAGGTTCCGCATCGTCGGCATCAGTTTCGACCATATGCACATGGGCGACCTTCTGCGCTGCGTGCATGACCACACCGAGGCCGAGATCGCCGGCATCTACGACCCCGACCGCAGCACCATGCAGCGAGCAGTCGACACCTTCGGCATCCCCGAAGACCGCGTGTTCACCGACTTCGACACATGCATGCGGACTGCGAAACCCGACCTCGCCATCCTGTGCGCAGCAACTGCCAACCACGCGGACTACACCAGGCGCCTCGCTGCCTGCGGCGTCCATGTCTTCGTCGAGAAACCCTTCGCCGCCTCGGTCGCCGACGCCCGCGCGATGATCGAGGCGGTGCAGGCCACCGGAAAATACCTCGCCATCAACTGGCCACTCCGTTGGGTGGAAAGCCACGTCACAGCCAAGCGCCTCGTGGACGCAGGGACGATCGGCGAAGTGATCGAGATCCACTCCTACGGCGGCAACCGGGGACCGCTCTACCACCTGGCGGACAAGATCGAGGTCAGCCGGGAAGAAGTGGAGCGTCAGAAGCCCACCTCCTGGTGGTACAAGCGCGCCAGCGGCGGCGGCAGCCTGCTGGACTATCTCGGCTATGGCGCGACACTCGGGACCTGGTATCGCAATGGCGAGGCCCCGTTGGAGGTCACCTGCGTGACCGACGAGACTCCGGGGATCGAGGTCGACCAGCACTCTGTCACCATCTGCCGATACGCCAAGGGACTGTCGAAAATGGAAACCCGGTGGGGCACCTTCACCGACCCCTGGGTGATCCAGCCGCAGCCGAAATGCGGGTTCATCCTGGTGGGAACGGAAGGGACCATCGCGTCCTGGGACTATGCTGACCACGTCACCGTCCAGACCCGCGCCAACCCCGAACCGCACTCCGTCCCATCCGATCCCCTGCCCCCGGGGGAAAGAAATGCCATCGAATACGTCCTTGGCTGCATCTCGCGTGGCGAGCCCCTGACCGGCCCACTCGACCCCGCCGTCAGCCTGATCGGTCAGCGCATCGTCGACACCGCAGCCGAATCCGCCCGGCAAAAACGCACGCTTCCGCTGGTCCCATGAGCGAACCCGACGCCGACGCTTACGCGCTGAAATCCACCGCCCTGGGCGAAGTCCCCGCGCCGGACCTTCCCTACGCACCACCCATGCCCCGCGCCTACCGCCCCCGGATCGGGGTCATTGGGGCTGGCGGCATCGTCTCGGCGCACCTCGACGCCTACCGCACCGCCGGGTGGGAGGTCGCCGCGATCTGCAACCGCACGCTCTCCAAGGCCGAGGCCAAGGCCGCCGAATTCGCGCCCAAGGCCCGCGTCACCCACCGCTGGGACGAGGTGCTTGCCGACCCCGGCATCGACGTGGTGGACATCACGCCCCATCCCGCCGACCGCCTGCCGATCATCGAGGCGGCCTTGCGCGCGGGCAAACACGTCCTCTCGCAGAAGCCCTTCGTGCTGGACCTGGCCGCTGGGCGCCGCCTCGTCTCCATTTCCCGCGACAACGGCGTGAAGCTTGCCGTCAACCAGAACGGCCGCTGGGCGCCGCACCTTGCCTGGATGCGCGAAGCGGTTCGCGCCGACCTCATTGGAGATGTCATTTCCACCCATGTCTCGATCCACTGGAACCACGGCTGGATCGCTGGCACCCCCTTCGAAAAGATCGAGGATCTGATCCTTTACGACTTCGGCATCCACTGGTTCGACTTCCTGCGCAGCTTGGTCGGATCACGGGCGAAAACGGTTTTCGCCACCGCTGCCAAGGCCACCGGCCAGACTGCGAAAGCCCCCCTTCTTTCCCAATGCCTTGTGCAGATGGAGGGCGGGCAGGCGTCGCTGATCTTCGACGGCGCGGCCCCGCACGGCCCACGGGACACGACCTATGTGGCGGGCACCAAGGGCAGTCTGCAAAGCGACGGGCCGGACCTTGGGCGGCAGTCCGTGACGCTGACAACGGCGACCGGCGTCGCTCGGCCCCGCCTGGAGGGTACCTGGTTCAACGACGGCTTCCGCGGGGCGATGGGGGCGCTGCTGGTGGCCATCGAGACCGACTCGGAACCCGCCAATGGCGCCGCAGAAAACCTGGAGAGCCTCGCCCTCGCCTTCGCCGCCATCCAGTCGCGGCGGACCGGGCAGGCCGTCGAGGTCGGCTCGGTCGAAAGCCTGCCGCTTTAGGCGCTTCGTCAGACGGGGACGTTCAGGCTGTCCTTGACCCGCTTCAAGGTGAAGCTGGTCACGATGGATTGGACATTCGGCAATTCGACAATGGCGTTCTTCACGGTCGCCTCGTAGTCGCGGACGCTCCGCGCGATGACCTGCAGCACATAGTCGTATTCGCCGCTGAGCAGGTGGCACTGCAAGATCTCCGGCACGGCCTGTACCGCCTCTTCAAAGGCCCGAAGCCGGTCGCGCTGGTGCTGGGCGATCTTCACGAAACAGAAGACCAGGACGTCGTAACCCACGGCCTCGGGGTCAATGACATACCGGCGCGGGCTGACGGCACCTTCCTCTTGCAGCCGCTGCAAACGGCGCCAGCAGGGAGAGTGGCTCATCCCCACCGCATCGCCCAGGTCACGCAGAGTGATTTCCGGCTGTTCCTGGATCACCCGCAGGATGCGCCGGTCCGAATCGTCCAGGTCCATGATCCCTCCGCCAAGAACGCTGCGGCGCAGAATGCATGCGCGGCAAGACACAGTATGCTGATTAACGAAGTTTCAGGTCCATTGTAATCCAATTTCCACCCGAAAGTTCAACATGAGCGACCTTGTTTCAGCTGTGCGGGATTACGATATCGGAAAGGGGAGGAGATGCGATGGCCATCACCCTCGACGACCGGTACACCGCGACAGAGGGCTCGGTCCTGTTGACCGGCACGCAGGCGCTGGTCCGCCTTCCAATGACGCAGATGCGCCGTGACCGTGCGGCCGGGCTGAATATCGCAGCCTTCATCTCGGGCTATCGCGGTTCACCGCTTGGGGCCTACGACCAGCAGCTGGTGAAGGCGCGGAAGCATCTTGACCGGTTCGACGTGGTCTTCCAGCCGGGGCTGAACGAGGATCTGGCGGCCACGGCCGTCTGGGGCAGCCAGCAGCTTCACCTGTCGCCCGGCGCCCGCAAGGACGGGGTGCTGGGGATCTGGTACGGCAAGGGGCCGGGCGTGGACCGATCCGGGGACGTGCTGAAGCACGCGAATGCCGCGGGAACCTCAGCCCTCGGGGGCGTGCTGGCGATTGCGGCCGACGACCACACCTGCAAGTCCTCGTCCATCCCGCACCAGTCGGACCACGCCTTCATCTCGGCGCTGATGCCGATGCTCTATCCGTCCTCGGTTCACGAGTTCCTGGAAATGGGTCTTCTGGGCATCGCCATGTCCCGCTACTCCGGCTGCTGGATCGGCTACAAGGTGATCTCCGAGACGGTCGAGATCACCTCTGTCGTCGATCTGGCGCAAGAGGCGAGGCAGTTCGTCCTCCCGCAGGACTTCGACATGCCGCCCGGCGGGCTGAACCTGCGCTGGCCAGACCCGCCCACGGTGCAGGACGAACGGCTGCAAGAGCTGAAGGGCTATGCCGCCATAGCATTTGCCCGCGCGAACCGGGTGGACCTGACGATCTTCGACACGCCACGCGCCCGCTTTGGCATCGTCGCGTCGGGCAAGGCCTATGAGGACGTGCGGCAGGCGCTGGCCGAGCTGGGCCTCGGGGCCGAGGAGCAGCGGCGCGTGGGCCTGCGGCTTTACAAGGTGCGGATGCCCTGGCCGCTGGAGCCGGAAGGGATCCGGCATTTCTCGGAAGGCCTGGAAGAGATACTGATCGTCGAGGAACGCCGCGAGATCATCGAGAACCAGATCAAGCAGCAGCTTTTCAACTGGCGGGCCGATGTGCGGCCCCGGATCGTCGGCAAGTTTGACGAGGCCGACCGGCCGTTCCTGACCCATTCCTCGGGCCTGACCACCGCAAGGGTCGCCAGCGCCATCGCCGAGCGCCTGTTACGCCTGGCGCTGCCCGAGGATCTGGCCATCCACCTGCGCCGTCGCGCCGAGGCGCTGCGCGATGCCGAGGCCCGAGGCAAGGTGCACCAGCCCCCGATCCTGCGTCAGCCGCATTTCTGCGCGGGCTGCCCGCACAACATCTCGACCCGGGTGCCGGAAGGGTCGAAGGGCATGGCCGGCATCGGCTGTCACTACATGGCGATCTGGATGGACCGCCGGACCGAAACCTTCTCGCAGATGGGGGGCGAGGGTGTGCCCTGGACTGCGATCAGGCATTTCACCGACGAGAAGCACCGTTTCGTGAACCTGGGCGACGGGACCTATTTCCACTCGGGCCATCTGGCGATCCGGCAGGCGGTTTCGGCCGGTGCGAACGTGACCTACAAGATCCTGTACAACGATGCTGTGGCGATGACCGGCGGGCAGCCGATCGACGGGACCCTGACGCCGCAGCAGATCACGCACCAGATGCATCACGAGGGCGTAGCGCGGGTGGTGCTGGTCTCGGAGCGGCCGGAACTCTACCGGCTGGCCGATCTCGCGCCCGGCACCACGCTGCGCCACCGCGACGAGATCGACGCAGTGATGCTGGAACTGCGCGATGTCCCGGGCGTCACGGTCATCGTCTACGAGCAGACCTGCGCCGCCGAAAAGCGCCGCCGCCGCAAGCGCGGGGTGCTGGAGGACCCGGACCAGCGGCTCTGGATCAACCCGGCGGTCTGCGAGGGCTGCGGGGACTGCTCTGTCCAGTCGAACTGCATCGCCGTCGAGCCGCTGGAGACGGACATGGGCCGCAAGCGGCGCATCAACCAGTCGGCCTGCAACAAGGATTTCTCTTGTCTCAAGGGCTTCTGCCCGTCGTTCGTCACCCTGCGGGGCGCCAGCCTGCGAAAGCCCCGCGCGCAGGTTGGCCCCGACCTGTCCGCTGTCCCCGAGCCGATTCTGCCGAAGATCGAGCGCGCGTGGAACCTGGCCATCGCGGGTGTGGGCGGAACCGGCATCCTGACGGTGTCCGGCATCCTGGCAATGGCGGCGCATCTGGACGGGAAGATTCCGATGGTCCTCGACATGGCCGGGCTTGCCCAGAAAGGCGGCGCGGTGATGAGCCACGTCCGCATCTCGCGCGCGGATCGTCCCATTGCGGCACCCAGGATTGCGGCGGGGTCCGCGGATCTGCTGCTTGCCGCGGACCCCGTGGTCGCGGATTCGCCGGACGCCATCCTTCTGTGCAGCCCGGACCGGACCGAGGCAGTGCTGAACAGCCGAATGGCCCCGACTTCAGACTTCATCCGCCAGCGGGATTTCGACTTCCGACCCGAACAGGTGCAGGCCGATATCGCGCGGTGGGTCCGGTCCACGCGCCATTTCCACGACTTCGCCGCTCTTGCCCAGCGACTGACCGGGGACGAGATCGGGGCCAACGTGATGATGCTGGGATATGCCTGGCAATCGGGTCTGGTCCCCCTGACAAGGGAGTCCATTCTTCAGGCGATCCGACTGAATGGCACCTCTGTGCAGGCGAATGACGATGCGTTCGCCTGGGGCCGCCTTCTGGCGCAGGACCCCGCCGCCGTCACGGGTGCCGCCCGGCCGCTCGCCCCGCCGTCGGACCCACGGACAATGCCGCTGGACGAGCTGATCGAGACCCGCGCGCGCCACCTGCACGACTATCAGGACGAGTCTCTGGCCCGCCGCTACCGTGATGCCGTGAACCGCATGTGCCTGGCCTGCCGTTCAACCGCGCTGGACGCCGACCCGCTGGCGCGGACAGTCGCAGAGAGCTACGCCCGTGTCCTGGCCTACAAGGACGAATACGAGGTTGCCCGCCTGTACAGCCTGCCGGCCTTCCGCGACGCTCTGGATGCCGAGTTCGCTGGCGATTTCTGCATCGCACTGAACCTTGCCCCACCTCTGCTGCCCGGCAAACCCGGTGCGGATGGGCGCCCTGGCAAGCGTGAGTTCGGTCCGTGGATCCTTCCCGCCCTGCGGCTGCTTGCCCGCTTCAAGCGCCTGCGCGGCACCCGCTTCGATCCTTTCGGCCGAAGCGCCGATCGCAAGCTGGAGCGCCAGCTGATCCGCCTTTACGAAGACGATCTTGCGCTTGCAGGACAGGTCCTGCGCCCCGGCACCGCGACCCTGGTCGCCGAGCTTCTGGCCCTGCCCCAGACGATCCGCGGCTACGGTCCCGTCAAGGAAGCGGCTTTCAGGACCTGGATGACGCGGCGTGAAGAGCTTCGTTCCACGCTGACGGACAGCAACCCGACGGCCCTGGCCGCGGAATAAGGGGGAAGCAATGTTCCACG
Source organism: Paracoccaceae bacterium (assembly GCA_027489355.1). GTDB lineage: Bacteria > Pseudomonadota > Alphaproteobacteria > Rhodobacterales > Rhodobacteraceae > Tabrizicola. Next base: position 57,053 of record JAIXZY010000065.1, on the reverse strand, counting down.
CCTCGATGACATTCGACCTGGGCGAAGAGGTCAATGCGCTGCGCGACATGGTGCATCGCTGGGCGCAAGACCGGGTGAAGCCGATGGCGGCAGACATCGACCGCCAGAACATGTTTCCCAGTGCGCTTTGGCCCGAGATGGGGGACCTTGGGCTCTTGGGCATCACCGTGCCCGGCGACTACGGCGGCACCGGCCTGGGCTACCTTGCCCATGTCGTCGCGGTCGAGGAAATCGCCCGGGCCTCGGCCTCGGTCTCGCTGTCCTACGGCGCGCATTCCAACCTGTGCGTCAACCAGATCGCGCTGAACGGGACCGATGCGCAGAAGCGCCGCTATCTCCCGGATCTGGTCGCAGGCAAGGCGGTGGGGGCGCTGGCCATGTCCGAGGCCGGGGCAGGATCGGACGTGGTGTCGATGCAGCTTCGGGCCGACCGCAAGGGCGACCGCTACATCCTGAACGGCACGAAGTACTGGATCACCAACGGCCCCGACGCCGATACGCTGGTCGTCTACGCCAGGACCGACCCCGCAGCCGGCTCGCGCGGGATCACCGCCTTCCTGGTCGAGAAGGCGATGCCCGGTTTTTCCACCTCTGCGCATTTCGACAAGCTGGGGATGCGCGGGTCGAACACTGCCGAGTTGATCTTTCAAAACGTCGAGGTCCCCGCCGAAAACGTCCTGGGCACCGAGGGCCGCGGCGTCCGCGTTCTGATGTCCGGTCTCGACTACGAACGCGTCGTCCTGTCCGGCATCGGCACCGGGATCATGGCAGCCTGCCTGGACGAGATAATGCCCTACATGGTCAGCCGCAGGCAGTTCGGCCAAAGCATCGGCCGCTTCCAGCTGATGCAGGCGAAGATCGCCGACATGTACACCGCGCTAAACTCGGCCCGCGCCTATGTGTACGAGGTCGCCCGCGCCTGCGACCGGGGTGAGGTCACCCGGGCCGATGCGGCGGCCTGCGTGCTTTATGCCTCGGAACAGGCGATGGTCGTGGCGCATCAGGCGGTGCAGGCGATGGGGGGCACCGGCTTCATGAACGACACTCCGGTAAGCCGGCTTTTCCGCGATGCCAAGCTGATGGAGATCGGCGCGGGCACCAGCGAAATCCGCCGGATGCTGATCGGGCGCGAGTTGATGGAGGCGATGCCCGAATGACCGTCCTGCAGTCGCAGATTTCCCCCCGCAGCAAGGAATTCCGGGCAAACGCCGCAAGGAACGAGGCCGCCCTGGACACGGTCCGCGCGGCCGCCGACCTGGCAATGGCCGGGGGCGGAGAAGAGGCCTGCGCGCGCCACCGATCCCGCGGAAAGCTTCTTCCGCGCGAGCGGATCGACCGTCTGCTCGACCCCGGCTCGCCCTTCCTGGAGATCGGGCTCTTTGCCGCGCATGGCATGTACGACGGCGCCAGTCCCTCGGCCGGGCTGATCGCGGGCATCGGCAGGGTGGAAGGGCAAGAAGTGATGGTCCTCTGCAACGATGCCACCGTGAAGGGCGGGACCTACTTTCCGATGACGGTGAAGAAGCACCTCCGCGCGCAGGAGATCGCGGCAGAGAACCGGCTGCCCTGTGTTTACCTCGTCGATTCCGGCGGGGCGAACCTCCCGAATCAGGACGAGGTGTTTCCCGATCGCGACCACTTCGGCCGCATCTTTTTCAACCAGGCCAACATGTCGGCGCAAGGAATCGCGCAGATTGCCGTCGTCATGGGCTCCTGCACGGCCGGGGGTGCGTATGTCCCGGCGATGTCCGATGTGACGATCATTGTCCGCAACCAGGGCACCATCTTCCTCGCCGGCCCGCCGCTGGTCCGCGCCGCCACGGGCGAGGTCGTCAGCGCCGAAGACCTGGGCGGCGGCGATGTCCACACGCGTCTGTCCGGTGTGGCTGATCTGCTGGCGGACGATGACGCTAAGGCCCTGGCACTGGCCCGCCGTGCCATCGTGAACCTGAACCGGCACAAGGCTTACGCCGTCGCGTTGCAACCGCCCGAGCCGCCGCTTTACGATCCCGCCGAACTGATGGGCGTCGTGCCGCCGGGCCTGCGGACCCCCTACGACATGCGCGAGGTCATCGCCCGCATCGTCGACGGATCGCGTTTCGACGAGTTCAAACCGCGCTACGGCACCACCATTGTCTGCGGCTTTGCGCATGTCATGGGGATGCCGGTGGGGATCATCGGCAACAACGGAGTGATCTTTTCGGAGTCATCGCTCAAGGCCGCGCATTTCGTGCAGCTTTGCGCGCAGCGCGGCATCCCGCTGGTGTTCCTGCAGAACATCGCCGGTTTCATGGTCGGCCGCACTGCCGAGAACGGCGGCATAGCCAAGGACGGGGCGAAACTGGTCACCTCGGTCGCAACATGTAAGGTGCCGAAGATCACCCTGATCCTCGGCGGCTCGTTCGGGGCTGGAAACTACGGCATGTGCGGCCGCGCCTATGGCCCGCGTTTCCTGTGGACATGGCCCTCCAGCCGCATCGCTGTGATGGGGGGCGAACAGGCGGCCGGCGTCCTTGCCACGGTCCGGCGCGACGCGCTGGAGCGGAAGGGAATCGGCTGGAGCGCAGAGGCGGAGGCCGATTTCAAACGCCCGACGCTGGAGATGTTCGACCGCCAATCCCACCCGCTTTACGCCTCGGCCCGGCTGTGGGACGACGGGATCATCGACCCGCGCAGCACTCGAGACGTGCTGGCCCTGTCCCTGTCGGCAACACTGAACGCCCCAATCCCCGACACACGCTTCGGCGTGTTCAGAATGTGAGTTCTGACTCATGTTTCAGAAAATCCTAGTCGCCAACCGCGGGGAGATTGCCGCCCGAGTCATCTCCACCGCGCGGCGGATGGGTATCGCTACGGTGGCGGTCTACTCCGACGCTGACGCCCGTGCTCTGCACGTCGCGATGGCGGATGAGGCGGTGCGGATCGGTCCGCCCCCCGCCGCAGAAAGCTATCTGAACGCCCGTGTCATCATCGAGGCGGCCCGGCGCACAGGGGCGCAGGCGATCCATCCCGGTTACGGTTTCCTCTCCGAGAACCCGGACTTTGTCCGTCAGGTCCAGGAGGTTGGTCTGGTGTTCATCGGACCGTCTGCCGAAGCGATCCAGGCGATGGGCCTGAAGGATGCCGCCAAGGCGCTGATGGAAACGACAGGTGTTCCCGTGGTTCCTGGCAATCACGGCCCAAGCCAGGACCCGGCCTTTCTTGCCGCCGAAGCCGCAGCCATCGGCTACCCGGTGCTCATCAAGGCCCGGGCCGGCGGCGGCGGCAAAGGAATGCGCCGTGTCGAGCGCGCCGAGGATTTTGTTGCTGCACTTGCCAGTGCCCGGCGCGAGGCAGAGGCCGCGTTCGGCGACCCTTCCTGCCTGATCGAGAAATACGTCTCCCACCCCCGCCACATCGAGATTCAGGTCTTCGCCGACTCCCAGGGCAACGTTGTCCATCTGTTCGAACGCGACTGCTCGTTGCAACGTCGGCACCAGAAGGTGATCGAGGAGGCCCCCGCCCCCGGCATGACCGAAGCGGTCCGCACCGCGATGGGCCAGGCCGCGGTCGAGGCGGCGCGCGCCATCGGCTACCGGGGCGCGGGCACGGTCGAGTTCATCGCCGATGCCTCCGGCCCGCTGCGCACGGACGGATTCTGGTTCATGGAGATGAACACCCGCCTGCAGGTCGAACATCCGGTGACCGAAGCGATCACCGGTCTCGATCTTGTGGAACTGCAGCTTCGCGTGGCTGCCGGGGAGCCCCTGCCCTTCCGGCAGGAGGACCTGCGGATCGATGGCCACGCTTTCGAGGCCCGCCTTTATGCCGAGGACGTCGCCAAGGGTTTCCTGCCTGCGACCGGGCGGCTCACCCACCTGCGCTTTCCCCAGGCCGCCAGCTTTACCCGCGGTCCGGTGCGCATCGACAGCGGCGTCCGTCCGGGGGACGAGATAACACCCTGGTATGACCCCTTGATTGCCAAGATCATCGTCCACGCACCCGATCGTCAGGCGGCTTTGACTCGTCTTGCCGCAACCCTGGACCGATGCCAGGTCGCAGGCTGCACCACCAACCGTGACGCGCTTGCAGCCCTGGCCCGGCACGACGGCTTCCGCTTGGGGCGCGTGGACACCGGCCTCATCGCCCGCGACCTGAACCTGCTGACGTCCGCCGAACCGACCCCGCCAGAGGCAGTCGCGCTCGCGGCCCTTGTCTCGCTTGGCCTTCACACTTCCACCATGTCGACAGACCCCTGGGCGCGACGGGATGGCTGGCGGGCCTGGGGGCGGGCCAAATGGCATGCCACGCTGAGCCATGATGAAACCGCCTTCTCCCTTTGCATCTCCCAGCTGGGCGAGCGCGCTTTCCACGTGCAGGGCGATGCAATCGACCTGCATCTTGACCTGCTCGATGCCGATCCGGGCGTCCTGCGCTTTGCCAGTCAAGGGGTCCAGTCCGACGCGCAGACGGTGCGGGACCGGGACCGCATCACGCTTTTCCTGCGGGGCCGCGCGCATGAGTTCACCCTCCCCGACCCGTTGGACACCAGCACCCACGACTTGCCCAAAGGCTCCGGCATCGTCGCACCGATGCCCGGTCTGGTCGCGAAACTGTCCGTCCGGCCCGGCGACCGTGTCAGCAAGGGCAGCCCGCTTCTTGTTCTGGAGGCGATGAAGATGGAGCATGGCCTGACCGCACCCCGCGACGGCATCGTGGCCGAGGTGCTGGTGGTCGCCGGGGAACAGGTGGCCGACGGCACGCTGCTTGTGCGGCTGGAGGATGCAGATGCCTGATCCGGTCACGCTCTACGAGGTCGGTCCCCGCGACGGATTGCAGAACGAAGCCCGGCCCATCGCGACGGCGGACAAGATCCGGCTGGTCGACCTTCTGTCCGCCTGCGGCTTCGATCATATCGAGGTCACCAGCTTCGTCAGCCCGAAATGGGTCCCGCAGCTGGCCGATGCCGCCGAGGTCCTGTCCGGGATCACCCGGCATCCCGGCGTGACCTATGCCGCCCTGACCCCGAATCTGCAGGGCGTCCAAAGCGCGCTGAAAGCCGGCGTGAACGAGGTCGCGGTCTTCGCTTCGGCATCCGAGGGGTTCTCGCAGAAGAACATCAACTGCAGCATCCGCGAAAGCCTTGACCGCTTCCGGCCGGTGGTCGCAACCGCGCGCGATGCGCGAATTCCGGTGCGCGGCTATGTCTCCTGCGTGACCGATTGCCCGTACGACGGTCCGGTCAAGCCGATGGCTGTCGCCAAGGTGGCGGGGGCGCTGCTTGACCTCGGCTGCCGCCAGATCAGCCTTGGCGAAACCCTCGGCAAGGCCACGCCTGACCGCATCGCGGCCATGCTTGATGCGGTTATCCCGCGTGTTCCGGCCCCACTTCTTGCGGGGCATTACCACGACACCGCCGGTCATGCGCTGGAGAACATTGCAGCCAGCCTTGCCCTTGGGCTTCGCTGCTTTGACACGGCCATCGGCGGCCTGGGCGGCTGCCCCTTTGCGCCTGGCGCCAAAGGCAACGTCGCGACCGAGGCCGTTGCCGCGTTCCTGTCCGACCGCGGTCATGCCTCTGGCCTGAACCCGGACCGGCTGGCCAAGGCCGCCCGCTTTGCCCGCAGCCTGAGAGGCCCCGCATGACCTGGCAGACCCTGGACCTCAGGCCCGATCCGCGCGGCGTCCTTCATGTCACTCTGAACCTGCCGGATCGGCGGAACGTCCTTTCCCCTGCGATGATCGCCGAACTGACGAAGCTTGCGCAGGGGCCGGGCAAGGACCCGTCTACCCGGGCCATCGTGTTGTCCGGTGCCGGACCCGTATTCTGCGCCGGCGGCGATCTGGCCTGGATGCAAAGTCAGATCGACGCGACCCGTGACCAGCGGCTGCGCGAGGCTCGGAAGCTGGCCGAGATGCTGCAGGCGCTGAACACCATGCCGGTGCCGCTGGTCGGGCGTCTGCACGGTGGCGTCTTTGGCGGAGGCGTCGGGCTCGCCTGCGTCTGCGACGTGGCGATCGCCGCCGAGGGGACGAAGTTCGCCTTCGCAGAGACGCGGCTGGGGATCATCCCGGCCACCATCGGACCCTATGTGATCGCCCGACTTGGCGAAGGGAATGCCCGTCGTGTCTTCATGTCCGCCCGCATCTTCGACGCCACCGAGGCCGAGCGCCTGGGCCTCATTGCCCGCGTCGTTGACCCGTCCGACCTGGACAGTGCAGTCGAGGCGGAGATCGCGCCCTACCTCTCGACAGCTCCCCAGGCCGTTGCGGCCGCAAAACGGTTGGCGCGGGCGCTTGGTCCCCGGATCGACGACGCGGTGATCGACGACAGCATCCGCCGCCTTGCCGACATCTGGGAAACGGACGAGGCCCGAATCGGCGTCAGGGCGTTCCTGGACAAGGTTGTACCGCCCTGGGCGAAGGCATGAAAGAGCCCGGCAGCACGCGGTGCGGCCGGGCCTGAAGCTTGTGGATGCGACCGATCAGCGGCGGTGGTCGTCTTCGTCCTCGTCGTCGTCGTGGCCGCCGGCCGGCAGGTTGAAGAAGCTGTCCGCGTCCGTGAAGTCCGCTACGGGGCTTTCGTCCTTCTCCTCGTCGCCAAAGACCTCAAGGCCCGACAGCGACGACGGCATCCGCGCGTCCGGCGCCATGCCCAGTGACTGCTCGGTCGAGACCAGCTTCCGGCGCTCGTCGTCGGACATCACCGTGCCCTCGGCGGCCTTCTTGCGGGCTGCGGCCTGGACCGCGGCGTCAAGTTCCGACTGCTTGCAAAGGCCCAACGCCACCGGGTCGATCGGCTGGATCGCGCCGATGTTCCAGTGCGTCCGCTCGCGGATCGACTGGATCGTGGGCTTCGTCGTGCCGACAAGCTTGCCGATGGCGCCGTCCGACAGTTCGGGGTGGAACTTCACCAGCCACAGGATCGCGGCCGGACGGTCCTGACGCTTGGACAGCGGGGTGTAGCGCGGGCCGCGGCGCTTTTCCTCGCCCACGGCGGCGGCGTTGAACTTGAGCTTCATCCGGTACAGCGGATCGGCCTGCGCACGGTCGATCTCGACCGGGTCAAGCTGGTTGTTGGCGATCGGGTCGAAGCCCTTGACCCCGGCGGCCACGTCACCGTCGGCAATACCCTGGACCTCAAGCTCGTGCATCCCGCAGAAATCGGCGATCTGGGCAAAGCTCAGCGTCGTGTTGTCCACCAGCCAGACGGCAGTGGCCTTGGCCATAAGCGGTTTCGACATCGGATCTCTCCTTTACAAACCTGTCCCGTGCCGGGAAAACGGCTGCGGGCCTGGCCCGCGAGTTCCACGATTTCGGGGAATTCAGCCGCTCATATAGGGCCGAACTGCGAAAAGGGGAAGCGAAAATGCGCCGCATCCTTGCCGTGCTTGCGGCTTTCTGCTGGGCCACCTCCGCGCAGGCCGAGGGCGAGCGGGACGGCGATTTCGACTATTACGTCCTGTCCCTGTCGTGGTCTTCGGCCTGGTGCGCGCTGGAAGGCGATGCGCGGAACGACCCGCAATGCGACCGTGGTCGCGGCCTTACCTTCATCCTCCACGGACTCTGGCCGCAGTACGAGGAGGGCTGGCCGTCGTTCTGCCGTACAGGGGAGCGCGACCCCACCCGCGCCGAGACCGCCGCGATGGCCGAGGTCATGGGCGGTGCAGGCCAGGCCTTCTACCAGTGGAAGAAGCATGGTCGCTGCTCGGGTCTCTCCGCCCGGATATACTACGACACGGCCCGACAAGCCTTTGACCGGGTGACGGTGCCCGCATTCCTGGCCGATGTTTCCCGACCGCTGGAGGTACCGGCCTCGGTGATCGAGGACGCCTTCCTGGAGTCCAATCCGGGTCTGTCGCGCGATCAGATCACCATCACCTGCAAGGCCGGCCTGATCCAGGAGGTCCGCGTCTGCCTGAAATCCGACCTGTCGTTCCGCCGTTGCGGACCCGATGTGATCCGAGATTGCCGACTGCAAGATGCCGTGCTGCAGGCAGTGCGCTGAAGCGGGGGTCGGCGGGACCGGAATTGAAAGCAACTGTGAGGGGAAGTTGGGAAAAATGCCTTTTCAAAATCTCGGTGCCCCTCGGACGGCTGGGGTCCGGCCTTGGAGCAAATACTTGGATCGAAAGGAACCGATCCCGCCTGACCTTGGTTTACCTTACGTGAGCGGAACCCGCGCGTGAAGAAAGCGTCAACGCGGTTTTCCGGCCCGGCGGGTATGGAATTCCTTACGGGTTCACCTTCAGCACGATCTTGCCGACATGCCCGCCAGATTCGATTCGCCAATGAGCGGCGGGGGCGTCGGGAAGTTCGTACTCGCTGTCCATGACGACCTTGAACGCGCCACGCTCGATCATTGGCCAGACGTTCTCCTCGACCGCCCGCGCAATCCTGGCTTTGGCAAGATCGGACTGCGGGCGCAGGGTCGAGCCGGTCAGAACCAGGCGTCGGGTCATCATCTCAGCCAGGTTCAGCGTCACCTTCGCGCCCTGGAGGAACGCAATCTGCACCAGTCGTCCCCCGTCGGCCAGGGACTTGATGTTCCGCTCGATATAGGGGCCGCCCACCATGTCCAGGATCAGGTTCGCACCGCCTTGGGCCTTCATCTCGGCCACGAAATCCGTCTCGCGATAGTTGAAGGCCGCTTCGGCCCCCAGGTCGCGGCAGACCTGACACTTCTCGTCGCTTCCAGCCGTCGCAAACACCCGCGCGCCCAGGGCGTGCGCGATCTGGATCGCCGTCGTCCCGATCCCGCTGGTCCCGCCATGCACCAGGAACCGCTCACCCGCGCGCAGGGCGCCGCGCATCACCACGTTGGACCAGACGGTGAAGCAGGTCTCTGGCAGGCAGGCGGCTTCCTTGAGCGATACGCCCTTCGGGATCGGCAGGGCATGCGCTTCGGGAGTGGCCGCATATTCGGCATAGCCACCCCCGGGCAGCAGTGCGCAGACCTGGTCGCCGATCTTCCAGCGGCTTACACCGGGGCCGACCTCGACCACCGTTCCCGAACATTCCAGCCCTGGGAGCGGCGAGGCCGAGGGCGGTGGCGCGTAGGTACCCGCACGCTGCAGCGCGTCGGGACGGTTCACCCCGGCATAGGCCACCCGGATGATGATCTGGCCGTGTCCCGGCACCGGCACCGGGACCGAGCTGGGCACCAGAACCTCCGGCCCGCCGGGAGAGGAGATTTCGATCGCGAGCATGCTGTGCGACAGGGTCATTTCGGGTCCTTCTCTAGCGCCGGAACCGGCCGGGCAGGTCTGTGGGAAGTCTTGGCGCACGAATGCTTTCGAAAACCTTGCCAGGGCCCCTGCGCAGGGCCTCGCCCAGCCGATTTTCCTGCAAGCTTTTCCTGAACTTGCCGAATTGCATCACCTGGTCCAGCCGGCGGTCCAGGAACTCCCATGTAGGCTGGTGGTCGGGGCTTTCGTCGCCCAGCCAGAACAGCACGGTCGAGGCATAGACGCCCGAGAGGCTGGCCCGCTTGCTGTACCAGCTGAAATCAGTCGACCGGTCGCCAAGAGCAGTCCAGATCCGGTCCGCAGTCCCCCAGACCGCGCGCGCGCCGTCTGCGGCGTGGATCGGCAGCGCGAAAAGCGTCGCGCCACGCCGTGCCAGCTCGCGGTCGGACAGGTCCAGCCGCAGGCGGATTGCCTTGGCCACGCGGTCGCGGAAAGACATCGTATCCATCGGCAGCGTCGCAAGCTTCGCGGCCATCTCGTTATCGCCACGCTGATGATAGGCCAGCGCAAGATCGACACCGCCGCGCGGAAACAGCGCCCGCGCCAGTCCGGGCGCCACGCCCGAATCGGCGATGGCGGCCTTCAGCGTGGCCTCCGACCAGCCGTCGAACGGCACATGCGCCAAGGCAGCATCCAGCACGCGCGCCTTGATCGGGTCCTCGGTCATGGCGTCCTCCTTCAGGTAGACAAGCCCCTTGCCCTTTGGTATAGCGCGCCGGCCTGCACAAATCAGTGCAACTCTAGCTTAGGAAGGTGGTGACAACCACATGCAGGTCAGCGTCCGCGACAACAACGTCGAACAGGCTCTCCGTGCTCTGAAGAAGAAACTTCAGCGTGAAGGGGTGTTTCGGGAAATGAAGCTCAAGCAGCATTTCGAGAAGCCCTCCGTCAAGAAGGCACGCGAACAGGCCGAAGCGGTCCGCCGTGCAAGGAAACTTGCCCGGAAGAAGCTTCAGCGCGAAGGCGGTCTCTAAGACGTCAAGCGACTCTGGGGCAGCGATGCCCACGCGATCAACCCCCGCGCCCTTGGCCGGGGGTTTTTCGTTGTCCGCCCGCCAGTGCGTTCCGCAACCAAAGATTGTGTGGCGACATTGTGGCGCAGCTGTGGTGCAACTTGGGCGGGCATCAACAATCTATTTCCAATTGTCGCCACATTTTACCGTTTCCTGCCGCAATTTCGCCCTCTATCGATAGGGCATGATCGAGCTTCGCAAACACCCCCGCCAGGACCGCTCCCGCGCCAAAGTCGACGGGATTCTTGCCGCCGCTGCCGACCTGTGCTCGGGGCGAGGTCTGGAGGGGCTGACCACGAACGCCGTGGCGGCACGGGCGGGCGTGTCGATCGGGTCGCTCTATCAGTACTTTCCCGGAAAGCACGCGCTTCTGGCCGCACTGATCCGGGCCGAGCGCGCCAATCTGCTGGAAGCGGTAGAGCGTATCGTCTCGTCCGACGCGGCGAACGATCTCACCAAGCTGGTCGATGAGCTGATCGAGGCCACCGTGGCGCATTACCTGGCGCGGCCCTCCCTGTCGCGGACGCTGAACCTGGCGCGGACCCAGCTGCCGCCAGACCCGGAAGCCGCCGAGTTTTCGGCCCGGATCACCGTTCTGATCGCAGCTCGGCTGGACGAGCTGAAGATCTCGCGCCCGGAAACCACGGCGCAGGACATCCTCGCCATCCTGCGCGGCATGATCGACGCCGCAAGCGAGGCGCACGAGGCAGATCGCTCTGCCCTGACCGACCGCACCCGCCGGGCCGTGATGGGCTATCTTGCCGCCTAGACCGCCAGCGCGGTGGTCTTGACCACGGTCCGCAGCGCGAAGCTGGACTGCATCTGCCGGACACCGGGCAGGCGCGACAGGAACTGCCGGTGGATGCGGGCGAAGTCCTCGGTATCGGCGGCCATCAGCTTCAGCAGATAGTCCGCCGTCCCCGCCATCAGGTGACATTCCAGCAGGTCCGGCACCTTCGCCACCTCGCGCTCGAAGGCGTCCAGCAGCTCTTCCGCCTGGCTTTGCAGGGTGATTTCCACGAACACCGTCGTCATCCGCCCCATCCGCCGGGCATCCAGCAGTGCCACGTAGCCGGCGATATACCCCTCTTCCTCCAGCCGCTGCACGCGGCGGTGACAGGCCGAAGGCGACAGGTTCACCGCCTCGGACAGCTCGGCGTTGGTGATGCGTCCGTTCTTCTGCAAGACGGTCAGGATGCGGCGGTCGGTGGCGTCAAGGTCTAGCGACATGCAAGATTCTGCGGCTCAGAAACGGTTCTGCCGAAGAATCTACGTTGGATCCCGCCCCGCGCAAAGCAGAATTCAAAGCATCGCCAGCAAATCGGATCAGGATCAGCTCTACAGGGACCAGGTCCCACAGGGAGAGAGATGATGAAGATCGGTTGCCCGAAAGAAATCAAGCCACAGGAATTCCGGGTCGGCATGACCCCCGATGCCGCCCGCGAGGCGGTGGGTCACGGCCATGAGGTCCTGATCGAGAAGAACGCAGGCGTGGGTGCCGGCTTTGCCGATGCCGACTATGTCGCCGCCGGCGCCCGGATCGTCGACACGGCCGAAGAGGTCTTTGCCCAGGCCGACATGATCGTGAAGGTCAAGGAGCCGCAGGCCATCGAACGCAAGCGCCTGCGGAAGGGCCAGGTCCTGTTCACCTACCTCCACCTTGCCCCCGACCCAGAACAGACGCGCGACCTGATCGACTCGGGCGCAACCTGCATCGCCTACGAAACGGTCACGGACGCACGCGGGGGGCTTCCGCTTCTTGCCCCGATGTCCGAGGTCGCCGGTCGCCTTGCCCCGCAGGTCGGGGCCTGGACGCTGCAAAAGGCCAATGGCGGCAGCGGGGTGCTCCTCGGCGGCGTTCCGGGTGTCGCCCCGGCCAACGTCGTCATCATCGGCGGAGGAGTCGTCGGGACCGCGGCGGCCCGGGTCGCCGTGGGCATGGGCGCGCGCGTGACCGTGCTTGACCGCTCGGTCCCGCGGCTCAGCTACCTGGACGACATCTTCCACGGCAAGCTCGTCACCCAGTATTCCAGCGCCGGGGCCCTGGCCGAGCTGCTGCCCACCGCCGATATGGTGATCGGCGCCGTGCTGATCCCCGGCGCCGCCGCCCCCAAGCTGGTCAGCCGCGCGCAGTTGAAGTCGATGAAGCCCGGCTCGGCGCTTGTTGACGTCGCGATCGACCAGGGCGGCTGCTTCGAGACCTCGCGCGCCACCACGCACCAGGACCCGGTCTACGAAGTCGACGGCGTGATGCATTACTGTGTTGCCAACATGCCGGGGGCCGTCGCCCACACCTCGACCCAGGCGCTTGGCAATGCCACGATGCCGTTCATGCTGGCTCTGGCGAACAAGGGCTGGAAGCAGGCCTGCCGTGACGACCGCCACCTGCTGAACGGGCTGAACGTCCATGCCGGCAGACTGACCTATGAAGCCGTCGGCCGTGCCCTGGACATGCCGGTGATTTCTGCCTCCGAGGCGCTGGAAATCTGATCTGGATCACGACGGAACGGCTGCGGCGCAGCGTATATGGGGCACCAGACCAAAGGTGCCCCATGACTTTTCTCGGCCAGAAACCCTCGACCCTCGTTCTCTGGGTTGCCCTTGCCCTCCCTGCCCTTCCGCTGATCGGCCCGCTTTTCGGCGACGATCCCCAGGCGTTCCACCGTCTCCTGCATCCAACGGGAGAGTGGGCGGCGCGGTTCATGATCATCGGCATGATGGCCTCGGGCCTGATGCTTCTGTTCCGGGGCCGCCAGTGGCCGCGCTGGCTTCTCCATCACCGCCGCGACATCGAGGTCGCGGCCTTCGTCTATGCCGCCGCGCATACGCTGGTCTACGTGATCGACCGCGGCACGCTTGACCGCATCGTCGAGGCTTTGCCCCGCACGGAAATCTGGACCGGCTGGCTGGCGATGCTGCTGTTCCTGCCACTTGCCGTCACCTCGAACAACGCGGCGCAACGCTGGCTGCACGCGGGCTGGAAGACGCTGCAACGCTGGGCTTACCCCGCCGCCGTGCTTGTGCTGATCCACTGGGCCGCCTTGCACAACTGGGGCAGCTGGCCGCCCGCCGCCATTCACTTCGGACCGCTGGTTGCGCTTTGGGCCTACCGGCTCTGGTACTGGTATCTCCGCCCGCGCACGCCTCTTGCTGCCTGAAACGGAAACGGCCCGCCAGATCGCTCTGACGGGCCGTTCTTCAGGTTTCCTTGCTCACTTGGCCTTGAGTACGGCCAGGATCTCCTTCAGCAGATCGTTGTCCGACGGACCGGCCGGAGGCGGCGGGGTCTCCGGCTTTTTCGGCATCAGGCGGTTCACACCCTTCACGATCAGGAAGACGACCCAGGCGATGATCACGAACTTGATGATCGCCGTGATGAACTTGCCATACATGAACTGGGCATCGCCCAGTCCGAAGCTCATGCCGCTGAAGTCGACGCCGCCGACGATCAGGCCGATCAGCGGGTTGATCAGGTCGTCGACGAGAGAAGTCACGATTGCAGTGAAAGCTGCGCCGATGACCACCCCGACCGCCAGGTCAAGCACGTTGCCGCGCGCGATAAAGGCCTTGAATTCGTTAAACATTCCACGGTTCCCTTGGTTGCCCCACCTTGGCTGGCAGGTTCTGTGATGGCTCTGGCTCGTTGGCCCGGCGAAACTATGACATAGGTGAACCGGAAATTAACGGGGAATTTTGCCGGTTCTGCGCACAATCGGCACGTGTAAGCTAATCCTGGCGCGGAGCCGCCGCCCGCCGCAACCGGTCGTTTATCGCACGGCCCAGACCCGTCTCGGGCACGGGCGCAAAGGCAATCCTTCCACCGGGACCGGCCAGCCGGTCGGCCTCGCGCAGGCGCTGGAACAGTGATGCAGCGGCCTCGACCAGATCTCCGGTCTCGGACAGGGTCAGGAGCCCCTTCACCGGTCCGAAGCCGACCAGAACCTCGCCGTTCCGGGCTTCGGTGGCACCCAGCCGCACAGCAGCCTCGGGCGCGTAATGCGAGGCAAGTTGCCCCGGCGAGGTCGGCTTGCCCGCATCGCCGCCAACCGCCAGAGGTTCACCCAGCGCGGCCTCCAGTGCCTCGACTGGCAGGCCGCCCGGGCGCAACAGCACCGGATCGGGGTCTGCAAGGACGATGGTCGATTCAAGTCCCACCGCGCAGGGGCCGCCGTCCAGAACCGCCGCGATGCGTCCCCTCAGGCCTTCCAGCACATGATCGGCCCGGGTCGGCGACACCCGGCCCGAAGGGTTGGCCGAAGGTGCTGCCAGCGGTCCGCCGAACGTCTGCAACAGCTGCTGCGCCAGGGGATGCGCCGGAACCCGGACAGCCACGGTCTGCAGCCCGGCCGTCACCAGGGGCGAGATTCTCGCATCTTCCCGCACCGGAAGTACAAGGGTCAGCGGGCCCGGCCAGAACGCTTTCGCCAGCATCCGCGCCTTGGGTCCAACGCGCGCGATCCTTTCCACCGCGACAAGATCGGGCAAGTGGACGATCAGAGGGTTGAAGCTTGGCCGGCCCTTGGACTTGTAAATACGCGCCACCGCGCGGCTGTCCCTGGCATCGCCGCCCAGGCCATAGACCGTCTCGGTCGGGAAGGCGACCAGCTCGCCCGCCGCCAGCAGGCGCGCGGCCTCGGTGATGCCGGCCTCATCCGGGGCGAGGGTTCGGGTCATGGTGACGCAGCGTCCGGCTTGATGGGGCGGGGGAATGGAATAGCCTAGGATGGGGACGTGCATATTGCAGCCCCCCCGACTTGCCAAGCTGTCTGCCGAAAGAACCCGATAATGCCCTACCGCGCCCCCGTGAAGGATATCCGCTTCATCCTGGATCATGTCGTGGGCTTTGTGGATGTGGCCGCGACCGACCGCTTTGCCGCCGCGACCCCCGACCTGGCCGAGGCTATCCTGACGGAAGCGGGGCGCCTGTCGACCGACATCCTCGCGCCGCTGAACCGGGTGGGCGACCAGAACCCGGCGCGGCTGGAGAATGGCATCGTCGTGTCCTCTCCCGGCTTTGCCGAGGGCTATCGCGCGATCGCCGACGGCGGCTGGGTCGGGATGGCGGCCCGGCCCGAGCATGGCGGGATGGGCCTGCCGATCTCGCTGGCGCTGGGGGTCGACGACATGATGTCTGGCGCTTGCCTCGCGCTGCAACTGAAGCCGCTGCTGACCAAGGGCCAGATCGAGGCGCTGGAGCACCACGCCTCGGACGCGCTGAAGGCGCTTTACCTGCCGAAGCTGACCTCGGGCGAATGGTCGGGGACGATGAACCTGACCGAGCCGCAGGCGGGCTCGGACGTGGGGGCGCTGCGGACGAAGGCGGTGCCGAACGGCGACGGGACCTATGCGATCACGGGTCAGAAGATCTTCATCACCTGGGGAGACAGCGACCTGACGCCCAATGTCTGCCACCTGGTGTTGGCCCGCCTGCCGGACGGGGCCGAGGGGACGAAGGGGATCAGCCTGTTCCTGGTGCCGAAGTTCATCCCGGATGCCGATGGCAGGCTGAGAGAGCGGAACAGCCTGCGGGTGGTCAGCCTGGAACACAAGCTGGGCATCCACGGCAGTCCGACCTGCGTGATGGAGTATTCCGGGGCCAAGGGGTGGCTCGTGGGGGCGCCGCACAAGGGGATGGCGGCGATGTTCACGATGATGAACAACGCCCGGCTGTCGGTGGCCGCGCAGGGGGTTGGCGTGGCCGAGGCGGCGCTTCAGCATGCGCTGACCTATGCCGAGGGTCGGCACCAGGGGACGACGCCCTTGTCGGCGGATGGGCCGATCCTGGACCATGCCGACGTGCGCCGGATGCTGGCCGTGGCCCGGGCCGAGGTCTTCGCGGCCCGGGCCATCGGGCTGGCCTGTGCCAAGGCGATCGACATGGCCTCGGCGACGGGCAGCCCGGAGTGGCAGGCCCGCGCGGCGCTGCTGACCCCGATTGCCAAGGCCTACGGGACCGACGTGGCCTGCGAGGTGGCGAGCCTCGGGGTGCAGGTCCACGGCGGGATGGGGTTCATCGAGGAGACGGGGTCGGCGCAGTACCTGCGGGACGCGCGGATCCTGCCGATCTACGAGGGAACCAACGGGATCCAGGCGATGGATCTAGTCGGGCGGAAGATGGCGGACGGAGGGGAGGCGGCGTTCCGGCTGATCGACGAGGTCCAGCGCGGGGCCGAGGCGGGGCGGGCTCGGTTGCCGGATCTGGCGGGCGAGGTCTGGCAGGCCGCAGAGGCGCTGCGGGAGGGAACTGAGGCGCTGCTCGGGATGCCCCTGAACGACCGTTTCGCGGGGGCGGTGCCCTATCTGCGGGCCTTCGCCCGGGTGCTGGGGGGGCAGGCGCACCTGAAGGCGGCGCTGGCCGATGGCGGGCGGGAGGCGCTGGCCCGCGTCATGGTGCGGCGGCTGCTGCCCGAGCTGGGCGGGCTGCTTGCCCAGGCCAGGGAAGGGGCCGCAGGGCTGTACGAGATCGGGTCTGACGACCTAGCCGCGTGAAATGTCCACGGTGGACAGATTTGATTTATCTATATTTTACAGATATTTGGCCGTTTTCATTAAGCTTTTCTCAAGGTTTGCCGTGGCGCGCCAAGTGACCGGCGCGTCCTACAAGGAGCGCTGACGCGCGAAGGCCTTTTGTCTCGCCTCAAGCGCGTGAAGAACGCGCTATCGGCTCGGTCATCGGGGGCGCTTCGCCCCCCGAACCCCCAGAGAGTATTTGTGGAAAAGAGCAAGCAGGGGCCTTTCCCTGCACAACCGCGATCTGGGGCATCAATCCGCCAGGAAGCCCGCCGCCTTGTGGCTTCCGTCGCAGTAGGGCTTGGTCCTCGACTGGCCGCAACGACAGAGGAAGGTCCGGGTGACCTTGTCCGTTGTCCGCCCGGTTCCGGAAACGACCTCCAGGTTGCCCGTCACCAGCAGCGGCCCATCCTTCAGCGGCTGGACATTCAGGGGGCCGTTCCTGACCATGAGCGGCGCGAACTCTCTTGCTGACGGTTCTCCGGTCGCAGTGAAGCCTGCCGAAGCATGTGCCCCGTCGCAGAAGGGCTTGTTCGCCGACTGGCCGCAGCGGCAGAGCGTCGCGCGCGGAGTTGTCTGAGGTTCGTCCCGGATCAGCAGTTCGGCTTCAACCGCCAGGGGACCGTTTTCACGCACCCGGACCGTGTTCACCATCGGAGGCGTGTCGGATGTGGCCGAGCCGTCGTTGTGCGAGACCCGGATCGCGCCCGAGGGACAGGACAGCGCGGTGTGCATCACAACCTCGGCGCTCGCGGCGTCGGGATGGATCCATGCGCCCTTCACGTTCGGGACATAGACCTCGGGGTGGCCGAGGACGCAGGCACGGGAATGGATGCAGCGTTTGCCGTCGAACCGGATGGTGACGTCGCGGCCTTGGACGACTTCCTCGGTCATGGGAGGCTCCGGGGTTCTGGGGACCTTTGACGAGCAGAACCGGGATCGCCCTTGCAAGCAAGGGAAACCGATAGCAGGAGTGCGGTGCGCTGAAGCGCACCCTACGCGGGATCTGCGATCGTCACTCCAGTTCCCGCGCCTCGCTGACGAGCATCACGGGGATTCCGTCGCGGATCGGGAAGGCAAGGTGGGCGGCCTTGGAGATCAGTTCCTGCTTTTCGGCATCATAGGTCAGGACGGCGTGGGTGACGGGGCAGACCAGTGCCTCGAGCATGCGGCGGTCGGCGGGCTCGCTCATTGCAGGATCTCCTCTTCCCCGCTGCCGCGCAGGGCGAATTCGATCAGCGTCACGATGGTTTCCCGTCGGGTGACGAGGGTCGGCGCTTCCAGGAGGGCCTGCTTGTCCTCGGGGCTGAAGGGGCAGAGCATGGAGAGCGAGTTGATGAGAAGCTCTGTCTCGGCTTCCTTCAGGCTGTTCCAGTCGGTCGACAGGTTCAGCTTGGTGAAGTAGCGGGCGAGGAGGCCCATGAAATCCTCGCGCCGGAAGCCGGGGTCTTCCTCGGCAGGGCCAAGGTCGCGGGCGAAGGGCGCCCAGTCGACAAGGCAGCGGCGGTAGGGGGTGAAACCCTGCACCTCTTCCTTCACCCGGTAGCGCGAGATGCCGGAGAGGGTGATCATGTAGCGCCCATCCTCGGTTTCCGAAAAGCCGGTCAGGCGCCCGGCGCAGCCGATGGCCTGAAGGCGCTTTTCACCGGCCGGGGTTTCCCGCGGCTGGATCATCCCGATCAGACGGTGCTTGGTCTTCATGCAGTCTTCGATCATCGCAAGGTAGCGCGGTTCGAAGATGTGCAGGGGAAGGCGCGCCCGGGGGAGCATGAGCGCCCCGGGCAGGGGGAAGACCGGAAGGGTGTCCGGCAGGTCAGCTGCGGTGATCATGGGCATGGACTTAGCCCGCTGCCGGGGTCAGGCAAATATCATCGACGACAGCTTGCGCCGTCCGGCCAGGACTATGGGGTCCTGCGGTTTCAGCGCGTCGAAGATGGTGAAAAGCTGGGCCTTGGCCGCGCCGTCGTTCCATTCGCGGTCGCGGCGGAAGAGTTCGAGCAGCTGGTCCACGGCGTCCTTCGGGTTCCCGGCGGCCAGCAGCGCGGCGGCAAGGTCGAAGCGGGCCTGGTGGTCGTTGGGGTTGGCTTCGACGGCGGCGCGAAGGTCGGCCTCGGGTCCGGCGTTGGCGGCCTGTTTCGCCAGTTCCAGCTGGGCGCGGGCGGCGTCGAGGTCCTTGGACTTGGCGATCTTGTCGGGCGCGGCGGCGATGAAGGCTTCCGCCTGGTCAAGGTTGCCAAGGGCAAGGTGGGCGCGGACCAGGCCACCATAGGCGGCGGCGTTTTCCGGTTCCTCGCCCAGGATCGCGGCGAAGGTTTCGGCAGCATCGACGGCGGCGCCTTCGGCCAGCATGTCCTCGGCCGCCTGGATGGCTTCGGCGAGGCCGCCGTCGCCGGCGAGCGCCGAGACCCGGTCGATGAAAGCCTTGAGTTCCGAGGCCGGGACAGCGCCCTGGAAGCCGTCGACCGGCTGGCCCTGCCAGAAGGCGTAGACGGTCGGGATCGACTGGATGCGCAGCTGCGCGGCGATGCGCTGGTTCTGATCGACGTCGACCTTGACCATGCGCACCTTGCCCTTGGCGGCGGTGACGGCGGCTTCCAGCATCGGGCCAAGCGTCTTGCAGGGGCCGCACCAGGTGGCCCAGAAGTCGACAATGACCGGAACCTCGCGGCTGGCCTCGATCACGTCGGCCATGAAGGTGGCTTCGGTCGCGTCCTTGATCAGGTTCGCGTCGGCTTGCGGTTTTTCGCCCAGACCCAGCATTCGGACCTCCGGATGGATGTTTGTCCCTATATGGCCGCTGGGGCCGGAAAGGCCAAGGGGTCAGCCCCAGTCGCAGGCGGCGATGTGGTCGTTCACCATGCCTGCGGCCTGCATGAAGGCATAGGTGATGGTGGGGCCGACGAAGCTGAAGCCCTCGGCCTTGAGCGCCTTCGACATGGCCAGCGATTCCGGGGTCTGGCCCGGGACCTCGGCCATCGTGGCGGGGCGTGGCCGGGGTGACGGCGCGAAGGACCACAGGAAGGGCGAGAATCCGCCCTGCGCCTCGATCCGCAGGAAGGCCCGGGCACCACGGATCGTGCCTTCGATCTTGCCGCGGTGGCGGACGATGCCGGGGTCCTGGAGGAGGCGGGTGACGTCGCGCTCGTCCCAGGTGGCGAGGGTGGCGGGGTCGAAGCCGTGGAACGCCGCGCGGAAGGCCGCGCGCTTGCGCAGGATGGTGATCCAGGAGAGCCCGGCCTGGAAGCTTTCGAGACTCAGAAGTTCGAAAAGGCGGAGGGGGTCACGCTCGGGCCGGCCCCATTCGGTGTCGTGGTAGGCCATGTACAGGGGATCGGTGCCGCACCAGGGGCAACGCGTCGAATTGTCAGCATTTTGCATGGCGGAGACCTGTGCGGCGGGGGTGGGGCGAGCTGGAACAAAATGCGAATGTTGACCTTCCGTTTACCCCTCCCGGCCTAGGGTGTCGAGCGTCAAGACAACGGCCGGGGGCGGGACATGAGCTATATGAAGGGACCGAAGGTGTCGAAGTTCGACCGCGACCCGCTGGTGTCCAGTCCGCTTAACGCTGCGATCTCGGCCCAGGACCGCGAGACGCTGTCGATGGTCGCCTCGGCGCTGAAGGACGGGCGGATGCGGCTGGCGTTCCAGCCGGTGGTCTATGCGGCGGATCCCTCGATCATCGGCTTCTTCGAAGGGTTCATCCGCCTGCTGAACCTGCGCGATCAGGTGATCCCTGCGCGCGACTTCATGCCGACGGTGGAAGACCGCCAACTGGGGCGCGAGATCGATTGCGCCTCGCTGCAACTGGGCCTGCTTGCGATGCAGCGCAATCCGCAGATCCGGGTGTCGATCAACATGTCGGCGCGGTCGGTAGGCTACCGGCCCTGGGTCGAAATCCTGCGCCGCGCCCTGCAGGAGGCACCGCGCCTGGGGACGAACCTGATCCTCGAGATCAACGAGGCCTCGGCCCTGCAGGTGCCCGACGTGCTCAAGCCCTTCATGGCCGAGATGCGGGAACACGGCATCGTCTTCGCGCTGGACGATTTCGGGGCGGGAATGACCTCGCTGCGCGTGTTGCAGGAGCTGGGGTTCGACATCGCGAAGATCGACGGAAGCCTGGTCAAGCACATCGACCGCCTGCCCGAGGAGCAGGGCGCGACCAGGGCGGCGATCGCGATGGCGCAGGAACTGGGCATGTATGTCGTCGCCGAATCGGTCGAGACCGAAGCCGAGGCTCAATGGCTCCGCCAGGCAGGGGTCGGGTGCCTGCAGGGCTATCTGTTCGGCCCGCCGACGGTAACGCCCGACTTTCGCGCCTTCCGGCATGGCCGGCCGAACCTGAAAGCGTCCTGAGCGGCCTCGCCGTCCTGCGGCATTCCGCACCGCGCCTGCATCTGTCTTGCAACCGCAGCAAGATGCCCTTAGGGCAAAGGGGGATGCGGCGCGAAGCCCCTCGTGCCGTGGCGCACCCAGGCGCTAGTGGGAGAGGAACCAGATGACCAATGTCGTAATCGTGTCGGCGGGCCGCACCGCCGTGGGCAGCTTCAACGGATCGTTCGCCAATACCCCGGCGCACGACCTTGGAGCGGCAGTGATCGAGGCGGTCGTCGCCCGCGCCGGCATCGACAAGGCCGAAGTCGAAGAGACGATCCTGGGCCAGGTGCTGACCGCTGGCCAGGGTCAGAACCCGGCGCGGCAGGCGCATATCAAGGCGGGTCTGCCCAAGGAAGCCAGCGCCTGGTCGCTGAACCAGGTCTGCGGCTCGGGTCTTCGCGCCGTCGCGCTGGGTGCCCAGCATGTCCAGCTTGGCGACGCGCGGATCGTCGTCGCGGGCGGGCAGGAATCGATGTCGCTGTCGCCCCACGTCGCGCACCTGCGCGCGGGCCAGAAGATGGGCGACCTGAGCTTCATCGACAGCATGATCAAGGACGGTCTCTGGGACGCCTTCAACGGCTATCACATGGGCCAGACGGCCGAGAACGTCGCGAACCAGTGGCAGATCAGCCGCGACATGCAGGACGAATTCGCGCTGGCCAGCCAGAACAAGGCCGAGGCCGCGCAGAAGGCGGGCAAGTTCAAGGACGAGATCATCCCCTTCACCGTGAAGACCCGCAAGGGCGACACGGTGGTCGACGCCGACGAATACATCCGCCACGGCGCAACCATCGACGCGATGACCAAGCTGCGCCCAGCTTTCGTGAAGGACGGCTCGGTCACGGCGGGGAACGCATCGGGCATCAACGACGGCGCGGCCGCCGTTGTGCTGATGACCGAGGAAGAGGCGGCGAAGCGGGGACTGAAGGTTCTGGCGCGGATCGCCTCCTATGCCACGGCCGGTCTTGACCCCTCGATCATGGGCGTCGGCCCGATCCACGCCAGCCGCAAGGCGCTGCAGAAGGCCGGCTGGAAGGTCGGCGACCTGGACCTCGTGGAGGCGAACGAGGCCTTTGCCGCCCAGGCCTGCGCGGTGAACAAGGACATGGGCTGGGACCCGTCGATCGTGAACGTGAACGGCGGCGCGATCGCCATCGGCCACCCGATCGGCGCCAGCGGCGCGCGCATCCTGAACACCCTGCTGTTCGAGATGGGCCGCAGCGGCGCGAAGAAGGGCCTCGCCACGCTGTGCATCGGCGGCGGCATGGGCGTCGCCATGTGCCTGGAGCGCGCCTGACCTGTTGCTGCGGCGCAGCAGCTTGCCGCAATAGCAAAACGGGCGCGCAATAATGTTGCGCGCCCGATTTCGTTTCGGTAACAGGATTTCAACGGCATACGGTAGCATACCCCCAGGGAGGAGAATCACGATGGCACGGGTTGCATTGGTCACGGGCGGGTCGCGCGGCATTGGCGCGGCGATCTCGGTCGCGCTGAAGGCGGCGGGCTACAAGGTCGCGGCGAACTATGCCGGCAACGAAGAGGCGGCGGCGGCTTTCACCAAGGAAACCGGCATCCCGACCTACAAGTGGTCCGTGGCGGACTATGACGCCTGCGCCGCCGGCATCGCCAAGGTCGAGGCCGAGGTCGGCCCGATCGACGTGCTGGTGAACAACGCCGGGATCACGCGGGACGCGATGTTCCACAAGATGACGCCGGCGCAGTGGAAAGAGGTGATCGACACCAACCTGTCGGGCCTGTTCAACATGACCCATCCGCTGTGGTCCGGGATGCGCGACCGCAAGTTCGGTCGGGTGATCAACATCTCGTCGATCAACGGCCAGAAGGGCCAGGCGGGTCAGGCGAACTATTCGGCGGCGAAGTCGGGCGACCTTGGGTTCACCAAGGCGCTGGCGCAAGAGGGCGCGCGGGCGGGGATCACGGTGAACGCGATCTGCCCGGGCTACATCGGCACGGAAATGGTGCGCGCCATCGACGAGAAGGTGCTGAACGAACGCATCATCCCGCAGATCCCGGTGGGTCGTCTGGGCGAGCCCGAGGAGATTGCGCGGATTGTGGTGTTCCTTGCCTCGGACGACGCAGGGTTCATCACTGGCTCTACCGTCAGCGCGAACGGCGGGCAGTTCTTCGTCTAAGCCGCTGACATCGCACGAGGGGCCGTCCTTCGGGGCGGCCTTTTCCTTTTGCCAGCCGCCGGTTATGCAGCGCCAAACACCGCGGAGGGCAAGGTGACCAAGGCACGCGCAACGCTGATCGGCTTTTCGGCCGTGCTGATGTGGTCGCTTCTGGCGCTGTTCACCATCGGAAGCGCTCCGGTTCCGCCGCTGCTGCTGAACGCCTTGTGCTTTGGGATCGGCGGGCTGATCGGCCTGGTCTGGACCGCGCGGACCGGATTCGGGGTGCTGCGCGGCATCAACTGGAAGGTTTATGCTTTCGGGACCATCGGGCTATTCGGCTATCACCTGCTGTATTTTACCGCCTTCCGCCTGGCCCCTGCGGCCGAGACGGGGCTGATCGCCTATCTCTGGCCGCTGTTCATCGTGCTGCTGTCGGGTCTGCTACCGGGCGAGCGGCTGCGGGCGCCGCATGTCATCGGCGCGCTGGTCGCCTTTGCGGGGGCGGCGTTGATCGTGCTGGGGCGCGGGGGAGAGGGCGAGGGCTCGGCGCTGGGGCTGATCCTGGCCTTCGGCTGCGCGCTGACCTGGGCGGGCTATTCGGTGCTCTCGCGCCGGTTGGGGACAGTGCCAACGGAAAGCGTGACGGTCTATTGCCTGGCGACGGCCGCGCTGTCGGTAGTCTCGCACCTGGCCCTGGAAGAGACGGTCTGGCCGCAGGATGGAATGGGCTGGGCGGCGGTGCTGGCGCTGGGGATCGGGCCGGTAGGCGCGGCCTTCTTCACCTGGGACATCGGGATGAAACGCGGTGACATCCAGCTTCTGGGCGTCGCCTCATATGCGGCACCGCTTCTGTCCACGCTTGCGCTGGTCGCGGCGGGGATCGCGGAGCCGACCTGGACGATCGCCCTGGCGGCGGCCCTGATCGCCGGCGGGGCGGCGCTGGCCGCGAAAGCCAGCGCCGGAAAGGGTTAATGGGCGCTGAGGCGGGTAATCTCCTCCTTCAGCTTCAGCTTCTGCTTCTTCAGTTCGGCGATCTTGAGATCATCCACCCCGGGGCTGCGCTGAGCCTGCTCGACCATTTCCGAGAGGGTTTCGTGCTTCCTGCGCAATTCCACCAGATGCGATGCGACCGTCATGGATCCCTCCTTGCTTGTTGGCAGGGCAAGTGCAGCACGAATGCCGAGTCGTGTCATCCACTGTTACGGTGATGTGACAGAATGATGCGGAGAATTCAGCGGAATGGCGCGAGGAGGTCGGCGCCATCCCGCAACACGGCGTTGGCGGCCGGCGTGTAGCTTTCCCGGTCGCCGTCATGGGCGGCGCCCGCGTGGATGACGAAGGGGGCAAGCAGGCGGAAGGGCGCGCGGCCCCCCTTGCGGGCCTGGACGATCACACGGAGCGCGGGGCGCCCCTCACGCGGGGCAAGGGGAAGGACGGCGGCTGAGCCAAGCTTGGGGTCAAGGGCGGACAGCACCTCGGGCAGGCCGTCGGTGCCGCAGATCAGGGTCAGCCAGCCGCCGGGGCGGAGGCGGCGCGTGGCGGCGACAACCCAGTCCGAAAGCGGCGTGTCGACCTGCATCGCCTGGGCGCGCGCGGCGACCGGGGAGGGGCTTCCTTTGGCGTGGTAATAGGGCGGGTTCGCGATGACGTGGTCGAAGTCGCGGCGAAGTGGCCGGGGCATATGATTGAGGTCACCCTCGTGGACCTCAAGCACGATCCCGTTCCGCTCGGCGTTGCGCCGGGCGAGGTCGGCATAGGCCGGTTGCAGCTCCAGCCCCGCCAGCGCAAGACCCGGCACGCGATGCCCAAGGCAGAGTGTCGCAGCGCCGGCCCCGCAGCCAAGGTCCAGCACGGACTCGCCCGGCTTTGCGGGGCAGGCGGCAGCAAGCAGCACCGGGTCGGTCGCGGCGCGGTAGCCCTTGACCGGTTGCCACAGGCGCAGGCGACCGCACAGGAACTTGTCGTCCGAGAGCTGATCCTCGGCGAAGATCATGTCCCGAGCGGCACGTCGTTGTCGCGCAGGATGGCCGTGGCGCGGAAGTGGTCGCGGTCCGCCACCATCAGGCGGCGCGGCAGGATCCCCAGGCTGCCGTCCAGGACGCTCATGTGGACGTCCAACGGAAAGGCCGCTATACCCTCGCCCTCAAGAAGGACCGTGGCGAAGGCGATCACCGTGGGGTCGGTCGTGCGCAGAAGTTCCTTCATGGTTTTCAGTTAATCCCGCCCTTCGCGCGGGGCAAGGGCGGCAGGCGCATGGACGGAGCGGGCGAGACGGCAGGCAACAAGGCGATGGCGCCGCAGGACCGGCTGAGCGCCGAGCTGGCCGAGGACATGGCTGCTGTCAACGCGCTGATCCGCGCGCGGATGGCCAGCGAACACGCGCCCCGCATCCCCGAAGTCACCGCCCACCTGGTCGAGGCCGGGGGCAAGCGGCTGCGTCCGCTTCTGACGCTGGCTGCGGCGCGGATGCTGGGCTATGCGGGGCAGGACCATGTCAAGCTGGCCGCGACGGTCGAGTTCATTCACACGGCAACGCTTTTGCATGACGACGTGGTCGACGAAAGCCAGCGCCGGCGGGGGCGCCCGACGGCCAACCTGTTGTGGGACAACAAGTCCTCGGTGCTGGTCGGGGATTACCTCTTCGCCCGCAGTTTCCAGCTGATGGTCGAAACCGGCAATCTCCGGGTCCTGGACATCCTCGCGAATGCCAGTGCCACGATCGCCGAGGGCGAGGTGCTGCAGCTGACGGCGGCGCAGGATCTGCGAACGGATGAAGCGATCTATCTGCAAGTCATCCGGGGCAAGACCGCCGCGCTGTTCGCTGCGGCGACCGAGGTGGGCGGAGAGATCGCCAAAGCCAGCGCAGCGCAGATCACCGCTTTGCGCGACTATGGCGACGCGCTTGGCATCGCCTTCCAGATCGTCGATGACATGCTGGATTACGGCGGCTCGGCCGCGGTGATCGGCAAGAACACGGGCGACGACTTCCGGGAACGGAAACTGACGCTGCCGTTGATCAAGGCAGTTGCCCGTGCCACCCCGGAGGAGCGTGCCTTCTGGACCCGTGTGATCGAAAAGGGCGACCAGCGCGACGGCGATCTGGAAGAGGCCATGACGGTTCTGCAGCGCCATGACACCATATCCGCCTGCCGTGCGGATGCGCTTGCCTGGGCGGACCGGGCCAAGGTTGCGATCGGCAAGCTGCCGCCGCATCCGTTGCGCGACATTCTTTCCTCACTTGCGGAATTTGTCGTAAGCCGGGTGGCCTGACCGCAACGTGATGCTTGATCCGTGAAATGACCGAATTAGGATCATTTTTTGGACAAAGTTCCTGAATATTCCGGTCATGGACAGGATTGGCGCGTCGTTTCAATGCGTTCCGGTCGGGTCACGACGCCGTCTGGCGGTTGCAGGTTCGCAGGCTGTGGGTGGGTTTGAATGCAAGGTGGCGGTTGGGACCCGGGCGCGTTGAGGCCTTGGTAACCTGAACCGGGCGATCATCGATGAACCCCGGGCTCTCCCCGGGACGGAGTACGGAACATGAACCTCTTCGGCTGGCTTTTCGGACGGTCCTCGAGAAAGCGGGCGGCGCGCTTCGATGGCAGCGAGGATGACCAGATCCAGGCCACGAAGGCCGCGGTCCAGTCGGTTGCGCAGGGCACCGGCCCGGCGGCCGGGCGTTTCCCGAAGCTGGCCGATGGCGCGCCAGAGGTGCTGACGCAGACCCCGCACAGCGCGGTGGTCGCCAAGGAGGGGCCCACCCCCGCCGTCAATATCTGGGAGCTTGAGGAAGAGCCGGTTCCGCCCGCCGCCCCGGTGCCAACCCCCGCGCGCGAAGTTGCGGCGGATGCGGGTGCAAGGCGCCGCGCGACCCGGATCAAGACGCGCGTCCTGGGGTTCGAGCCGCAGCCTGCCGCCGTGGTGCCGCTGTTCGATGAGGGTCGCATGGACGATTCGATCGAACCGGGCGACAAGGCGGGCGTGGTGATGTACCCGACGGGCTGGCTGGTCATCACCTCGGGCCCGGGGCGCGGCGCGGCGTTTCCGGTGATGCGGGGGGTATCGCAGATCGGCCGTGGCGCGGACCAGACCATCGCGCTGGACTTCGGCGATATGGCGATCTCGCGCCAGCATCACGCGGCGATTGCCTATGATCCGCTTACGCACCAGTTCCACCTGGGCCACGGAGGCAAGTCGAACCTGGTGCGCCTGAACGGCAAGCCGCTGCTCACGACCTCGGTGGTGGGGGATGGGGATGTGATCCAGATCGGCGAGACGACGCCTGTGTTGAAGGTATTGTGTACGCCCGACTTCAACTGGTCGGCGGTCGGGTCCGAAGGAGACGGCAATGATATGGCGATCGCGTGAGCCACGCTATGACGTGGCGTCCGGCATCAGCCAGGGCGCGCGCGATTACCAGGAAGATGCGATCACCGCGGATTTCCCGGTAGGGGCAGAAGCCGGCTTCGTGGTGCTGGCAGACGGCATGGGCGGACATGCGGCGGGGGACGTGGCGTCCAAGATCGTCCTGACCGAGGTGTTCAGCGAGCTGAAGTTCCATTTCGCCGACGTCTCGGGGTTCGAGGCGCGTGCGCCGGAAATCCTGCGCAGCGTGGCCGAACTGGCGAACGACACCTTGCGCCAGCACACGCGCAGCCACCCTGAAACCGAAGGGATGGGGGCCACCCTTGTCGTTCCGGCGCTGGTCGAGAACCGGCTCTGGTGGATCTCGGTGGGGGATTCGCCGCTGTTCCTGTTCCGCAATGGCCGCCTGAGCCAGCTGAACGAAGACCACTCGATGGCGCCGCAGATCGACTTCATGGTGAAGTCCGGGCTGATGGACCCCAAGGTGGCCGCGAACCACCCCGACCGCAACTGCCTGATCTCGGTCCTGATGGGGACGCGGATTCCGAAGATCGACTGCCCGACGAAGCCGTTCGAGCTGAAGGCCGGGGATATCGTGGTCTGTTCGTCGGACGGGCTGCAGTTCCTGACCAATGCCCAGATCGAGAAAGTGCTGGCCCGGTATCGCAAGGCCCGGTCGACCGAGATCGTGGAACGGCTTCTGGACGAGCTGAACCGGCTGGACGATCCCGACCAGGACAACATCAGCTTCACCGTGATCAAGGTGAACGATGCCTCGGCCCGCGCGCAGGACGGTCGGCCGCGCGGCCCGTCGGCGGCAGTCGCTCGGCCGCGGCGGCTGACGACAGTCGCGCCTGCGACGGTCCGGCTTCCGGGCGAGGGGGCCGAGCCAGCGGCCCACCCGGTGCCCGCGCCGCTTCCCGCGGCCCGCGTGGCGCGCGCGCCGCGCCAGGTGGTCGAGGCGGTGCAGGAAAGCAACCCTGACCCCACGGTTGAGGATTTGTCCCCTGTACGGTTGCGGCCACGACGAGTCACCGTCATAAAGTAAGTCATGGCAAATCCGGACGGAGATCTGACAGTCGCCCAGCGGCTTGGCCGTGCGCTTGATCGGGGGCTTCTGCCTGCCGGCGGCCCGGCCGAGGCTGCCGAACGCCTGATCGAGCGGCTGGAACGCCCCGCGCGCATTGCGCTTCTCGGTCTGCCGGGGGCGGGCAAATCGTCGATCCTCAACCTGCTGGTTGGCACCATCGTCGTCCCCGAGACGCTGCGACTGCCGACCATCATCGTCCAGCATGGCGACGTGGCGCGGATGGTCTGCACCCTGACCGACGGCACGACCAAGGTTCTGCCCGGAAGCGACCTGGCCGAGGTGCTGCCTCTGGCCCCGGCCCTGGTAACGCTGGAAATGGACCTTCCGGCGCTGCGGGTGATCAGCCTGCTTGAGGTTTCTGCCGGCCCGATGGAGGCCGAGCAGAAACGCGCGGCGACCTGGGCCAGCAAACGCTCGGACATCGTGATCTGGTGCACCACATCCTATCTGCCGAAGGAGCAGGCCGTCTGGGAAAGCCTGCCGGACGCCGTCAAGGACAACAGCTTCATGTTCCTGACCAAGGTCGACCTCCTCGGAAGCCGCGAGTCGGCGCTGGCGATGCACGACCGGGTCGAACTTCGCGCGGGCGAGGAGTTCCGGCAGATCCTGTCGATTTCAGCCAAGCAGGCCCGGGCGGCGACCCCTCCGGGCGGACCGGTGAACCGCGATCTGTTCCGCGACAGCGGTGCCTCGGCCGTGATCACGGCGATCAAGACCCGCGTGCAGTCAGGCCGTCGGGCGGACATGGACACGGCGGAACTTCTGCTGGCGCGCCATGTCGAGGCGAGCGAACTGGTGGCGAAACGCTTTGCCGAGGACGAGGGAGCGGCGCCGCGGGTTTGGACGCCGCCGCCCGATCCGGTGGCCCCCCCGGCGACCGAACCGGACCCCGTGCCGGAAGAATCGCGGTCAGACGACGCCTCGGCGGAGCCAGCGCCGGTGAACGCGTCCGAACCCGAGCCAGAGACGGATATTTCGACCGAGGAGGCGGATGACGCCACCGAAGCCGAGCCGGCCGAGGCGGCGGCGCCTGACGCGGTCCAGCCCGCAAGTACCCCCGAGCCTGAGCCCGAGCCTCCGGCAGTTCTGCCGCCGGAGCCAGAGGTTGGCACCCGACGGCGCTTTGCGGACCGGATCAAGCGTGTTGCCGCAGATGGCGACGCGGCTGCGGCCCCTGCCGTTCCGCTGCGCACAACCTGGAAATCGAAGGCCGAAACCGAGGCCCCGCCCTCCCCGCCGCCCGAACCCGAGGCTGCGCGCGGCGAAGCCTCACGGCGGCCCCGAGCCAGTGCGGCCACTCCAGTGGCCGAGGAGGCGGTGCCCGAAGAGGTAAGTCCGCCGCCCGTCGAGGAGCCGGAAACACAAGCCACCGAGCCGACGGCAGAAGACCAGCAGGTCGCCGAGGTGGATGACCCGGTCAGCCAGGCCGCCCGGGAGCCGGCCGATGCGCCGGTTCAGGCGACGCCGAGCCTGCGCCCGCCGCGGGCGGTCACGCCTGGAGCGAGGCCGGATGAAGCGCCGCGCACTCCACGGCCGCAACTCTTTGGCGGTCGGAGACCCGCTGCGCCCGGACGGGACGCACCGCTGCCCGACCTCTCCGCGCTTCGTGCGACCCCGGAAGAAATGCAAGCGGCGCTGGAGGAAGAGGCAAGGGCCGCGGAAGAAGCGCCTTCGTTCGAGACAGAAGAGGCGGAGCTTCCCGAACCGCGCCGGGCGCCGGGGCGGACGGCGGAACACTCCCCGCCGCCCGAGGTGGAGCCGGACATGTCTTCGCCGCGACCACGGCTTCTGGACCGCGCCCCGATCGCTCGGCCTGCCGTGACGGCCGCCCCCACCGACCCGACGCCGCGGGCCACGCCCCTTGCGCGATCGCCCCGCGTTGTGACTGCGGCGCCCGCTGCTTTGCCGGCAGCCCCGGAGAACCCGTTCTCGCCCAGCGCAATCATGCGCCGCGAGCCGAGGGGCGAGACGGATGCACCGGCGCCGCGCCGGGAGCGTCCGCGCATCGCGCCGCGGGTTATGCCTGTCACTGCGGCACCGGCCGCCGCGGCTACGGTCCCGGATGTCGAGCAGCACCTGGTGACCGAAGCGATTGGGCTGATCGTCGCGCGGTCGACGGCACTTGCGGCAGAAATCGATCCCGAGGCGAAGGCCCCGGTCGACCTCATTCTCGACCATGTGCGGGAAACCGGCGAGCAGGTGCAGGGCCTGGTCTCGCGCGGAAGGTCCGAGGAGTTGCGTCGAATCAACGGCGATCTGGGAGAGGTGATGGACCTTATCACCTTGATGCAGCTGGAGAAGGGTCATGCACCCGCAGATGATGCGCTGACCCTGCTTCTACAACTTAAACGCGAATTGGAAACATTAGGGGCGGCGTGACGACATTGTGAGCGTAGAATCGTCAAGAATGTGCCCAATTGGGACCACTTTCCAAACTTATGACATGATTGCGGGGACTTGAGTCTATGGTTTTTCCGATAGGATCAGGCCCGCAGGTATGAGGTGATCATGGGACTGGGTGCCGTAGCTGAGAACCAGGAAGAGCTGGACGGCGTCGCCGTGCAAGAGCCCGAAGTCGCGCTGAAGCGCAACTTCCCGGGCCTTGGCCGCATTGCCGATGCCATCACGCAGTTCGAGGACGTGCTGCGCGATTTCGTGACAATGGCGGACCCCGACACGTCGAAGAAGGTCACCCGCATCATGAACCAGGTGCGGGAGGTCGAGCCTTCCGTCACCGTGATCGGCCAGATCAAGGCGGGGAAGACCTCGCTGATCAACGCGATGATCGGCGCGCCGGGGCTGCTGCCGACCGACGTGAACCCGTGGACCTCGGTCGTCACCTCGCTGCACATCAACACGCCCTCGCCCGAGCTGAACGTGAAGGCGAAGTTCAAGTTCTTCGACAGCGCCGAATGGGACAAGCTGGTGTCGAACGGCGGCCGGATCGGCCAGCTGGCGGCCCGTGCCGGCGCGGATGACGAGCTGGAGAAGCTGCGCCTGCAGGTCGTGCAGATGCGCGAGAAGGCGCAGGCGCGCCTGGGCCGCAAGTTCGAGATGCTGCTTGGCACCGAGCATCGCTACGGTACGGTCGATGACGCGCTGCTGCGCCGCTATGTCTGCGTCGGCGACGAAGACGTGGGCGGGGCCGAACAGGGCCGGTTCACCGACATCACCAAGTCGGCCGACCTGTATATCGAGCGCGAGGATTTCCCGGTCCAGCTGTGCGTCCGCGACACGCCCGGCGTGAACGACACGTTCATGATGCGCGAGCAGATCACGATCAACGCGGTCCGCGACAGCCGGTCCTGTATCGTGGTCCTGTCGGCGCACCAGGCGCTAACGACGATGGACATGGCGCTGATCCGCCTGATCGCGCACCGCCAGAGCCGCGAGATCATCATCTTCGTCAACCGGATCGACGAACTTCCCGACCCGGCGAACCAAGTCCCGGAAATCCACCGTGCGATTCTTGAGACGCTGGAAAAGAACAACGCGCCGCCGGACATCGACATCATCTACGGCTCGGCGCATTGGGCGAACTCGGTCTTGGAAGGCAAGATCGACGAGATGACCGAGGATTCGACGGATTCGGCCATCAACTGGACCCGCGCGGCCTTTGCCGACAAGATGGACGCCTGGTCGGCCGAACAGCTGGTGTGGCATGCCTCGGGCGTGCCGGCGCTTCTGGATGCGCTGGGACAGCGGATGTACGAAGGTCCGGTCCGCGAGGCCTTGCAGAAGTCGTCGCGCCAGGCGCTGAACCTGGCGCAGTCGCTGGACGTGGTGGACCAGGTGCGCATCCTGGAATCGGATGGCCAGCTGAACCGGACGATGACGCCGGAACAGCTGGACGCCGAACTCCGCCGGATCGAACTGGCGGCGATCGAGAAGCTGACCGCGCTGACCAACAACGTCTGCAAGGACTTCACCCATCGCATTGACCAGAGCTACGAACGATTCCTCGACCGCGCGACCAACAGCCTGATCGAGCATCTTCAGGCCAATGGCGAGGATGCCACCTGGCACTACAGCCCGCTGGGCCTGCGAATGCTGCTGTCGTCGTCCTACCAGGTCGTGCTGAAGAAGATGCACGGCATTGCGGCCGAGGTGAACAACGAGACCGCGGTCAAGATTGCCGACCTGTATGGCAAGACCTTCTCGATCACGGTCGAGGGGTTCAAGATCGAAACTCCGGTCGTGTCCTACATCCCGCCGCCGATCAACCTGGGCCAGACCATCGCGCTGGACCTGCAGGTCAGCTGGTGGAAGGGCTGGTGGCAGCGCCGGCGCGGCTACAAGGCCTTTGCGCAGGACTTCAACAAGCTGATCCGGGCGGAAACCGACCCGATCATCAATGACCTGAAGACCATCCAGATCGGCCTGTTCCGCGAACGCACCCAGGCCACGCTGAAGGACTTCCTCCAGGAACAGCGCGAGCTGCTGATGAGCGCTCTGGCATCTTCCGAGATTTCGATGGAAGAGATGAAGGAACTCTTCGGGGTCAACGCCTGGGAAGATCGCCAGGAATGCCTGGCCTCGATCATGGACGAACTGGCGATCTACGCCGACTAGGTCAAGGGTACGAAAGGACCTGAGGAATGCCGCTGACCCGCAAGCCCCGCATCGCCATCATGGGCGAATTCAGCTCCGGGAAAAGTACGCTTTGCAACGTGCTGATGGGGGCTCGGCCGCTGCTGGAGAAGGTGACGGCGACGCAGCTGCCGCCGGTGTGGCTGTCCTACGGGCCCGACGATGCCTACACGATGGGCCTGGATGGCCACGCCTACGACCTGGACCTGGCGGAACTGGAACAGGTCAGCCTGGAGACGACGGAACACGTCCGCATCTTCATGAAAAGCGACATCCTGCGCTACTGCGACCTCATCGACATGCCGGGGATCTCGGACCCGTCGATGTCGTCCGAAGTGTGGGAGCGGATGGCGCATCTGGCGGACGCGGTCCTGTGGTGCACCCATGCGACCCAGGCCTGGCGGCAGTCCGAATCCGGCGTCTGGTCGACCTTTCCGCAGGAAATGCGGCAGAACAGCCTGCTTCTGGTCACCCGCTTCGACAAGATCGTCGGAGACAGCGACCGGGCCAAGGTGCTGAAGCGCGTGAAGCAGGAGACCGACGGGCTCTTTGCCGACGTGTTCCCCGTGTCGCTTCTGCAGGCGATGCGCGCGGGCGATGATGAGACGAAGTGGCAGGAAAGCGGCGTCGATGCCTTCACGCAGGCGCTGTTCGACGTGATCCACCGCATCATCGATGCGGGCCATCCCGAACCCGGCGACGAGGGCAAGTCCGCGATCCAACCCGATCCGGCAGATGAGACCGAAGTCGGACAAAGCCTGATCGCCCGAACGTTCGAGCGTCTGACCGTGATCCGC
Organism: Paracoccaceae bacterium; assembly: GCA_027489355.1. Taxonomy (GTDB): domain Bacteria; phylum Pseudomonadota; class Alphaproteobacteria; order Rhodobacterales; family Rhodobacteraceae; genus Tabrizicola. The sequence goes on along the minus strand of JAIXZY010000065.1, from coordinate 22,952 downwards.
AACACGCCGGTGGTAAAAGTCCTGCCCCGTCGGGTCGCGGCCGGGGAAAGGCTGCTGCGCACCGAACGCCCCTCTGGAGAAACTGGCCCTGCGAACGTCACTTTCTCGGACCAGCTCATGGGTGGCTCTGATCCCGCGCCGATGAGCCGGCTCAAGGGCTTCTGATAGGGGAAGGACGCAGAGTTGGGCGTGGCAGAAAGCCTTGGCGCAGTCGTGAAGGCATTTCCGCAGGCCCGGCTTGTGGCCTTCGCGGACTTGTCGTCGCGGATGATCCTGTCCAGTTCGGGCACGCTCAGTACCACGCAAGAGCACCTGGACAAGCTTTGCGACCAGGCGCGCGCCAGTTTCGACGACCCGCTGTTCGCGCTGTCAGTCGAGGCATTCGGCGAACCGCACAGCGCCGTTGTCGCCGGGCCGGACAATGTCCGCGTCTTCCTGCGGTCAGAATCCGAACCGGCTGACGCCATCTGCTGCATCTGCGACCACAGCATTGACCTTCCTGCATTTGTTGCCAAAATCCGCGATACGCTTGAGAGCATCACCCATGGTGGGTGACGGGGGTCCGGCAAACCGTTGAACAGGGGCACGCTTCCTATCCTCGCGCGTCTGCAGAGCCTGCAGGCGACGTCCCGCATCGTGCCGGGCGGCGGTCGCGTGATTGCCGAGGTGACCGACCGCAACCCGCTGGCCCAGCTGCTGCGCGCGGCGAACGAGACGATGCTTGGTCGATCCTTGCGCTTCGACTCCTCGGCCGGGCCAAGCCTGACGCTGGATGTGTCGGGCCGTCGGGTGCTGCGGCTGACGGATGCTCAGGGCCTTCCGGGAGCCGAAAGCTGCCTGGGGCTCGAGGCGCTTGAGGATGAGCACAAGGACGCCCTGATCAAGCTTCTTCAGGCCGTCGCCGCCCCCCGGCATGAGCTTCGCGTCACCTCTGGCCCCATCGGCCGCGGCGGCGAGGAGGTGAGCGTCGGCCTTCCGGTCGCGCTGTTGGCCGACCTTGTCCTGATCGAGCTGAACGCCACCGGCCCCGACGAAGAGCCGGCCGTTGCCGAAGTCGTGGTCCCGCCGCTGGAGGAAATTGCGGCCACCGGGGCAGGCCTGTCGGGCTTTGCGGCGGCGATGGGGCCCGGCCTGGTGGCCTGGCTGATTGCGGGCGGCAGCGAGGACGGCAGGACGGCCGGCCCGGACGAGATGGTTTCGCACCTGCAGGGGTTCCTGGACGACGAAGGCGAGGCGCTGGAGAGCCAGCTCGACACGCTCTCCGCCGCGCCGGGCGATCCGATCTGCATGATGCTGGGCGCCACCCTGCTGGAGGGCCACAGCATCCTCTGCGCCCGGATCGGCCCGTCGGTCCTGTTGGGCGTGGTCGAGGGCGATGCCACCAAGGCGACACTTGCAGCCTGGCGGGCGGCCCTTCGCTGACCCGCAGGCCGTGGCGGGATTGTGAAAATTGCCTAAAACACAAACGGTTAAGCGGGCGTAAAGTCTGAATCTGCTATCCCTGTTCCCGGGTGTATGGCTTGGGTGATGTGGATGGCTGCGCAAAGCAATGCGGCGCCAGTCATCATCAAGCGGAAGAAGGTTGTCGGTGGCGGGGGCCACCACGGCGGGGCATGGAAAGTCGCCTACGCCGACTTCGTGACCGCCATGATGGCGTTCTTCCTCTTGATGTGGCTGCTGAACGCGACGACGGAAAAGCAACGGAAAGGGATCTCGGACTATTTCAATCCGACGATCCCGGTGAACCGCATCTCGGGCGGCGGGGATGGTGCCTTTGGCGGCGACAGCGTCTTTGCCGAGGAAACGATGGCCTATACCGGAACGGGCGCCATGGACCGCAAGACCGCGGCGAGCTCTGCCGAGGATGCGGGCGAGGATACGGGCAAGGGCATGGCCGGCGAGGGGTCGGGACATTCCGAGCTGCAGGATGTCGAAAAGGCGTTGGTCGCGCGGGGCGGCGAAAGCAACACGATGGAACGGCTGATGCGCCACGTGGTGACCAAGGTCACCGACGAGGGCCTGGTGATCGAGATCTTCGATCTGCCTGACGCGCCGCTCTTCGATGCGGATACGGACCAGCCAACCCCGGTGGCCCGTGCGCTGACCGACCTGCTGGCCGAGGTGCTGAACCTGACCACGAACGAGATCGCGGTTTCGGGTCATCTGCGGGCCCATCCGGTCACGCTGATCGACAATCCGGTCTGGGACCTGTCGGCCCTGCGCGCCCAGCGCACCCGCGTCCTGCTGGAGGATGCCGGGATCGACGAGGCGCGCATGCAGCGCATCTCGGGCTATGCCGATCGCAAGCCGGCCGTGTCGGACCCGTCAGCCGAGCGGAACAACCGGATCGAGGTAATCCTTCTCCGCCGCGATCGATAATCATTCGACTTTTAGGCGTTAGGGCGATGTTAAGACGCCGTGCTGCAGGTTCGGTCCTACAGGAATCGAAGCTGCAGAAAGGCGCTTTCCATGACGATTTCCTCTTCGCTCAGCGCGGGCGTGGCGGGCCTCAATGCCAATGCCACCAAGCTGGCCTCGATTTCGGACAACATCGCGAACTCGGGCACCTACGGTTACAAGCGGGCCTCAACCGACTTTACCAGCATGGTCATCACCTCCTCGCGCGGGTCGGGGACCTATTCTGCAGGGGGGGTCCGGGCCTCGACCGTCAGGCTTATCGACGAACGCGGCGATCTGGTGGGCACCGGCAATCCGCTGGACCTCGCCATCTCGGGCCGCGGGATGTTTCCGGTGATCAACGAAGTGTCGTTGGGCAATGCGCTTTCGGACACACCACTGCTGATGACCCGGACCGGCAGCTTCCGCACCGATGCGGACGGCGTGCTGAAGACCGATTCGGGACTTGTCCTGCTGGGCTGGGCCGCGAACGCGGACGGGACGATCCCGTCCAATCCGCGGGACACGATCTCGGGCCTGGTGCCGATTGTGATCAACGCGAACCAGACGGCAGGCGACCCGACCACCGTGATGAACCTTGGCGTGAATCTGCCTGCGACCTACACCGCCGCAGGGTCAACCGGGACGCCGCCCACGCTGTCGGTGGAATATTTCGGCAATCTCGGGACGTCCGAGGCGCTGGAAATCACCTTCGTTCCGATGGTTCCCGCCTCGGGCTCGTCAAACCAGTGGACGATGCAGATCCGCGATTCGGCATCGAACAACGCCGTGATCGGCGAATACGAGCTGACCTTCGACAACTCCCGCGGGGCCGGTGGCACCTTGTCCTCGGTCACCGTCCTGTCGGGCGGGGCCTACGATCCGGCGGACGGGACGCTGGCGCTGACCGTGGCGGGTGGGCCGCTGGAGGTGGGCATCGGGCGCATCGGCAGCCCCAACGGGCTGACCCAGCTGTCCGACAACTTCGCGCCGGTGTCGATCACCAAGAACGGCTCGCCCGTCGGCAACCTCACGACAGTCGAGGTCGACGAGAAGGGCTATGTCAACGCCACCTACGATACCGGCTTTACCCGGCGGCTCTACCAGATCCCCCTGGTCGACGTGCCGAACCCCAACGGACTGCTGTCCCTTTCGAACCAGACCTACCAGGTCTCGCCCGATTCCGGGTCGTTCTTCCTTTGGGATGCCGGCTCGGGCCCCACGGGTTCGATCCAGGGCTACACGCGGGAAGGGTCAAAGACCGACGTCGCGGCCGAGCTGACCAGCCTGATCCAGACCCAGCGCGCCTATTCGTCGAACGCCAAGGTGATCCAGACGGTGGACGAGATGTTGCAGGAAACCACCAACATCAAGCGGTGATAGGCGATGAGCGTCACCTCAGCCCTCGCCGGTGCCCTGTCGGGGCTGTCGGCCACCTCGCGCCAGGCCGAGATCCTGTCGTCGAACGTGGCCAATGCCACCACGCCCGGCTATGCCCGGCGCCAGGTGAGCCTGAGTTCGGCGGTGCTTGCCGGCCAGGGGCAGGGCGTTCAGGTGCTGGGCGTGACGCGCGACGTCGACCGCTATCTGCTGGGCGAGCGGCGGCTGGCACAGGCCGGGAACGGCGACCGGGACGTCCGGGCCGAATTCCTCAAGCGGGTGGAGCAGGCCCTGGGGGCCGCCGACAATCCCTCGTCGCTGTCCGCACGGGTGGCCGCCTTCGATCAGGCGCTGATCGAGGCTGCGGGACGGCCCGAGTCGCAGGCACGGCTGACCAGCGTGGCGACGACGGCAAGGTCGCTGATGGCGGGTTTCGCGAGCGCCACGTCCGAGATCCAGACCGCGCGCGCCGCGGCCGACCGCCAGATCGGCGAAGAGGTGGGCCGCCTGAACTCAACCCTGCAGCAACTGCAGGAGCTGAACGTCAATCTGCGGTCCTTCAGCGGCGCCGGTCGAGACATCTCGGCACTTCTGGATGAACGGCAGCGGCTGGTTGACCAGATTTCGACCATTGTCCCGGTACGCGAGATTCCGCGCGACCTGGACCAGATCGCGCTTTACACGACCGGCGGCGTCCCGCTTCTGGAAAGCTCGGCGGCGGTGATCGGCTTCACGCCGGTGCACACTGTCACGCCCGAAATGACCCAGGCGCTTGGCGGGTTGTCCGGCATCACCATCAACGGTCGCCCGGTCGACACCGCGGGGTCGTCCAGTCCGATCCTGGGCGGGACGCTGGGCGCACTGTTTGCCGTCCGGGACGAGTTGGCGGTGGGTGCCCAGGCCAGTCTCGATGCCGCCGCACGCGACATGGTCGAGCGGCTCTCGGGTCTGGACCCGACGCTCGCCCCCGGCGATGCGGGGCTGTTCACCGATGCCGGCGCCGCCTTCGACCCGCTGAACGAAGTCGGGCTCGCCGGTCGGTTGCGGCTCAACGCCGCCGCCGACCCGGGACAGGGCGGTGCGCTGTTCCGGATTCGCGACGGACTCGGCTCTGCAACCGAAGGTCCACCGGGCAACGGCACGCTGCTGAACGGACTGCACGCCGCCCTTACGGCGGTCCGACCGCTGTCTTCTGCCGGATTTGCCGGGGGCAACCGCAGCTTTTCCATGCTGACCGCGGACATTCTGGCGGACAGCTCGGCCCAGCGGCTCTCGGCGCAGTCGGACCAAAGCTTCTCGGCCGCACGCCTGACCGCGCTGACCGACCTTGAAGCGCAGGATGGCATCGATACCGACCAGGAGATGCAGGCCCTTCTGGTGATCGAGAAGAACTATGCGGCCAATGCCAAGGTGATCCAGGCGGTGGCCGAGATGATCGACACTCTCATAAGGCTTGACGGATGATGCGGGTCTCGGTTGGCGACGCGAGCATGACAAACATTCTGGCCCGCCAGGGTGCCGACCTGCGCGGCCAAGTACAACGCGCGGCGCAGGAAGTGACGACCGGCCGGCCCGCGGACATCGGCCAGGCCTTGCGCGGAGACGTGACCCCGCTTCTGGCCGTGGACGCAAGCCTAGCGCGGCTTGCGGCCTTCCGCACCAATGCCACCGACGCCGCCTTCCAGGCCGCCGCACAGCAGTCTGCTGTGGCAGGCCTGTCGGACCTGGCCTCGGGGATCACCATGACCCTGATGGGCTCGCGCGATTTTCCGACGCCTGCGCAGGTCAGCGCAACCGCGGCCGACGCCCGGGGGCGGCTGGCCTCGGCCGTGGGGTTGCTCAACACGCAAGCCTCGGGTCGCGCGGTGTTTTCCGGCGTGGCGACGGATGCGGTTCCCCTGGGCGGGTCCGATGCCCTGCTGGCCGCGCTGGAGACGGCGGCGGCCGGAGCAACGACGGCGGGTCAGGTCGAGGCCGCGGTCAACGGCTGGTTCGCAGATCCCCTTGGCTTCGGCAGCTTCTACCAGGGCGGCCCGCCGCTGACTGCCGTACCCGTCGCCGCGGGAGAGGCGGCCGATCTCTCGACCACAGCCATGGATCCGGCGATCCGTGATACGCTTGCGGGCTTTGCGATGGCGGCACTTCTGGACCGGGGCGTGCTGGCCGGCAACAGCGAGGAACGCGCCCGCCTTGCCCAGATCGCGGGCCAGACGCTCCATCGGACCGAGGACGCGCGGATCACGCTGGCCGCCCGGATCGGCACGGTCGAGGCGCAGGTCGAAAGCGCCCGCAGCAGGAACGCGGCCGAGGAAACATCGCTGGGCATCCTCCGGTCGGACATCGGCTCTGTCGACCCCTACGAAGCCGCCACCCGGCTGGAGAATGTCCGGGCGCAGCTTGAGTCCCTCTACCTCGTCACTGCCCGCGTCTCGCGGCTGAACCTTGCGGAGTATCTGCGATGATCCGTTTCCTTCTGGCGCTGATCCTGACTGTCAGCGCCGCGCTGGCCGAGCCGATCCGGATCAAGGACCTGGTCGAGTTCGACGGCGTGCGCGGCAACGATCTGGTCGGTTATGGCCTGGTGGTGGGCCTGAACGGGACCGGCGACGGTCTGCGGAACGCGCCTTTCACCGAAGAGATCATGGCAAACCTGCTGGAGCGGCTGGGCGCCAATGTGACCGGCGAGGAGTTCCGGCCAAAGAACGTGGCTGCGGTCTTCGTGACGGCCCAGTTGCCACCCTTTGCGAGGGCAGGCGGGCGGATCGACGTGACGGTCTCGGCCATCGGGGATGCGAAAAGCCTGCTGGGCGGGACGCTGGTGATGACGCCTCTCAACGGTGCCGACGGGCAGATCTATGCGGTGGCGCAGGGGACGATCATCGCGGGCGGTGTCGTGGCCGAGGGCGATGCGGCGCGCGTGACGCAAGGCGTGCCGACGGCGGGGGTCATCCCCTCGGGCGCACGGGTCGAGCGGGAGGTGGAGTTCGATTTCGCGGGCCTCCCAACTCTGCGGCTGGCGCTGAAGTCGGCGGATTTTACGACGGCCTCGCGGATCGAGCAGGCCGTGAACGCCGAATTCGGGGCGCGCGTGGCCGAGATGACCGATGCGGGGACCGTTGCGGTCGACATCGGGGCGACGGGGATGCGGTCTCCCGCCCATGTGCTCGCGCGGCTGGAGGGGGTTCTGGTCGAACCCGAGACGCGGGCGCGGGTGGTGGTGGACCAGCGATCTGGGACGATCGTGATGGGGGCTGACGTGCGGATCAGCCGGGTCGCGGTGGCCCAAGGCAACCTGACGCTGCGGGTCGAGGAAAGCCCGCTGGTGGTGCAGCCGAACCCCTTCGCCGAGGGTGAGACGGTGGTGGTGCCGCGGTCGAACGCCTCGATCGGGAAGGACGGGACGGGGCTGGCCGAAGTGCAGGGCGGGACCGATCTTGCGCAGGTCGTGGCTGGGTTGAACGCGCTGGGGGTGGCGCCGCACGACATGATCGACATCCTGAAAAGCATCAACGCGGCCGGGGCGCTGCACGCGGAGTTTGTCGTCAACTGACCCGGCGTCCGGCGTGGACAGTTTCCGGAGCCTTATGGAATCAAGGACTTGGCTGGGAACGTTCGGGGTTTCTTAACCCACGTGCCGCATCGCCCCACCCTGATCCTCTTCCCCGCCGCGAGAGGGGCGCAGGGTGGGGGCCGGGGCCCTGACTGCACAAGCCGGGGGCCGGGCGGGACTCGGCCCGATGCAAGCCACATGAGCGGAAGCCTCCAGTGCGGGCCCCAGGACGGGAAGCCGTGCCGCTACGGGGTCAACCCCGGTCAGGGCGCAGGGGCGGGAGAGCCGCAGCACGACATCGCGATGCGCGCGGACCTGTCACGCGGAGAGCGGCCCAAGAAAGCTGACAAGCGGCCCTGTGCAGGCATCGGCGGGCCAGAGTTGACCCTTCGGAGCGTCAAGCGTAATCCGGGATCTGCATTCGACACAAAGAGCATCCCCTTGGCCATCCATCTGCACCAATCCGACCTTCCTGACGGCCTGACCCTTGGCCCCGTCGTCGCCATCGACACCGAGACGATGGGTTTGGACCCGCGCCGCGACCGGCTGTGCGTGGTGCAGCTGTCGGATGGCACCGGCGATGCGCATCTGGTGCAGATCGCCAAGGGCCAGACGCGCGCTCCGAACCTCGAGCGGCTGCTGGCAGACCCCGCGACGTTGAAGCTGTTCCACTATGGCCGCTTCGACATCGCGGTGATGAAGAAGGCGTTCGGGGTCACCACGGCCCCCGTCTGGTGCACCAAGATTGCCTCGAAACTCGTCCGCACCTTCACCGACCGGCACGGGCTGAAATACCTGCTGGCCGACCTTGTCGGCGTCGACGTGTCGAAGCAGCAGCAGACCAGCGACTGGGGCGCCGAAGTGCTGACCGACGCGCAAAAGGACTACGCGGCCTCGGACGTGCTGTATCTGCACAAGCTGAAGGCGGAACTGGAGGCCCGGCTGATCCGCGAGGATCGGCTGGACCTGGCGCAGCGCCTGTTCGCCTTCCTGCCAACCCGGGCCGAGCTGGACCTTCTGGGCTGGGAAGACACCAATGACATCTTCCTCCACTGATTTCCTGACAACCGGCCGCCGGGTGATCCGCCGCGAGGCAGGCGCGCTGGACACCCTGGCCGAGGCGCTGGACGACAGCTTCGGCAGGGCGGTGAGCCTTCTGATGGCCGCGAAGGGGCGGGTCATCGTCTCGGGCATGGGCAAGTCCGGCCATATTGCGCGCAAGATCGCTGCGACTTTCGCCAGCACGGGCACGCCCGCGCATTTCGTCCACCCGGCCGAGGCCAGCCACGGCGACCTTGGCATGGTGGCGCAGGGCGACGTGCTGATCGTGCTGTCGAACTCCGGCGAAACGCCCGAGATCGCCGACATCCTGGCCCATGCCAAGCGGTTCGGCATCCCGATGGTCGGAATCTCTGGCCGCGCGGGATCGACCCTGATGCGGCAGGCGACCGTGGGCCTCTTGCTGCCCCAGGTGCCGGAAGCCTGCGAGACGGGGATCGTGCCGACGACCTCGACCACCATGACTCTGGCCTTGGGCGATGCGCTGGCCATCGCGTTGATGGAGCATCGCGCCTTCACGCCCGACCATTTCCGCATGTTCCACCCCGGTGGCAAGCTGGGGGCGCGGCTTCTGAAGGTACAGGACCTGATGCACAAGGACCCGCCGCTGGTGCCCACGGATCTGCCGATGGGGGAAGCCCTGCTGGAAATCACGCGGCGCGGCTTTGGCGTCGTGGGGGTGACCGATCCGCAGGGCGACCTGGCCGGGATCATCACCGATGGGGACCTGCGGCGGCATCTGGACGGGCTTTTGACCCACCGCGCGGGCGAGGTGATGACAGCGAACCCGCGCACCATCGGCCCCGAGGCCCTGGCGGGCGAGGCGCTGGCACTGATGAACGATCGCAAGATCACCTGCCTTCTGGTGACTGCGCCCCAGACCCGCACCCCGATCGGTATCCTCCACGTGCATGACTGCCTGCGGGCAGGTGTCGTCTGAGGTGGCGCGCGCCGACCGGCATACGCGCGTGGTGGGCTGGCTGAAGGTGGTCCTGCCGCTGACCGCCCTGGCAATCCTGTCGACGCTGTTCCTGGTGGCGCGCCGGATCGACCCCGAGGCCGCCCTGCCCTATGCCGAGGTCGATGTCGAGGATCTGGCGCGCGAGCCCCGGATGACTGCGCCAACCTATGCCGGGACGACCGAGGACGGTGCCTCGCTGACGCTGACCGCCGATGAGGCCCGCCCGGCAGCCGAGGGCTCCCCGGCCCGGGCGGCGGGGCTTCGGCTGGACCTTGCCACCCCGGACGGCGGCACGACCGAGCTGCTTGCGGCCGATGCGCGGATGGATGACAGCTTGCGACAGTTGCTGCTGTCGGGCGGGGTGACGCTGACGACCTCGACCGGCTACCGGCTGGAAACGGCGGAAGTCGCCGCGAAGCTGGACCGGACGGGGCTGGAAAGCCGGTCAGAGGTCGTGGCGACGGGGCCTGCGGGAGAGATCCGGGCCGATGGCATGGTGTTAAGTCAGGACAGCCGGACCCCGGGCGGTTATGTTCTGGTTTTCAACGGCGGCGTCCGGCTGGTATACCAACCGGGCAGCTGAGACGGCTGCAGAGGTTCGACGCATGGCATTTCGGCTTGGTTTTCTGGTCCTGACTCTTTCGCTTTCGGCCGCAGTCGCCGAGGCGCAGCAGAAGATCGCCTTTGGCGACCTGAATCAGGACACCACGCAGCCGGTGCAGGTGACGGCCGACCAGCTTGCGGTGAACAATGCCGACGGGACTGCGGTGTTCACCGGGAACGTTGTCGTGACCCAGGGTGAGATGAAGCTGGCCGCGGGCGAGGTGAAGGTCAGCTACGGGGCCGAGCAGAGCCAGATCGAAAGCCTGATCGCCTCGGGCGGGGTGACGGTAACGAACCTTGGCGACGCGGCCGAGGCAATGGAGGCGGTCTATACCATCGACTCCGGGGTCATCGTGCTGTCGGGCGACGTGCTGCTGACGCAAGGCGGCTCGGCGATGGCGGGGCAGAAGCTGACCATCAACCTCAAGGACGGGACCGGGGTGATGGAAGGGCGGGTGACCACGACCTTCCAGCCGGGGGGCAACTGATGCCGCCGGAACTGACGGTGACGGACGGCCAGGCCGGGCTGCAGATTCGTAGCTTGCGAAAAAGCTACAAGAAGCGGCCGGTGATCCGGGATGTGTCGATGACGCTGCACCGGGGCGAGGTGGTGGCGCTGCTGGGACCGAACGGGTCGGGCAAGACGACGTGCTTCTATTCGATCGCGGGGCTGGTGATGCCCGAGGGCGGGCAGGTGCTGATCGATGGCAAGGACGTGACCGCATTGCCGATGTACCGCCGCGCGCGGCTGGGGATCGGGTATCTGCCGCAGGAGGTATCGATCTTCCGCGGCCTGTCGGTCGAGGACAACATCCTCGCCGTGCTCGAGATCGTCCAGCCCGACCGCCACAAGCGGCGCGAGCGGTTGGAAGAGTTGCTGTCGGAATTCTCGATCACCCATCTGCGGCGGACCCCGGCGCTGGCCCTGTCGGGCGGTGAGCGGCGGCGGGTCGAGATCGCACGCTGCCTGGCGGCCGACCCGAAGTATCTGCTTCTGGACGAACCCTTCGCGGGCGTGGACCCCATCGCGGTGGGGGAAATCCGCCATCTGGTGCATGACCTGAAAAGCCGGGGGATCGGAGTGCTGATCACCGATCACAACGTCCGCGAGACGCTGGAGATCGTGGACCGCGCCTACATCCTGCACGATGGCAAGGTCCTCATGTCCGGCACCACGGACGAGGTCGTGCGCGACGAAACCGTGCGCCGCGTCTACCTGGGCGAGAACTTCCGTATCGTCTGATACTGGCGGCACGATTCGGTTGACAAGGGGGCGCGGGGGTGCGCCAATTACCCGTAATGCGTGCGTCATTTGCCCCCGGTTTGACCCGTCGTGCCGAAAAGAGTTCAGTCGGCAGTCCTTGCGTGACGCAACGTCCCCTCCATCTCTCTTTTAGGGGTCAGGCCCTCTGGGCTGGCCCCGAATTGCGCCGGAAGCATGTGAAAGGAGTGGCCATGCGCTTTCAGATCAGTGGGAAACAGATCGACGTCGGTGAGGCTCTTCAGACTCATGTGAAGGCTGAAATGGGCGAGGTGGTAGAGAAATACGCCCAGCGCCCGACCGAATGTGTCGTTGTCTTCTCGAAATCTGCGTACGAACATGTCTGCGAAGCAGTGATCCACCTGTCCACGGGGCTGACCGCCCAGGCCAAGGGCCACGCGCCCGAGATCTATGCCGCCTTCGAATCCTGCCGAGAGAAGATGGACAAGCAGCTGCGGCGCTACAAGCGGCGGATCCGCAACCACCACTCGAACCGGTCGGAGCCTGTTGAATTCGGCGGGGCGTCCTCGTATATCCTCGCCGCGAACGAGGACACCGAGGACGCTGAACCCGAAAGCCTGCAGCCCGTGGTCATCGCCGAGATGGAGACGAAGATCCCTTCGATCACCGTGGGCGAGGCCGTGATGCAGATGGAGCTGGCGGGGCAGAAGATGCTGGTGTTCCGGAACGAAGGTCATGGGGGCGTGAACGTCGTGTACCGTCGGGAAGACGGGAACATTGGCTGGATCGATCCCCGCAACAGCAAGTAACGCGCGCCGCGCGCCCGCGCAGGAACATCGCCACCTCATGGAACTTTCGAAGCTACTTGTGCCAGGCGCCGTTCGGGTGGTCGGGCAGTTCACCTCCAAGAAGCGGCTGTTTCAGGAGCTGGGCGAAATCGCGGCGCAGGCCTACGGGCTGAGCGGGGCGGCGGCGATCGATGGCCTGCAAGAGCGCGAGTCGCTGGGTCCGACCGGCGTGGGGCATGGCATCGCCCTGCCCCATGCGCGGCTTGAGGACCTGAAGGGGATCATCGGCGTCTTCCTGCGGCTGGAGAAGCCCCTGGACTATGACAGCGTCGACCGGCAGCCCGTGGACCTGGTCTTCGGGCTGTTCGCCCCGAAGGATTCAGGGGTGGACCATCTGAAGGCGCTGGCGCTGGTCAGCCGGACGATGCGGGACCCGGCGGTGGTGGCGAAGCTGCGGGCCAATTCGGACCCGGCGAAGCTGTATGCGATCCTGACCGAAAGCCGGGCGCCGCAGGCGGCTTGAACCTGTCCACCGTGGACAGGGGCGCGATATCCAGGAAAATCAACGGCTTCGTCGCGGGCGTCAAGGATTTGTTGACGTTCTTTCCGTCCCACCGGGCGGAGCCTCCGGCGGGAGTATTTGGGAAAAGAGCAAGGACCTTGGGGCGGGTCAGGCTTTCCACCGGGTGAATCCGAAGCCCATGTAGTCGCGGGCGTAGGCTTCGGCGGCGGCGAATTCCAGCGTTTCGTCCCAGATCGACAGCAGCGCGGCCACGGCGGTATCGTCGGTGACACGCGGCGGAGAAACGCCCCTTTCGGCGGCCAGCGCGCCGAGGCCCTCCGCAAGGCGATCCTCGCGCAGGAGGTGGTCGAGGGGCTGGAAGCTGGCGAAGCCCTGCACCAGCGCGGTCTGGCTGGCAAGGGCGGGGTCGACACGGGTGCCGGTCTGGCCGCCCAGCGCCAGGCGGCAATATTGCAGGAAGATGAGGAAAGCCGCGCGTTCGGCTGCGGGGCTGGCGAAGGGTTCGCCCGGCGGCTGAAGCTCGGCCAGGAAACCGTTGATCAGGATGCGGCGCAGGTCCGGCGCCTCGGCCTGCACGATCTTGCGGCGGAAGGCGGCATGGGCGCGCAACAGTGGGTGGCGCAGGACGGTGAAGCTGCGGTGGCCGGGGTGCCTGCGCTTCCATTGGCGGAGCGACTTCTGCTCGAACCCCTGGGTCGCGCCACCGAGCGCGGCGAACCAGTCGCGGATCACGGCGTCCGGGCCGGAGCGGATCGGGAAGAACAAGAGGCCCGCGTCGCAGGCCATCGCCGTGGGAATCCCGGCGGCGCGGCGGGGTTCGAAACTGGGGGTGCGGCCCAGGTTGAAGACGTCGACGGCGGCGGCGGCCTCGGCCAGGGCATCGGGGTTTTCCAGCTTGTCTTCCAGCGGCCCCGGGTTCTGCTTCTTCAGCGTATCGTCCAGCGCCTTCAACCGTCCCTCGACGCCGAGAAAGGCCGCCAGCCCGTTGAGCACGTCAAGCGAGCCGAGGTCGTCGTAATCAAGGTAAAAGGCGGTCTGGCCGGTGGTCTGCAAAGCGTTCAGAAGCAGAAGCTGGAAGGCCTGGATGTCCTGCAGGTGTTGCAGGAACTCTGACACGTCGAAGCGGACCTTCGCGGTCTTCAGCCGCTTGGGGTTGGTCAGCTTCCACTGGTCGGTCGCCTGGGCGATCTTCCAGGAGACATAGCTTTCCAGTGGGTTGCGCGTCAGGATGATCTTGGCACAGCCGGGATCGGGCAGCACCTCGTCCAGGATGCGCAGGTCGTGGTCGTGGAAGAAACGAAAGCCGGGCAGGCCATCGGTTTCCTCGCGCAGCTTGCGCAAGAGCAGGAGGGGGTCGCGGTCGCGGTCCGCCATCGTGAGGCCGAAGAGCTCGGTCCGGTCCTTCTTGCCAAGGATGTAGCGGTTGAACACCTCGCCGTGGCTGTGGACGCCGGGCAGCGCGTTCAGGTTCGCTTCCAGCAGGTTCGAGCCGGTGCGCATCTCGGCGAAGAGGACGAAGGAGTGGAAGCGGGTCATCTGACGACGCGCGGCCGGGCAAAGGGGGGCGAGGGCTGCGACAGCTCGGCGTCCGAGGGGAAATCGCCCATCAGGACCGGCGCCATCCCCTGGTTGCGCAGGTCTTGCAGGAAGGACCCGAAGCCGGTCAGGTTGACCAGTTGCGGCAGGGCGCCCACGCGGTGCGCGGCGCGCGGGTGAAGCAGATCGACCAGCTGCTCCAGCGGTTCGGTCGGGTTCTCGATGAACTCGGCCAGCGACCAGAGCCGGGTGCGGGCCTTGGTCTCGGGCCGGTTCAGCAGGTGGACGAAATCGCTTTCCACCTTTTGCAGGCGGGCAGCTTCGGCGCGGACCTCGGCGGCGCTGCGCCCGGACTGCCAGAGGGGAATGGCGAAAGCGCCGGTAATCACGAAGATCGAGGCATTGGGGTCCGCGGCGAGCGTCGGCGCGATGGCCTGTTCGTCCTCGGGGCCGAACTGGAAGCACTGGGTTTCGCCGCGCGTGTTCCAGATCAGGTTGGCCAGGAAGCTGCGCGGGTTGTAGTCGCGCAGCGTCGGGCTGTCGGACAGCCCGCCCTTGAACACGGGTTCGTCGCCCGCGAACTGGACCCGGTCGAAGGCGAAGAGATGGCCGTGGACCCTGGCATCCAGCGCGCGCGAAAGCCAGGGCTGGAAATCGGGGAACAGCGCGGAAAACCCCGAAAACACGCCGTAGGGCGCGGCCGACAGGGTGCCGCCCCGGGCGCGGTTCGGGAACCGGCTTTGCATGTAAAGGCCGGGGCGTCCCTTCACTCGGCGTTCGACGGCCTTGGCGAAGAGGCGGTTGATCTTGCCCGGGCTGGGTTCGGAGGCAAACGCGCGGTCTCCGTCCGGGGTGAGGAAGGTGCGATACAGCAGATCAGCCTGGGGCCAGGCCTTGCGGGCGACGAAGGCGTCGGCCTGGCGCAAAAGGTGCAGGTGGTCGTCGTAGAAGATGTAGGGCCGGCCCTGGTAGTCGAACTTCGACAGCGTCAGCGACCGGCTTTCGATCCGGGTCGAGACCTGGCGGACCAGGCTTTGGAAATAGCTTTCGTCGGGGATCCACACCCGGCGGAAGTAGCGGTCCAACCGGGGGCGGTCGGGGTGGGTCAGGATCGCCTGCAGCGTGGGGCGGGTCAGGCACCACCACTGGCTGCCGAGGTGCGGGGTCAGCCCCTGCGGGAGCTCGCGGCGAAAGCCGAGCGCCCGCTGCAGGTTGACGTATCCGTCGAAGAGCCGGCGCTGGCGCTTCCAGTTGAACGGGAAGCGCAGCGTGAAGCGTTCCTCGTTCAGCCCGCCGATGGTCCAGCCGACATCGGCGGTGGTGACGCTTTCGATGAAGTCGGTGGTCGGGTGGGCGGCAAGATGGTCCTGCAGGGCGCGCACCGGCTTGATCGGAAGGCAGGAACCGGACGCGAGGAGGACATGGGTGACTTGCGGGAAGTCGGCCAGCATCCGGGTCGAGGCGTCCAGCGTGGCCTGGACCATCCCGAACGTCCCCCATTCGCAGGGGAGCCGGGGGATGAAGCGGATGTCGGGCAGGTCCTTCAGCGCCGCATGCAGCCTGTCGACCTGTGCCTCTGGCGTCCGGGCATCGACGTGGAGGACGACCGGACAGCCGTGCTCGGCCCAGTGGCGCGCCAGTTGCGCGGCTCGCTCCAGCGCCGTGTGGCACAGCATGACCACCCCCAGCGTCACGCCCAGTTTCCTTTCGACATCAGGCCCAGGACTTCCAGTTGTCTCCAGTTGACGTACTTCTCGCTCCAGTTGCACCAGAGATCGCGTTCGCGGCTGATCCCCTCGCGGTAGGCGCGGTATTCGTGGCTTTCGGCATAGTGCTGGCCGCGGGCGAGTTCCTCGGCGGCCTTGGCGGCGAAGGTGTCAAGGAACTTGGCGTGGAGCAGGACGCCCGAGGGCTTCTCGCCGCCCTGGTCGTCGTAGACCAGATTCAGCCGGCGGGGCAGCAGCATGTGGGTCGACGAGACATAGGCGTAGGACCGGTCCCACCTGACCAGCGGGGTCTTGTTCATCGCGGGGGCGCGGTGGGGCCGGTCGGTGAAGAACAGCCGGGCGCGGGGGCCGCCCTGGATCCAGAGGTTGCGGTAGAGGGGATTGCGGCTGATGACGTAGTTGCCGCTGTCGAAATACTGGGCGATCTCGAACGGGTTCTGGCCCTCGCGGTAGGGTTGTTCATGCATCGCGCCCTTGGGATACATGTCCAGCATCATGGCCGCGAAGCTGGGCGTCTCGGCGCTGTCGAGCCAGTCGGTCAGGGCCCGGAGGGGGCGGGTCTCGCAGAAGGGGTAGACGAGGAACTCGTCCACGTCGACGGTCAGGCACCAGCGCCCATGCCCGTGGCGGCGCAGGAGGTGCATCATCCAGTCCATGCCGAAGCGCGACTGCCTGTAGCCGGCCGTGGCGGACCAGACCGAGACGTCGGGCTGATCGGCAAGGTATTCGCGCGAACCGTCGTCCGAGCCGTTGTCCACGATCAGGAAGTGGTCGATGCCAAGGCGACGGTAATAGGACAGGAAGTACGGCAGGCGGATGCGTTCGTTCCGGATGGTCGAGAACAGGAGGATCGGCTGCAGGGGGAGGGTGGACGTCCGGTCAGCAACCGGGACAAGCTGGCGGCGACGGCGAAAGGCCCGGGCAAGCAGGTACCTGCGCCTGGCGCGCAGGCGGGCGAGCGCGATCAAGCCCATGTCCTGACCCACCCGGTCGGCCGGAAACTCCCCCCCGAACCACTCAAACCCAACCACCCCGTGACAGGAGGCCAAGTGCCTCCATCTGTCGCCATCCGGTGTAACGGGTCGAAGCCCTAGTATGCAAGACGGGGCTTTCTACCAAATGGTCGTAGTAGGCTGCGTATTGTTCGGCATTGCCGAAATGCTGGGCGCGGGCTTTTTCCTCGGCGGAACGTTCGGCGATGCCCGGCAAGAACTTCGTGTGCAAGAGCACGCCCGAGGTCAGCTCGCCCCCGTCGGTGGCATAGACCTGGTTCAGCCGCGGCGGCAGCAGCGCGTGGGTGGAGTTCACATAGGCATGGCGCCGGTTCCAGCGGACGAGCGGGATCTTGTTCAGCGTCGGCGCGCGACGGGGGCGGTCGGCGAAAAAGACCCGCGTCCGGACGCCGCCCTGGATCCACAGGTTGCGCATCCGGGGCTGCACCTGAACAAGGTAGTTGCCCGCGTCAAACCACGCGAGATGGGCGATCGGGTCGTCCTCGGGCGACACCTGCCCCTGGGACACCGGACCTTCGGGATACATGTCCACGGTCAGCGCGCCAAAACTGTCGCGGCCCTGGTCCTGAAGCCAATCGGTCAGGGCCGCAAGCGGGCGGGTCTGCCAGTAGGGGTAGATCAGCAGTTCGTCGGCATCCAGCGTCAGGCACCAATGGCCGTGGCCGTGCCGCATCTGCAGCCAGGTGAGCCAGTCCATCCCGAAGCGGGAGGCCTTGTAGCTTGCATCCGTCCGCCACAGCGAGACGTCCGGCTGGTCGCCCAGAAGCGCCGCGGTGCCGTCGGTGCTGGCATTGTCCACCGCGAGGAAGTGCCGCACGCCCAGCGCCCGGTGGTGGCGCAGGAAATGCGGCAGGCGGGCGGCCTCGTTGCGGACGCAGAGGAAGCAGAGCACATCGTCCGCCGCGATCTGTGCGGTCAGGTCGCGGACCGGGGAAAGCTCGTGTCGTCGGCGGAACGCCCGCCACAGCAGCCGCTGCCGCCGGGTGCGAAGCTTCAGCGCCAGCAGCGCGCCGGTCAGCCCGCCGGGGGCGTCTTCCAGGGTGCCGATGGGGCAGGCATGGGGCAGGTCGGCCAGGCGCGTGACTTTTCCCCGACCTATTGCGCGGCTTTCTGCATCGCCGCCATCTCGTGCAGGAAGTCGGCAAACTCCTGCCCGAACTCGGGGCGGGACAGGCCGAACGCCACCGTCGCCTGCAGGAAGCCGATCTTCGAGCCGCAGTCGTACCGCTGGCCGCGGAAGCGCAGGCCATAGACGCCGCCCTTCTTCTTCGTCTCCTGCGCGATGGCATCGGTCAGCTGGATCTCGCCGCCCGCGCCCTGCTTGATCTTGTTCAGGTTGGTCAGCACCTGCGGCGTCAGGATGTAGCGGCCGATCACGGCAAGGTTCGACGGCGCGTCCTGCGGCGCGGGTTTTTCAACCATGCCCTTGACGCGGACGATGGCCCCCATGTCCTCGCCGATGTCGAGGACGCCGTAGCTGGAGGTCTTCTTCGGCGCGACTTCCATCGCCGCGACCATGCAGCCGCCGGTCTCGGCATGGGCTTCGACCATCTGTTGCAGGCAAGGCTTTTCGGCGGCGATCACGTCGTCGGGCAGCAGGACGGCGAAGGGTTCGTTGCCGATCAGGCGGCGGGCGCACCAGACGGCATGGCCCAGGCCCATCGGCCGGTTCTGCCGGACATAGGCGATGGCGCCCGAATCCATGTTGGTGTCCTTGAGGATGTCCAGCAGGTCGGTCTTGTTCTTCTTCTTCAGCTCGGATTCCAGTTCCGGAGCGTGGTCGAAATAATCCTCAAGCGCGGATTTCCCGCGCGAGGTGACGAAGATGAACTCCTTGATCCCGGCGGCGCGGGCCTCGTCGATGGCATACTGGATCAGCGGCCGGTCGACGAGCGTCATGATTTCCTTGGGAATCGACTTCGTCGCGGGCAGGAAACGCGTGCCAAGCCCGGCAACCGGAAATACGGCTTTGGTGATCTTCTTGGTTTTCATGACTCGTCCTAACCCCGTCTGGCGTGATCAATAGCTCGGGCTTCAATGCATTCGCAGCCGAATCTGACCTTATGCGGGCAGCGCCGCGGCAATATTGGTAACCTGCCCCAAGGCGGGGCCTTTCGCATCAAAAAACGACTGTACCATATCCGAAGCCGGGGGCCCGGCTGCCGTCAAGTCCGGCGATCCTGCCCGGCTGGGGCGGAAAGCATCCGTTCGATGATCTGAACGTCCGAAGGGTTGTTCAGTTCCCAGAACTGGTGTCCGCGGGCCTCGACTTCGACGCAAAGGACGGGATGCCCGTTTTCCAGGAAACGGAGCTGCTCCAGACCCTCAAGCTGCTCCAGCGTGCCCAGCGGCCAGGAGGGGTAGGCCGATAGCGCGGCGGGGCGGTAGGCGTAGACGCCGACGTGGTGGAAGACCGGCGTGGCGGCCTCGGGGGCGTAAGGCGCGGCGGTGAAGGGGATCACCTCCTTGGAGAAGTAGAGCGCGTGGCGGCGGGTGTCGAAGACCGCCGTGGTCCCGCCGACGCGGCCGGCCTTGCGGTCGGCCAGAAGGCCTGCCAGCGCCTGCCCGTCGCAGCGCAGGACCGGGGTGGCGATCTGCGCCTGCGGGTCTGCCTGCAGGCCCGCGACCAGGTCCTCGACAAACCAGGCGGGCGTCAGGGGGGCGTCGCCCTGCAGATTCACCACGATGTCGAAGCCCGGAAGCTGCGCGGCCACCTCGGCGCAGCGTTCGGTGCCGTTCCGGGCGTCTGAGGAGGTCATCACGACCTCGGCGCCGAAGGCCTGCGCGTGATCGGCGATGCGGCTGTCATCGGTGGCGACGACGACCCGGTCCGCGCCGCGCACGGCCATCGCGGCCTCCCAGCTGCGGCGGATCAGGGTCTTTTCGCCGTCCGGACCGCGCAGGGTGACAAGGGGCTTGCCGGGGTAGCGGGTCGAGGCATAGCGGGCCGGGATGGCGATGAGCGTGGTCATTTCAGCGTCACTCCCGGCGCGAAGGCGATGAAGAAGGGGTTGTCCCAACCAGGCTTGCCATAGGCCAGCGGCTTGTGGTCGTCGAAGCGCACCACCTGCCCGCCAGCGCCGCGCAGGACGGCGTCGCCGGCGGCAGTGTCCCATTCCATCGTGCGGCCAAGGCGGGGGTAGAGATCGGCCTCGCCCGTGGCGACAAGGCAGAACTTCAGGCTGGAGCCGGCGCTGGTCATGTCGCGGACGGCGTAGCGGGCGATGTAGTCGTCGGTCGCCTGGTCGCGGTGCGACTTGGACGCGACGACCATCAGCGCGGCGTTGTCGGGGGTAGAGACCTTCAGCGGCGTGAGCGCGCCGGGGCTGGGGCCGAAGGGGCCGGTTTCCTCGACCGCGGTGCCGTCTGGCAGGGTGTAGAACAGCCGCTCTTTCGCCGGGGCGTAGACGACGCCCAAGGTGGGGACGCCGTCCTGGACATAGGCAATGTTCACGGTGAAATCGCCGCGGCGCTGGACAAACTCCTTGGTGCCGTCCAGCGGGTCGACGATGAAGAAGGTCTGCGCGGTCAGGGCGTGCGAGGCAGCCTGTTCCTCGGTGATGAGCGGCACGTCCGGGAAGGCGGTGCGAAGGCCGGCGGAGATGACGGCATCGGCGGCCTCGTCCGCCTCGGTCACCGGAGAGGCATCGCCCTTCGCGCGGACCTCGAACTCCGGCCCGTGGTAGACCTGCAGGATGCGTTCGCCCGCTTCCAGCGCCAGTCGGCGGAAAAGCGGCACTGCCTTGGCAAAATCCATGACGTCTCCTGCGGCGAATTGATCAACGGTTTCGTGGCCCTTATCCTTCGCCGTCAACGGAACGGCAAGATTTCCTGATGCAGGATGCCGCCCGAGGGAGAAGGCCCGGATGTTCCGACACAAGGCGTACAATCGATCATGGTTCGTCCTGGGGTTCGAAACCCTGGAACTGATCTATCATGTCGCCGTGCGAAACCTGCGCAAGACGCACAACAATGCGGTGCTGGGCCTCTTGATGTCGATCGTGCAGGCGCTGCTCATGCTGCTGATCATGTATTTCATGATGAGCCTGTTCGGCATGCGCCGGATCGCGGTGCGCGGCGATTTCCTGCTGTACGTCATGTCGGGCGTGTTCATGTTCATGACGCATATCAAGGCCATCGGGGCGGTGTCGCACGCGGACGGGCCGACCTCTTCGATGATGATGCACGCGCCGATGAACCCGATCATCTCGATCATGGGGGCGGCGCTGGGGTCGCTCTATCAGCAGACGCTTTCGGCCGCGGTGATCCTGTTCATCTACCACGCGGCCTGGAATCCGATCACCATCGACGAACCCGTGGGGATGCTGGGGATGTTCCTTCTGTCCTGGTTCTCGGGCGTGGGAATCGGGATGGTGTTCCTGGCGGCAAAGCCCTGGCAGCCCGAGGCGGTCCGGATCATCGTGATGATCTACCAGCGGGCCAATGTCATTGCCTCGGGCAAGATGGTGCTGGCCAACAACCTGCCGGTGGAACGACGCAACTGGTTCGACTGGAACCCGCTGTTTCACACCATCGACCAGGCGCGGGGGTTCATCTTCCTGAACTACACCCCGCGCTATACCGATTACCACTATGCCATCTACTATGCGCTGGTCTGCATGATGATCGGCCTGATGGCCGAGTTCTTCACCCGCCAGCATGCCTCGGTCAGCTGGGAGAGACGTCGATGATCCGGTTCCTGCTGGTCTTCCTTCTGATTGCGCTGCCCCTGCGGGGAGAGGAGTTCCCGGCGCTCTATGCGGTGACTGGCGTGGCGGCGAACGATGTCCTGAATATCCGCGCCCGGCCCGATGCCGGTGCGCCGATCCTGGGCGCGCTCGCCCCCGATGCGGACGGGGTCGAGGTGCTGGGCCGGTCGGGCAACTGGGCACTGGTGAACACGGGGGAAGGCACCGGCTATGCCTCGCTGCGGTTCCTGGCGCGGGAGCCCGGCCCCGCGTGGAGCGCGCTGCAAACGCCCCTCACCTGCCTGGGGACCGAACCCTTCTGGTCGCTTGAAATCGACCCCCTCGCCCAGGAAACGCGCTTCCTTACGCCCGAGGATCAGTCGCCTGCCCCTGCGCCGATCACCGGGCTTTGGCCGGCAGGGCCGGGGACATCCGGCGCCGGTGTGGGCCTGCCCGATGGACTTGCCGTGCTGACGGGGGCGGCCTGTTCCGACGGCATGTCCGACCGGGGCTACGGCGTTGCGGTCGACCTGTTCCTTGGCCTGTCCGGCCGGGAGGAACGGCTGTCCGGCTGCTGCCGGCTAGGCGCGCCCTGACGCCAGGCGAGGGGAGAGCGGCAATTTGCACATGATCGCAGAAGATTCACGGGTCTGCCCGCGCGGCGACCGTTGCAGGGCCGAAAACCCCTGCCTATATACGCCACACACGGGCTTCAGGCCGCCAGACCTGTCGCCTATCCAGGGTGGGGATGCCTGCTTGCAAGGGTCCTTGCCGGAACATCGCCTGAAGTAAAGGGATACACACATGGCCAAAGTCATCGGTATTGACCTCGGGACCACGAACTCCTGCGTTGCCATCATGGACGGCTCGCAGCCTCGCGTCATCGAGAACTCGGAGGGCGCGCGCACGACGCCTTCGATCGTCGGTTTCACGGAAAGCGAACGCCTGGTCGGCCAGCCCGCCAAGCGCCAGGCCGTGACCAACCCCACCAACACCGTCTTCGCGGTGAAGCGCCTGATCGGCCGCCGTCTGGGCGACGCCGAGGTGGAGAAGGACAAGAAGCTTGTCCCCTATTCCATCGTCGACGGCGGCAACGGCGACGCCTGGGTCCAGGTCCGCGGCGAGAAGTATTCGCCCAGCCAGGTCAGCGCGTTCATCCTGCAGAAGATGAAGGAAACCGCGGAATCCTACCTGGGTGAGCCGGTGACGCAGGCCGTCATCACGGTTCCCGCCTATTTCAACGACGCCCAGCGTCAGGCCACCAAAGACGCGGGCAAGATCGCCGGGCTTGAGGTCCTGCGCATCATCAACGAACCCACGGCGGCCGCACTGGCCTATGGCCTGGACAAGAAGGATTCGAAGACCATCGCGGTCTATGACCTTGGCGGCGGCACCTTCGACATCACCATCCTGGAAATCGACGACGGGTTGTTCGAGGTCAAGTCGACCAACGGCGACACCTTCCTGGGCGGTGAGGATTTCGACGGCAAGATCATCGATTACCT
>JAIXZY010000073.1 GCA_027489355.1 Paracoccaceae bacterium | reverse complement strand
GCGCAGGCCAAGCTCGGCCACCTCGATCCCGTCGGGGCCGCGCGTCAGCTCGCGTTCGTTGTTCAGGACCATCGAGATCAGGATGCCCATCCCCAGCGAGGCGACGGCGAGGTAATAGCCTTTCAGCCGCAGGATCGGGCGGCCGACGAGCCAGGCGAGGATGGCCGAGATCACCGCTCCCAGCAGGACGGCGAGGGCGGGGTGGATGCCCCAGTGGACCGGGGCCAGCGCGCAGGCATAGGCGCCGATCCCGGCGAAGCCTGCGTGGCCCAGGCTGATCTGCCCGGCCCAGCCGGTCAGGATCACGATCCCGGTGACGGCCAGCGCGTTGACGAAGATCAGCGCGCCGACGCGGTAGTAGAATCCCGAGGGGAAGAAGACCGGCGCAAGGGCGATCAGGACGACAAGGGCCAGCAGGGTGGCGGATTTCGGGGTCAGTCGCATGGTCACACCCGATCCGTCGATTTGCGGCCAAACAGGCCCTGCGGCAGGAAGAAGAGGACGGCCAGGATCACGATGAAGGCCGCCGCGTCCTTGTATTGCGAGCTGATGTAGCCCGCCGTCAGGCCTTCCAGCACGCCCAGGAGGAAGCCCCCGACCAGCGCGCCCTTGGGGTTGCCCATCCCGCCCAGCATGGCGGCGGCAAAGCCCTTCAGCGCGAAGGCCAGGCCCACGTCGTACGAGGTCATGGTGATCGGCGTCACGAGGACTCCGGCCAGCGCGCCGATCCCGGCGGACATGGCGAAGGACAGGGTCATCACGAAGGGTGTGTTGATCCCGACCAGCTGCGCGGCAAGGCGGTTGTTCGAGGTCGCCAGCACGGCGCGGCCCAGAAGGGTGCGCGTGAAGAAGAGCCAGAGGCCGACAAACACCGCGACGGCGCCGCCGATCACCCAGAGGCTTTGCGGCAGGATCGTCGCGCCCAGGATGTGCAGCGGGTCATCGCCCGAGAAGGCCGGGAAGGTGTGGATCTGCTTGCCGAACACCAGCTGCGACGCGCCCCGGATGAAGATCGAGACGCCGATGGTGATGATGACCAGCGACACGACCGGCGCGCCCCGGGCGGGCTCGATCGCCAGCTTGTTCATCGCCACCCCCAGCGCGGCGGTGACCACCACGGCCAGCAGCGCCGCCAGCGGCAAGGGCGCGCCTGCGGTATAGGCCATGACGGTGATCATGCCCCCCAGCATGACGAATTCGCCTTGCGCAAAGTTCACCACGTCCGAGGCGTTGTAGATGATGGTGAAGCCCAGGGCGACCAGCGCATAGACCGCGCCGACCGTCACCCCGGACAGAAGGAATTGCAGAAGTTCCGACATGCGCCCCGCCCCCCGATGGCCCGAAATGGGTCGCCGCGCCCCAAGGTCAGGGGCGCGGCGGGTAGATCACTGGACCAGGGTCCACTTGCCGCCCTTGATCTCCAGCATGCGGAAGGCGGACAGGTCGAGGCCAAGGTGATCCTCGGCGGTGAAGGTGTAGACGCCGGTGGTGCCAGCCAGGCCCGAAGTCGCCTCGATGGCGTCGCGGATGGCGGCGGGCTCGGCCGACCCGGCGCGCTTGATGGCGTCGGTCATGATCAGGAAGGCGTCATGGGCATAGCCGCCGAAGGTGCCGACCGGGGTGCCGGTCTTTTCCTCGAACATGGACTTGTAGGCGTCGACGACCGGCTTCTGCGGATCGTCCGCCGCCAGCAGGTCGGCGACCAGCAGCGCGGTGCCGGGCAGGCGCACGCCTTCGGCCGCGTCGGCGCCCGCGAGTTCGATGAACCCGTCCGAGGCCACGCCGTGCGACTGGTAGAACGGCAGGTCGATGGCGAGCTGCTTGTAGTTGCGGGTCACGATCGACGGGCCCTGGCCGAAGCCGGGGTTCAGGATCGCCTGCACGCCCTCGGTGCCCTTGATCTTGGTCAGCTGCGCGGTCATGTCCGCGTCCTTGGGATCATAGGTCTCGTCGGCAAGGATCTCGATCGCGTAGTCCGGGGCCACGGCCTTGCACTGGGCCTGCATGGACGCGCCGAAGCCGTCGGTGCCCGAGATCATGCCGATCTTGGTGATCCCGGCCTTCTGCATGTCCTCGAAGATCTTCTGGCAGGCCATGCGATCGGTGTGCGGGGTCTTGAAGGTGTAGGGCTTGACCGGGTCGATGATGTCGATGGCGCCGGCAAGCGAGATGAACGGGATTTCCGCATCCTCAGTCACGGCCAGGATCGACATCGTGGTGCCGGTGGAGGTGCCGCCGATGATGGCGACGACTTCGTCGTCTTCCACAAGGCGGGTCGCGAAGGTGCGGGCCTTGTTCGGATCGCCGTTGTCGTCATAGGCGACAAGGGTCACTTCCTCGCCGTTGATGCCGCCCTTGGCGTTCAGGTCCTCGACCAGCATTTCCAGG
The DNA here is from genome assembly GCA_027489355.1 of Paracoccaceae bacterium. Taxonomy (GTDB): domain Bacteria; phylum Pseudomonadota; class Alphaproteobacteria; order Rhodobacterales; family Rhodobacteraceae; genus Tabrizicola. The sequence continues at coordinate 493 of JAIXZY010000073.1, read as the reverse complement.
GTCTTGAGCTCCGGGTCGCCCAGGAAGGCCGCCGGGCCGGTGGCCGAGATCGACGCCCCGATCTTGATTTCGGCCATGGCCGGAAGGGCGAGGGCGATCAGGGCAGTGGTGGTCAGAAAGGTCTTCATGTGGGTCTCCTCCCAGAGAGTTAGGGGTTGGTTCAGGCCGCCAGTCGGCGCGACATCACCCGCCGGAAGCGGGTGGCGACGAAGGCGGTGTCGGTAAGGCTGGCATTGCCGGCCGGGTTGGCCCCGGTGACGTGAAAGTCGCTGAAGGCCGCGGATTGGTTGACGAAGATGTTGCCGGTCAGGTTGATCGACAGGTTGACGCCCGCCTGCGCGAAGGCTGCCTCGGCCCGGGCGATGCGGGCCTCGTCGGTGTCATAGAGGGCGGCGGTGATCGCGCCTTTCTCGGTGGCCAACGCGGCGGCCTGCTGGATCGCGGCGTCCGCGTCGCGGGTGGCGATCAGGAAGGCGACGGGGCCGAAACATTC
>JAIXZY010000014.1 GCA_027489355.1 Paracoccaceae bacterium | reverse complement strand
TTGGAGGCGGGTACCGGAATCGAACCGGTCTTCACGGATTTGCAATCCGCTGCGTAACCTCTCCGCCAACCCGCCGCGAAGGTGGGGGAGGGATAGCGGATGCGCGCGGCGGCTGCAAGGGCTTCGTCCGGGCCGGCCGCAGGCTTGACTTGCGCGGGGGGGCCGCAGATTGTCGCGCGCCAGACGGGCAGGGGCGCGGACGTGCAGAAGATCCTCATCACCGGAAGCGCAGGGTTCATCGGCTTCCACCTCGCGCGGCATCTTCTTGCGGCGGGGCACCGGGTGCACGGCTATGACGGGATGACGCCCTACTACGACGTGACGCTGAAGGAGAAGCGCCACGCGGTCCTGAAAGACATGCCCGGGTTCAGCGCGACCGAGGCAATGCTTGAAGATGTGCCCACGCTCGACCGGGCGGTCGACGACTTCGCCCCGGAGGTGATCATTCACCTCGCCGCCCAGGCGGGGGTGCGCTACAGCCTGACCCATCCGCGCTCTTACGTCGAGACGAATTTCATCGGCACCTTCAACGTGCTCGAGGCCGCACAGCGCCTGCGCGTCAGGCACCTCCTGATCGCCTCGACCTCGTCGGTCTACGGCGCCAACCCCGAGATGCCTTTCCGCGAGACCGACCGTACCGACCACCCTCTCACGGTCTATTCCGCGACCAAGAAGGCGTCCGAGGTGCTGGCGCATTCCTACGCGCATCTCTGGGGCCTGCCGGTCACGCTCTTCCGCTTCTTCACCGTCTACGGTGCCTGGGGCCGGCCCGACCTGGCCTATTTCAAGTTTGCCCGCGCGATCCTGCAAGGCGAACCCATCGACGTCTACAATCACGGAGAGCTCTGGCGCGACTTCACCGCGGTCGAGGACCTGGTCGAAGGTGTCTCGCGGCTGATCCCGCTTGCTCCGCCGCTGCCCTCGGACCGGGACGTGGCGGTCGAAGGCGACAGCCTCAGCCCCGTCGCCCCGCACCGGGTCGTGAACGTCGGCAACAACGACAAGGTGCACCTCATGGACTTCATCCGCACGCTCGAGACGCTTCTCGGCCGCAAGGCCATTTGCAACTTCCTGCCGATGCAGCCAGGCGACGTGCCGGCCACATGGGCGGACTGTTCGCTGCTGAAACGCCTCACCGGCTTTCGACCCCAGACCGACCTTGCAACGGGTCTTGCCCGTTTCGTAGACTGGTACCGCGACTACAGCCGCTTGTGACTGGCTCTATCGGCGCGGCCGCTCTGGTCCTAAAGCCCCGCAGCCGCGCCCCTTATACTGCCGCGCGAAACATTCGAAAGGACGCCCCCGTGGAAGACTATGCAGGCATGAACGACATCGGCGCCGTGGTCGAGGCCGACCGCGCCCATGTCTGGCATCACCTCTCGCAGCACAAGCAGTACGAGACTGTCGATCCCCGCGTCATCGTGGAAGGCAAGGGGATGCGCGTCTGGGACGCCAAGGGCAAGGAACACATCGACGCCGTCTCGGGCGGGGTCTGGACCGTCAACGTGGGCTACGGCCGCGAGTCGATCGCCAACGCCGTCCGCGACCAGCTTCTGAAGCTGAACTATTTTGCAGGCTCTGCCGGCTCGATCCCGGGCGCGATGTTCTCGAAGAAACTGATCGAGAAGATGCCGGGCCTTTCCCGCGTCTACTACAACAACTCCGGGTCCGAGGCGAACGAGAAGGTCTACAAGATGGTGCGCCAGATCGCGCACCGTCACCACGGCGGCAAGAAGTGGAAGATCCTGTATCGCGACCGCGACTACCACGGCACCACCATCGCCGCCCTCGCCAGCGCAGGGCAGGACCAGCGCGCGATGCAATATGGCCCGTTCCCCGACGGCTTCGTCCGCGTGCCGCATTGCCTGGAATACCGCAAGCAGTGGGACGTGGAAAACTACGGCCAGCGCGCCGCTGACGCCATCGAGGAAGTGATCCTCCGCGAAGGCCCCGACACCGTCGGCTGCCTGATCCTGGAACCCGTCACCGCCGGCGGCGGCGTCATCGTCCCGCCCCAGGGCTACTGGGACCGCGTCCAGGAAATCTGCAAGAAATACAACATCCTCCTGGCCATCGACGAGGTCGTCTGCGGCGTCGGCCGCACCGGCACCTGGTTCGGCTACCAGCACTACGGCATCAAGCCCGATTTCGTGACCATGGCCAAGGGCGTCGCCTCCGGCTACGCCGCGATCTCCTGCACCGTGACCACGGAAGCCGTCTTCGAGATGTTCAAGGACAACCCGAATGACCCGATGAGCTACTTCCGCGACATCTCCACCTTCGGCGGCTGCACCTCCGGCCCCGCGGCAGCGCTGGAGAACATGCGGATCATCGAGGACGAGGGCCTCCTCGCCAACACCGTCGCGATGGGCGACTACTGCCTGTCGAACCTCGCCGCGCTGATGGACAAGCACAAGGTCATCGGCGACGTCCGCGGCAAGGGGTTGTTCCTCGGGGCCGAGTTGGTGGCGGACCGCACGACCAAGGAGCCGGTGGACGAGAAGAAGGTCCAGGCCGTCGTCGCCGACTGCATGGCGCAGGGCGTCATCATCGGCGCGACGAACCGGTCGCTGCCGGGGCTGAACAACACGCTGTGCCTGTCGCCGGCGCTGATCGCGACGAAGGACGACATCGACGAGATCACCACGGCCATCGACGGCGCGCTGACCCGGGTGTTCGGGTAAGAACTTAGGCCCCTTGCGGCTGGAGAGGGTGTCCCGGGAGGGGCACCTTCTTCGCCGTCACTCGCCGCCGATACTGCTGACGGGCGCTGCCTTCTGTCGTGCCAGACGATTCGCCCCGCATGGTTAACGCCTTGTCGGTCATAGGTGCGTATGCATGGAATGCATATGCGATGTATACGGAATGATGACGTCCGGAATAGGGTCTGCCGGGGGCATTAACCCTGCGTTCTCAAGCACTTGGCGGCCCGTTGCGCGAGCCATCATCTGGACTCATCGCTGGCCCACAGGAAACGGGTCAGACCCTGACCGACGCCTTCAGGCCACCCCATACCGGCGGCGGGCTTCCTTGAAGCTCATGAGCTTCCCCTCCACCGTGTCCCACAGGTGCAGGTTCACCGAGGCGAGGCTTTCCCGCACCGTCAGGCGCTGCGCCTCGGCCAAGGCGCGGTGGTCGCGGATCACCTCGGGCAGGCGGTAGAAGGGGATGCGGGAGTACAGGTGATGCACATGGTGAATCCCGATGTTGCCGGAAAACCAGCGCAGGGGCTGGGGCAGGATATAGTGGGATGACCCCTCCAGCGCGGCGTCGTGGAGCTGCCAGTCCTCGCCCTTCGACCAATGCGTCTCTTCGAACTGGTGCTGGACGTAGAAGAGCCAGACCCCCAGCGTGGCCGCGATCAGCGAGGTGGGCAGGTAGATCAACAGCACCGGCCAGACCCCGCCGAACCGCAGGATCAGGCCAAGGGTGATGACGATCATCGCATCGGTGCCCATCGCGCTGGTCCAGTAGCGCCAGCCGGATTTCATCAGGCCGAAGGGCAACCGGTGCTGCAGAAGAAACAGATAGGCCGGGCCAAGAACAAACAGGGTCAATGGGTTGCGGTAAAGCCGGTACATCAGCCGACCGAACCAGCCACGGGCCTGATATTCCTCGATTGTCAGGGTCAGGACGTCGCCGATCCCTCGCGCATCAAGGTCGCCGTGGTGAGCGTGGTGGATTGAATGGGTGCGGCGCCAGACGGCATAGGGGGTCAGGGTCAGCACCCCGAGGATGCGGCCGGTCCAGTCCTGCGCGGTGCGGTTGGCCAGGAACGCTCCGTGCCCGCAATCGTGCTGGATGATGAACAGCCGGACCAGGAAGCCGCCGTTCAGCACGGCCAGCGCAACGGCCAGCCACGCGCTGACCGACAGCGCCATCCAGGCCAAGGCCCAGAGTGCAAGGAACGGCACCAGCGTGACGCCGAGCTCCCACAGGCTGCGGCGGGTCGAGGGTTCGCGGTAGCGGGCGAGCGTGGACAGCCAGTCGCGGGCCGGACGGGGGATGGGGTCGGGCATCTTGGCCTTTGGAGGGCCGCACGGGGCGGCGGCTTCGGGTCAGCCTTGGCGGGACCCTTGTCGCGGGGTAACTCTTCAGGCCCTCCGGAGTTAGGCATTTCTGCAGCCGATGGCAATGCAACTGATGGTCCGGGGGCGAATTCTCCGGGCACTGTCGCTTGACTTCGCCACGGGCGGTGCGGCTTGATCTGGACTCATCCTCCGCCCGGATCCATCATGGCCACCATCCCCGTCGAAGCCTTTTACCTGACGCCCGGCGCCTCCGGCTCCCTGCAACAGCAGATCCGGGCCATGGTGACGCAAGGCATCCTGACCGGCCGCTTCCGCCCCGCCGCCAGAATGCCGTCGTCGCGGGGCCTTGCGGAACACCTCGGCGTCAGCCGGATCACCGTGACGCTGGCCTATGCCGACCTCGT
>JAIXZY010000024.1 GCA_027489355.1 Paracoccaceae bacterium | reverse complement strand
TTGACGAGGTAGCCGAAGAGCGCGGCGGAGAGGCCCATGATCGAGGCGACGGAGAGGTCGATCTCGGCGTTGATGATGACGAGGGTCATGATCAGGGCGACGATGATCTTCTCGATCGACAGCTGGAAGAGGTTGATCTGGTTCTGCACCGTCAGGAATTCGGGCGCGAAGCTCGCGTTGAGGGCGAGGGTCGCAAGGAAGACGGCGAGGAGGCCGGTTTCCCAGGGGGTGAGGAGCCTGGTCATTGGGTGCCCCCCTTGCGGAGTCTGGTCAGTTGGCGGCTTGCCAGCGTGTCGACGGTGACGGCGGCCATGATCAGGCCCCCGAGGAGGGCGTCGCGCCAGAATTCGGAGACGACGGCCCAGCGGGTGAGGGAGTTGTCGATGGTGTCGACGAGGAGCGCGCCCATCAGGACCCCGATCATCGAGCCGGAGCCGCCCATAATCGAGACGCCCCCGACCACGACGGCGGCGATGGCTTTGAGTTCATAGCCGAGGCCCGCGACGACGGTGATGTTGCCGAATTTCGCCAGGAACAGGAAGCCTGAGAGGCCGGCGAAGGCTCCGCTGAGGATGAAGGCGGTCAGGACAGTGCGGCGGGCGTTGATCCCGGCCATGAGCGCCGCGTCGGGGTTGGAGCCCACGGCATAGAAGCGGCGGGCGGGGCGGTAGAAGGTGAGCGCGAGGCCGGTGACGAGGACGGCGGCGAGGGCGAGGAGGACCGTGACGCGGATGTCGAGGCCGCCGACGGAGAAAGCGTTGGCGGAGGGGAGGTCGACAAGCCATTGCGGGAGGCTGGCGGTGGTGATGGTCTTGGCGTCGGACCATTCGACGAGGAAGCTGCGGAAAAGCGCGAGCGTGCCGAGGGTCACGATGATGGAAGGGACGCGGCCCCAGGCGATGAGGAGGCCGTTCAGGGCTCCGAGGCCCGCACCGAGGGCCATGCAGAAGAGGACCGCGAGGATCGGGTGGAGATCGGGGTTCGCGCTCAAGAGCTGCCCGGCCATGTAGGCGACGACCCCCAGCACCGATCCGGCGGAGAGGTCGATGTTGCGGGTCATGATCACGATGGCCTGGCCAACGGCGATTGGCAGCACCACGGCGGCGGAGGTGCTGATGCGGTTGAACATGCGGGGGGAGAGGTACCCCTCGATCTGGGTGGCGAAGAAGAGGATCGTTGCCAGAAGCGCGAGGCCAAGCGCGAGAAGGCGCAGGGTCTGCGGCGAGGCGCGGGTGAGGAGGGTCATGCCGGATCCCCGGTTGGGGCGGTTTTTGAAAGGAGCGCTGACGCGCAAGTCTTTTGTCTCGCGGTTTTGTGCGTGAAGGACGCACAAAACCGCTCGGATGTGCCTCCGGCGGGGATATTTGGGGACATGAAATGAATGAGGGTTCGCGAGCGCGTCATGCGGCGGGTCTTTCGGCGGTGGCCTGGCCCGCGGCCAGCGCGATGACGCGTTCCTGCGTGGCGTCCTCGATGGGAAGGATGCCGGCCTGGCGGCCTTCGCGCATCACGAGGACGCGGTCGGCGAGCGCCAGGACCTCGGGAAGGTCCGAGGAGATGACGAGGATGGCGACGCCTTCGGAGGCGAGTTGACGGATGATGCCATGGACCTCGGCCTTGGCGCCGACGTCGATGCCGCGGGTGGGTTCGTCGAAGATGAGGACGCGGGGCTTGGTTTCAAGCCACTTCGCCAGCATCACCTTCTGCTGGTTGCCGCCGGAGAGTTTGCCGACCTCGATCAGGGTGTCGGGGGAGCGGATAGCGAGGCGTTTGCGGTAGGTTTCGGCCATTGCGGCCTCGGCGCGGGCGTCGATGAGGCCGAAGGGTTTGAGGAGTTTTTTTAGGCTCGCCAAGGAGATGTTGGCGAAGATCGACAGCGGCATGGCGAGGCCGAGCTTGCGGCGGTCTTCGGAGACGTAAGCGATGCCGAGGTCCATTGCCTGTTGGGGCGTGGTGATGCGGACTTCTTTGCCTGCGAGGGTGATGGTGCCGTCAGTCGCGGGGGCGATGCCGAAGAGGCTTAGGGCGACATCGGTGCGCCGCGCGCCAACGAGGCCTGCGAGGCAGAGGACTTCGCCCTTGTGGAGGTCGAAGGTGATGTTCTCGAAGACACCAGCGCAGGTGAGGTTCTTCACCGAGAGGAGCGTATCGCCGTACGGGTTGGCGGCGGTCTTGACGGCGAAGCTTTCCAGGGCGCGGCCGACCATGTCCTTGACGAGGCCGTCTTCCGTGACCTCGGCGATGGGTTTGGTTGAGATATGCTGGCCATCGCGGATCACGGTGACGCGGTCGGCGATGCGGAAGATCTCGTCCAGGCGGTGGGAGATGTAGATGACGGCGACGCCTTGCGCCTTCAGCGCGCGGGCGATGTCGAGGAGACGAGCGACTTCGTGGGCCGAGAGGCTGGCGGTCGGTTCGTCCATGATCAGGACCTTGACCTTGAGCGAGAGGGCGCGGGCGATTTCCACGGTCTGCTGTTCGGCCAGAGTGAGGCCCGAGGCGGCGCGGCGGACGTCGAGTTTGACGCCGAGGGGGGAGATCAGGGCGTCGGCTTCGGCATAGATCTCGGACCAGCGCATGATGCGGCCCTTGGCGCGGTTCGAGATGAAGATGTTCTCGGCCACGTTGAGGTCGGGGAAGACCATCGGCTCCTGGTAGATCGCAGCGATGCCTGCGTCTTGCGCGGCCTGGGTGGAGCGGAGCGTGACGGGTTGGCCGTCAACCCGGATGGTGCCGGTGTCGGGCTGGTGGACGCCGGTCATGATCTTGATCAGAGTGGATTTCCCCGCGCCGTTCTCACCGACGATGGCGTGGACCTCGCCCGGCAGGACGGTGAGCGACATATCCTTCAGCGCCTGGGTGGCGGCGAAGGATTTGGACAAGCCGATGAGTTCCAGGACCGGCTGGGTCATGGGCGGATTCCGATGCCAGAAGGGGTCGAAAAAGGTGGAGGGCTCCCCCCCACCCCATCCCTCCCCCACGGCGGGGGAGGGAGGCGCTTTGCGTCGGGCCGGGCGATCAGTTCGCGGCGGCTTCGACGTTGTCCTTGGTGTAGATGGTGAACGGCCCCATCAGCACGCGCTTGGCGCCCTGACGGCCCGGGTCTTCCTCGATCTTGAAGGTACCCATGCGGCCGGCAGTGAACTCTTCTCCGACCTCGCCCTTGATCGCGCCGGTGGCCAGCGCATAGGAGGCCTGGTAGGTCAGGTAGCCAAGGTCGACGAAGCTCCACAGCGCGAACTGGGGGGCGCAGCCATTCAGCGAGTAGCTGACCATTTCGGCGGGGAGGCCGAGGCCCGAGACCTTGACCTTCTCGCACAGGCCCTCGTCCTGCATGGCCTTGGCGGCGGCGACGATGCCGACGGTGGTGGGGGCCATGATGACCTTGAGGTCGGGGTACTTGTCCACCAGGCCAAGGGCCTTGTTGTAGGATTCTTCCGACTGGTCGTTGCCGTAGACGACGTCGACCAGCTTCAGGTCCTTGTACTTGTCGCCGGTCATCGCCTGCTTCATCGCCTCGATCCAGGCGTTCTGGTTCGAGGCGTCGGGCGATGCGGACAGGATCGCGACTTCGCCCGCGCCACCGGCAAGGTCATAGGCCATGTCGGCCATCACGGTGCCGATCGAGCCGAAGTCGACCTGGGCGACGAAGAAGGACTCGCCCGCGCCGTTCGGGATCGGGCTGTCCCAGGTCACGACCTTGGTGCCGGCGGCGGCGGCGGCCTCGGCAGCCGGGGCGATCTGGTCGCCGGCGTTGTTCGACAGCATCACGACGTTCTGCTTCTGGGTCGTGGCGTTGGTCAGCATCTCGATCTGCCCGGCGGCAGAGTTTTCCGGGGTCGGCCCGATGAACTCCAGCGTACCCGTCGAGCCGAGCTCCTTGGCGGCTTCCTGTGCGCCGCGGTTCGCCTGGTCGAAGGGCAGGATGCCGAGGAACTTGGGCAACAGCACCGCATTCACGGCCTGGCCGGGGGTCGCGGTCACGGGTTCGGCCATCGAAGTCGAGCCCATCAAGGTCGCAAGGCCCGCCGCGAAGGCAAGGCCCGTCAGTTTCATCATCATGTGTCGTCTCCTCCCGTTTGTGTTTCCCCGCCGCGCCCCTCCTCAGGCTGCGGTCAGGACCTTCGCTTCCTTTGGGTCGATCAGGATGACCTCCACGCCCTGCTGGCGCAGGTGGTCGACCATTTGCTGCGGGGCCCCGGTGTCCGTGACCAGCGTAGTGACCCTGGCGAGTGGACAGACCACCATGTTGCCCTGCGGTTCGAACTTGGTGCTGTCGACCACGACGATCAGCTTCTCGGTGCGGTTGAGCAGCTTTGCCTCGGCCCGGGCCACCAGCGGGTCACTTTCGATCAGGCCAAGCGGGGTGATCGAGTAGCAGGACATGAACATCTTCGATGCCGCGAAATGCTGGATCGCGTCCTCGTCGAAGGGGGAAAGGATGATCCCGGCCTCACGGTAAAGCTCGCCGCCCGGCAGGACGACGCGGTTCGCGGAATGCGCGATGAGTTCCTGCGCGATGGGGAACGAGTTGGTGAGGACCTGCATCCGGTGCTGGCGCAGGCATTGCGCCATGAACCAGGTGGTGGAGCCGGCGTTCAGGATGATCGAGTCACCGTCCTGGCAGAGATTGGCCGCACCGCGAGCCACGGCCTGCTTGAGGTCGACGTTCAAGGTCTGGCTGGCATCGAAGGAAGGCGCGGTCAGCGGCGTCTGGCCGGAGGCCACGGATTCCGCGCCGCCGTGGACGCGGCGCAGTTGGCCGGCGTCTTCCAGTTTCGCGAGGTCGCGTCGCAGGGTGGCAACCGAGGCACCGGTCACGCCCACCAGGTCAGCCACGCGGACGATGCCCCGGTCCCGCAGGCGGGTCAGGATCAGCTGCCATCTTTCGCGTTCGTGCATCATGACGGGAAGGCTGTCAGAATCGCTCATATCCGTCAACAAACAATCGCAATGCCGCATTGCGGAATAGTCTCTGCGACGCAGAATGGCGTTTCGTGATTGACTGTGATCGTTTCGCGCCTATCCTGACCGGCAAATCCTTTCAGCCAAAGTCGGACCGATGACCCAGGAAATCACCCTAAAGTCCCTGTGGGACGACGCTTATGCCGCCACTTTGGATGAGCCGGGCAAGCTTCTGTACCGGTCGAACCTGTTGGGATCGGACCTGAGAATCACCAACTTCGGCGGGGGAAACACCAGCGCCAAGGTCACGCACAAGGACCCGCTGTCGGGTGAGGATGTGCAGGTGCTGTGGGTCAAGGGGTCGGGCGGAGACATCGGGTCGATGAAGCTGGATGGCTTCGCGACGCTGTACATGTCCAAGCTGATGCAGCTGCGGGCGCAGTACCGGGGGCTCGACCAGGAAGACGCGATGGTCGAGGCGCTGGGGCATACGATCTTCAACCTGAACCCACGAGCGCCGTCGATCGACACCTGGCTGCATGGGTTTGTGCCTTATGCCCATGTGGACCACGTCCATTCCGACGCGGTGATCGCGATTGCTGCGTCAGCCGATCAGGTGCGCCTGACGGAGGAGATTTTCGGCGGTGAGCTTGGCTATCTGCCCTGGCAGCGCCCAGGGATCGACCTCGGGATCAAGCTGGGCCGGATGGCCGAAGAGAACCCGAAGCTGAAGGGCGTGGTGCTGGGGCAGCATGGCCTCTTCACCTGGGCGGAGACGGCGAAGGACTGCTACCTGCTGACTTTGGAGATGATCAACAAGGCCGCTGTCTGGCTAGATGACAACGTCAAGCGGCCGGTGTTTGGGGGGGAGAAGGTTGCGGCGTTGCCTGCTGACGACCGCAAGGCAACGGCCCGCCGCCTGATGCCCTTGATCCGCGGCCGTATTTCGAGCGGGGCGCATATGGTCGGCCACTTCACCGACGCGCCGGAGGTGCTGGAGTTTGTGAATTCTCATTCGCTTTCGGACCTGGCGCCGATGGGGACGTCTTGCCCGGACCATTTCCTGCGGACGAAGATCAAGCCGTTGGTCGTCCCTGCCGATGCCGATACCACCGCTTTGGACACGCTGATCGCGGGCTATCGCGCCGACTACGCGGCCTACTACGACCGCTGCAAGCGCCCCAACTCCCCCGCGATGCGCGACCCGAACGCGGTGATCTACCTTGTGCCGGGCGTGGGGATGATTTCCTTCGCCAAGGACAAGGCGACGGCCCGCGTTTCGGCCGAGTTCTATGTGAACGCGATCAACGTGATGCGGGGGGCCTCGGGGGTTTCCAGGTATCAGGGCCTGCCAGAGCAGGAGGCCTTCGACATCGAATACTGGCTGCTGGAGGAGGCCAAGCTCCAGCGGATGCCCAAGCCGAAGCCGATGGCGGGACGGGTGGCCTTCATCACCGGCGGGGCGGGCGGCATCGGTTCGGCCTCGGCGGAGCGCCTGCTGCGCGAGGGCTGCAACGTGGTGCTGGCCGACATCGACCAGACCGCGCTGGACGAGGTCGTGGCGGGCTTCGCCAAGCGCTACGGCCGCGACATGGTCCGCGGCGTGGTGATGGACGTGACGTCGGAGGCGGCGGTGATCGCGGCGGTGGAGTATACCGTCGGCGAATACGGCGGGCTGGACGTCTTGGTGAACAACGCCGGGATCACCTCCGCCGCCGCGGTCGAGGATACGACGCTCGCCATGTGGAACCGGACGATGGACATCCTGTCGACGGGGTACTTCCTGGTCGGGCGCGAGGGCTATCGTGTTCTGAAAGCTCAGGGAATCGGCGGGTCGATGGTGTTCATCTCGTCGAAGAACGGGGTCGCGGCCTCGCCCGGGGCGTCAGCCTATTGCACGGCGAAGGCGGCGGAGATCCATCTGGCCCGCTGCATGGCGCTGGAGGGCGCGCCGATGGGGATCCGCGTGAACGTGGTGAACCCGGACGCGGTCCTGCGGGGCTCGAAGATCTGGAAGGGCGAGTGGTCGGAACAGCGCGCGGCGTCGAACAAGATCGCCGTGTCCGAGCTGGAGGAGCACTACCGCAAGCGCAGCCTGTTGCAGCGGTCGGTCTTCCCCGAGGACATCGCCGAGGGGGTTTACTTCTTCGCCAGCGACCTGTCGGCGAAGTCGACGGGCAATTTCTTGAACGTGGACGCGGGCAATGCCGTGTCCTTCACGCGATAGGGGGCGGCGATGCTGGTTTCCGAGGATCTGGTCGGGTCGCTGAACGAAGCGGCGCGGGTAGCGCACGAGGATGAGTTCGGGGCGCTGGGGCGGAAGCTCTCCCGCCGTGGCGTGGACATCGAGGCGCTGGTCAAGCGCGCGATGGACTGGTCCGTGGCCGTGCCCTCCTGGGGCGTGGGGACCGGGGGGACGCGGTTTGCCCGCTTTCCGGGTCGTGGAGAGCCGCGGAACATCCACGACAAGCTGGCCGATTGCGGGGTGATCCAGCAGCTGACGCGAGGGACGCGGACCGTCAGCCCGCACATCCCGTGGGACAAGGTTTCGGACTACAACGCGCTGCGGCAAGAGGCGGCGCAGTATGGCTTGGGGTTCGATGCGGTGAACTCCAACACCTTCCAGGACCAGGTAGATCAGCGGTTGTCGTATCGCTACGGGTCGTTGGCGAACGCCCGTTCGGATATTCGCGCGCAAGCCGTGGCGCACAACATCGAATGCATCGAGATCGGCAAAGCGCTGGGCGCGCCGGCGCTGACGGTCTGGATCGGGGACGGCACGAACTTTGCCGGGCAGCAGAGCCTTGGCCGCATGTTCGAGAACTACCTGTCGGCGATGGAAGACGTCTATGCGGCCCTTCCCTCGGGAATGGCGATGTTCATCGAACACAAGATGTACGAGCCAGCCTTCTATTCGACGGTGATCAGCGATTGGGGATCCTCGCTGATGGCGGCACAACATCTTGGGCCGCAGGCGAAGTGCCTCGTCGACCTCGGCCACCACGCGCCCAATGTGAACATCGAACAGATCGTGGCCCGGCTGGTCCATGTCGGTCGGCTGGCGGGGTTCCACTTCAACGATTCGAAGTACGGGGACGATGATCTGGACAGCGGCTCGGTGGACCCGTTCCGTCTGTTTCTGGTGTTCAACGAGCTGGTGGAGGCAGAGTTGCGCGGGGCCAAGGGCTTCGCGCCCAGCTACATGATCGACCAGAGCCATAATGTCACCGATCCGATCGAAAGCTTGATGGGTTCGGCGGTAGAAATCGCGCGGGCCTATATCCAGGCCTCGCTCGTGGACCGCAAGGCGCTGGCCGAGGCGCAGGAGGCCAATGACGTCATGGCCGCGCACCGGACCCTGAAGGCCGGGTTCCTGACCGATGTGTCGCCGATCCTGGCCGAGGCGCGGATGCGGAAGGGCGGGGCTTACGACCCCATCGCCGCCTATCGCGCCAGTGGCTACCGCGATCGGGTCGCGAAGGAGCGACCGGAGGTGAAGGGGTCCTCGTCCGGGATCGTCTGAGGGGGACGGATGTTCTGCGAAAATCCGCAACTTTCGAGTTTTCGCAGAAAACTCGTGCGCCGGGAGAAGTGAGTGACGGGTCATTCGATCATCGACGAAAGCCATGCTTTCTGGGACGAGGTGGTGCACCCGTTCCTCGCGGCTCGGTTTCCGGCAGAGACGGCCCAGATGGCGGCCGGGGTGTTCGGTTACGGGTCCGAGGTGCTGCGGCTGGATGACGAGTATTCCACCGACCACCATTTTGGTCTGCGCGTGAATGTGCTGCTGCCTGAAGGCGTGATGGCCTTGCGTGGGGCGGTGATCGAGGACGCGCTGGCGGAGGGTCTGCCGTCGTCATGGCGTGGGCGCGAATTGCGCGAGGGGTATACGCGGACGAAGGGCGTGGCGCTTGGGTCGCTGGAGCATCACTTGCGCTCGACGATCGGTCTGGACGCTCCACCGAACAGTCATTCACAATGGCTGGCTATCCCGGAAGAGGACATGATGCATGTGATCGCCGGGGAGGTCTGGCATGACCCTTCGGGCCGCTTCTCGGCAGTGCGTGACGCGCTGATGGGCTACTACCCCGAGGAGGTCCGGCTGCGGCGGTTGGCGCACTGGTGCCGGTATTTCAGCGGCATGGGGGTCTATGCGCTGAAACGGGCTTTGCTGCGGAACAACGAGCTTTACGCCAACACGACCTTCGCGCGGTCCTTGCGCTGGGGGGTACAGATGGCGTTCCTCCTTGACCGTCAATACTATCCCTATGACAAGTGGCTGACGGTGATGTTCCACCGCCTGCCCCGGATGGGGGCACGGCTGGCGGCCATTGTCGAAGAAGCGCCGAAGCTGTCGACGCCTTGGGAGCGGAAGCTGGAACTTCTGCACCAGATGTCCGACGTCCTGGACCAGGCGATGGTCGAGGACGGCCTGATCGCCCCGCATCCGCGTTACAGGGTCTCGGCAACCTCGGGCTACCGGCTGCTTGAAAGCGCCTATGCCGAACTGATCCGCAAGTGCCCGGCAGAGATCCGGGGCATCGTTCCGCAGTGGGAGCAGGTGCATTGGGAAGGGTTCCACTCCGAATTCGTCGCGGGGGTGGGGCTGGAGGATTGGCGGCGGATGCTGCTTCTGGAGGAATATGAATGAACGGTTATGAACGCGTGATGGCGACGATCAACCACAAGCCGGTGGACCGCACGCCCATCGACTGCTGGCTCTACCAGAAGCAGTTCCTGGAGCGGCTGGAGGCCGATTACGGCCCCCGTGAGAAGTTCATCGAGGAGTTCGGGATCGACGTCTTCGTGGGCCTCATGCCCTTCCCGAACCAGCACGGCCGCAAGTTCGACATCCATGAACTCGCCGATGTCCAGCTGGAGGATCCGAAGCATCCCAAGTGGCTGAACTTCACCGACTGGAACTATGATTTCGGCGGCACAAACATCGCCACGGCGATCCGCGATCACAAGGGCAAGCGATGCGTCCTGGCGCATTGCTGGGGAATGGTGGAGGGGACGTCGAGCTTCCTTGGCATCGAGAATTGCTGGATGAACCTGGGCGGCAACCCGCAGCTGATGGCCAATTTCTTCGACCGTTATGCCGACTGGATGTGCGTCCAGGTCGACCAGATGATCGAGGCCGGGGTGGACATGATGACCCTGTCGGACGACTGGGGGTCCAACGGGACGATGCTGTTCAGCCCGAAGTCCTGGCGCCAACTGATCAAGCCCTATGCGATGCGGGTGGTCCAGCACGCAAGATCCAGGGGGATGCCGGTCAACCTGCACTCGGACGGCTACATCCTGCAGGTCGTCGATGACATCATCGAAATGGGCTACACCTCGTGGCACCCGGTGCAGGAAAGCGCGGGGATCGACCCGCGCGAGGTCAAGGCGAAGTGGGGCGACAAGATCGTCATCTACGGGTCGCTGGACGTGATCGACGGGCTTTTGAAGTACGACGGCGAGGAGCTGGACGAATACATCACAGAACGCTTCGGCATCTATGCACCGGGCGGAGGGTTCATCTTCAACGGCGGGCACTTCATCCAGCCGGACATCCCGCCGATGCGGCTGGTCCGGGCCTACCGGCTGGTGAACAAGCTGGCCGCTCAATACGGGACGCTGCAGTGAGGGCACCCGAGGGCACGGTCTGGATCGGCCCGGCGCATCCTTTCGACTTGCGCGATGCGTATGTGAACTTTCGCTCGGATATTGTGCTGGAGGCTGTGCCAACGGCTGCGCTGTTCCGGTTGAGCGCGGACAGCCGCTATAGACTTTGGGTCAACGGACTGTTCGTTGGGCGGGGGCCGGAACGGTGCTGGCCGTCGTCTATGGCGGTAGATGAACAATCGGTCGCCAATCTGCTTCGGGTTGGGTGGAACCGGATTGCCGTGCAGGTCTATTCCCCCGGGCATTCTCATTTCGCCTATGTCCATCGGGGAGCCTGCGGGTTGATCGGATGGCTGGAGGTGGATGGGAAGGTTGTCCTGACCACGGGCCCACATTGGAAGTCCCGGCGGGATCGCTCCTGGTCGGATCGGGTGGAGCGGGTGTCGATCTACGGCACGGGGGTCGAGGACCGGGACCTGCGGCTGGAGGAGGATTGGGTTGAGGGCGATGCCTCCGGCTGGGACTCCGCGCGGGTGGTGCAGGGGGCAGAGGGTCCGATCTGGCAGGGCCTGCGGCCCCGGGCGACGGCTCTGCCGGTCGAGGAAGTGCGGGTTCTGGAAAAGCCTTGGCAGGTAAGGGTCGGACGGGCTGTCTCGGCCTCAGATGATCCGCATGCTGATCTGCGAAATGGTTTTTCAGAGTCCAAGCCCGCTGCGGTCCCTGCCCTTTTGCCCAAGGGGACTTCGGCCGTGTGGGTCTTTGATCTCGGGGACAGCCGCGCCTGTCTTGGCGGCGTCAATCTGACGGCGGCGGGGGGCGAGCGGCTGCTCATATCCTATGCCGAGAAGCTGCGGGAGGGGGAGCTATTGCTGCCCGACCCCGAGACCTATTGCCGGATGCGGCCCACGGATCGGTTCACGCTGCGGCCGGGGCGGCAGGTGGTGGAAGGGTTCACGCCTCGCGGGGCGCGGTATCTGGTCTTTGCGCTGGAGGGGGGCGGTGTGTCTCCGGCTCCGACGTTCCATGCGCGGCTGCCGGTGATGCCGGTGGTGGAGCGGCCCCTGCCCGCGCTGGACCCGGTGCTGCGGGCGGTGGCGGAGATGTGTCGGCGCACGACGCTTGCCTGCCTTCAGGACGGGTTCGTCGATGGGGTATGGCGCGAAAGCAGTCTGTGGCTGGGCGACGCCGTGGCGCAGGACTGGGCGCTGCGGGGGATCTCGGATGATCCTCGACCGCTTCTGTTGGCCATCGATATGGCGGCGGAGGGGGCGGATGCGGAGGGGCTGTTGCCCTCGGTCCTGCCGGGGGAGGTCCCGGCCTATGCGGTGACGGATTACAATTTCAGTTGGGTCGAGCTTCTGGCGGGCTGTGGGACGCATCCGGGGGTAAAGGAGCCGGAGGCGGTGTGGCAGCGGCATTGGGGGGTGCTGGTGCGGATGCTGGAGCGTATGGCGACGTTCCGGGGACCGGACGGGCTCTTGCGAAATCCGCCGGGAAGGCGACTGTTCCTGGACTGGTCTCCCATGAGCCACGCGGAGCCGAACCTGACGCTGAACCTGCGGTATCTGCATGCACTGCAACTGGCGGCGGGGATGACCGGCCGGGTCGGGCGAACGGCGGATTGGGCGGAGCAGGCGGGGGAACTGGCGCGGGCCTTGCAGGGGCATCGGGGGCCGGATGGCTGGCGGGAAAGCCCGGGGGGAGAGGCGGCCAGTCAGCTTGCGCTAGCGCTGCTGATTCTGACTGGGGTGGTCGAGGGGGCGGAGGCAAAGGGGCTGGCGGACCGGATCGTGGCGCGGTCATTGGACCTGCGGGAGGGGCCGTTGGAGGGCCAACCGGCGCTCGCCAGCCCCTTCATGCACCACTATCTTTTCCTTGCGCTGCAACGGCTTGGCCGACGCACGGACATCCAAGCGATCCTCGCCGCCCGCTGGGGCCGATGGGTCCGCGAAGGCCGCGTGACCACGCCGGAAAACTGGTCGATCGACTTCCCCGACGGGTCCGCCTGCCACGGCTTTTCGGCGCACCCGCTGGGGTGGCTCTAGAAGTCCAGGTTCTCGACGCTGAGGGCGTTCTGCTGGATGAAGTCGCGGCGGGGTTCCACCACGTCACCCATCAGTTTGGAGAATATGTCGTCGGCCTCGGCCAGGTCGTCGACCTTGACCTGCAATAGCGTCCGCGCCTCGGGGTCGAGGGTCGTCTCCCACAGCTGTTCGGGGTTCATCTCGCCGAGGCCCTTGTATCGCTGGAGCGTGAGGCCCTTTTCGCCCTCGGCCAGGATGGATTTCAGCAGGTCGATCGGGCCGTGGATCGCCTGTTCGCGGTCCTTCCGGACAAGGCGGGCGGGGTCGCGGTAGATGTCACGATACTGCCCGGCGATCTGCGAGAGCTTTCGCGCTTCACCCGAGCGGAGGACGGCGCCGTCCAGCGTCCGCAGTTCCTCCACCCCGCGCAGGATGCGGGACAGGCGGATGCCGTGGTCCTGGGTGATGCGGCCTTGCCAGCCACGCTCGAACTCCGGCGCGATGAGGTTCAGGCGCTTCGCGACGGTGTCGGCGACCAGTTGCAGGTCGGCGTCCGCGCGGCCCGGGTCGAAGGCCCCGGCGAGGGCGGCCTGTTCCAGGATCGGGCGCGGGTAGTGGGTCGGGAAGGCATCGAGCACGCGGCGGAACTGGCGGGCGCCTTCGATGACGCGGGCGAGATCGTTGCCGGCGATCTCCTGCCCGTCCTGCAGGCGGAGGACCGCGCCCTCGGTGCCCATCTCGATCAGGTAGTCTTCCAGCGCCGACTGGTCCTTGAGGTAGACCTCGGACTTGCCGCGCGCGACTTTGTAAAGCGGCGGCTGGGCGATGTAGAGATAGCCGCCCTCGATCAACTGCGGCATCTGGCGGAAGAAGAAGGTCAGCAGCAGCGTGCGGATGTGGGCACCGTCCACGTCGGCGTCGGTCATGATGACGACCTTGTGGTAGCGCAGCTTGCCGATGTCGAATTCGTCGCGGCCGATCCCGGTGCCCAGGGCGGTGATGAGCGTCCCGATTTCCTGGCTGGAGAGCATCCGGTCGAAGCGGGCGCGTTCCACGTTCAGGATCTTGCCGCGGAGCGGCAGGACGGCCTGGTTGGCGCGGGACCGCCCTTGCTTGGCGGAGCCACCCGCGGAGTCGCCCTCGACCAGGAAGAGTTCCGACTTGGCGGGATCGCGTTCCTGGCAATCCGCCAGCTTGCCGGGCAGCGAGGCCACGTCCAGCGCGGTCTTGCGACGGGTCAGTTCGCGGGCCTTCCGGGCGGCTTCGCGGGCCAAGGCGGCCTCGATGATCTTGCCGACGATGATCTTCGCCGGGCCGGGGTTTTCCTCGAACCACTCGGCCAGCTTTTCGTTGACCAGGTTCTCCACCGCCGGGCGGACCTCCGAAGACACCAGCTTGTCCTTGGTCTGGGACGAGAACTTCGGGTCCGGCACCTTGACCGACAGGACACAGGTCAGCCCCTCGCGCGCGTCATCGCCGGTGAAATCCACCTTCTCGCGCTTGGCTATCCCTGAGGACTGGGCGTAGGCCGTGATCGTGCGGGTCAAGGCACCCCGGAAACCGGCCAGGTGGGTGCCCCCGTCGCGCTGCGGGATGTTGTTTGTGAACGGCAGTACGGTTTCGTGGTAGCTGTCGTTCCACCACATCGCGACCTCGACCCCGATGCCGTTCTTTTCGCCGACCATGTAGATGGGTTCGGGCATGACCGAGGTCTTGGAACGATCGATGTACTTCACGAATTCCCGCACACCGCCTTCGTAGAACAGCTCGATCCGCTGCGGCTCGGCGTGACGTTCGTCTTCCAGAATGATCCGGACGCCCGAGTTCAGGAACGCCAGTTCGCGCAGGCGCGTTTCCAGCGTCTTGAAGCTGTAGTCCAGATTGCTGAACGTCCCGTCCGGCCGGTTGGTCTTGGCGCTTGCAAGGAAGCGGACCTCGGTGCCCTTGCGCCCGGGCGCGGGGCCGACCTCGTGCACATGCACCGTGCAATCGCCATCCTCGAACCGGGCGCGGTATTCGGTGTCGTTACGCCAGACCGTCAGCTCCAGCCATTCGCTCAGCGCGTTCACCACCGAAACGCCCACACCGTGCAAGCCGCCGGAGACCTTGTAGGCGTTCCCGCCCTCATCCGTGTTGTTGAATTTCCCGCCCGCGTGCAGCTGGGTCATGATGACCTCGGCCGCCGAGACGCCCTCTTCCGGGTGCATGTCGACGGGGATACCGCGGCCGTTATCACGCACGGAAACGCTGTCGTCAGCGTGGATCTTCACCACTACTTCGGTCGCGTGACCGGCCAGCGCCTCGTCAATCCCGTTATCGACGACCTCATACACCATGTGGTGCAGGCCTGAGCCGTCGTCGGTGTCGCCGATATACATGCCGGGGCGCTTGCGAACCGCCTCTAACCCCTTGAGAACCTTGATGGAATCGGCGCCGTATTCGGCGGGTTTCTTGGGCGCGTCGGCCATGCGTGGGGGACCCCTTACGTTGCGCGCGATTTATAGCGGTTTGACGGGGGAATGTCACCCCTGCCCACAAGATTTGGTAGCTAGAGGAAGGGGATCACCAGCCCCACCGCGATCAGCAGGATGCCCGACCCGACGTTCAGCCGATGCACGCTTTCGGGGCTGGAGAGGAGCTGCCGCGCGCGGTCAAGGAAAAGGGCGAGGGCAAGGTTTCCGGCCATCGGGATCAGCGCAGAGATCGCGATGATGACCGCGATGTCGGGGGCCGTCAGGCGCTCCAGCGTGAAGAAGCCGGGCAGCGCGCCCATGTAGAACAGGATCGCCTTGGGGTTGCCGATCACAGCAGCAACGCCGACCGAGAAGCCAGCCCACATGCCGGGACGCGTGAGGCGGCTGTCGGCGTTCAGCGTGGCGGCGGGCTTGCGGATCAGGAGGAAGCCCATGACCAGGAAGATCGCCGCGGCGACCCAGCGCAGGATCGACAGGAAGTCGCCGTAGGCCGTCTCGATCCAGCTCAGGCCCAGGATAGCCGCCAGGGGCCAGACCAGGTCGCCCAGTGCCACGCCCACGGCGAGCGGCCAGGCGGCGGAGAACCCTCCGGAAAGTGCGCGGGCGGTGAGGGCGACCCAGACCGGGCCGGGAACAGCCCAGAGGCCCGCCATGCCTAGCGCGTAGAGGAGGAGTTCGTGAAAGGAAACGGTCATTCGGTTATTCCATCGTGATCTGCGAACCGGTACTCGTCTCAACCACGCTGCAGGTCTGACCCCGGCTTCCAAGGGCGGCAAACAGGTCCGCTTCCGTGCCGGTCATCAGGGCCTGTGCCCCAAGCGCGCTGATCTCGTCGTAAAGCGCCGCGCGGCGGCCTTCGTCAAGATGCGCCGCGACCTCGTCCAGCAGGAGGATGGGCGCGCGGCCAAGGTCCTGGGCCAAGGCGCGGGCATTTGCAAGGATCAGGCTGATCAGCAAGGCCTTCTGCTCACCCGTAGAGCACTGATCGGCCGGGATATCCTTGGCGGTGTAGCGCGCCAGCAGGTCCGCGCGGTGCGGGCCGACAAGGGTACGCCCGGCAGCGATGTCGCGGCGGCGCCCCTCGGCCAATGCAAGGGCGAGATCCTGCGGCTCATCGCTGCCGTCGGGTCCGGTCAGCGTCAGTGCGGCGGACGGAAAGGCGCTGGACGGGTCGGCCGCTGCTGCAATGCGGGCGATGGCGGCGCGGCGGTGGGCGGTTATGGCCTCGCCAGCCTCCGCCATCTGGGCTTCAAGCGCCGCATACCAGTGCGCGTCCGTGACCTGATCCTTGATCAGCCGGTTCCGGTCTCGCATCGCCTTTTCGTATGTGAGCGAGTGTTCGGCATGTTCCGGGAAAAAGCTGAGCGTCATCCGGTCCAGAAAGCGGCGGCGGCCCTCGGCGGCCTCGATCCACAGCCGGTCCATCGCGGGGACTAGCCAGAGCACGCGGAGGATACGGCCAAGGCTGGCCTGCGTTGCGGCCTTGCCGTCGATGCGCACCTGCCGCGCCTCGCCGGGTTCGGCCCAGGTTTCCAGGTCATGTGCCGCGGAAAGGCCACGGACGCGGGCAGTGATCTTCCAGCCCAGCCCCTCGGGCTTGCGGGCCAAGTCTTCGGCAGCGGCACGGCGCAGGCCGCGGCCGGGGGACAACAGGGACACCGCTTCAAGGATGTTGGTCTTGCCCGCGCCATTCGGACCGGTGATGGCGAGCGGACGGCCGTCAAAGGTCAGCCGCGTGGCCCGGTGGCTGCGGAAATGCGCGAGCGCAAGGGTTTCGATCGCCAGACCGCCCACCGGATTTCCCTTTCGGTGCCGGGGGTTGGTCAGACCCGCATCGGCATGACGACGTAGACGGCCGTGGTGTCGTTGCCTTCACGCATCAGGGTCGGGTCGGCGGCAGAGTTGAAGAGGAAGACGGCATTCTCGCGGTCGACCTGGCTGGCGATTTCCAGAAGGTACTTGGCGTTGAAGCCGATCTCCAGCCGGTCGTCGCCGTAGGCAACGGCCAACTCTTCCTCGGCGGCCCCGCTGTCGGGCGAGTTCACGGAAAGAACAAGACGGTCTTCTTCCAGCGACAGCTTCACGGCGCGTGAGCGTTCGGACGACACGGTCGCCACGCGGTCGACGGCCTTGGCGAATTCGCTCGCGTCGACTTCCAGCTTGCGGGTGTTCCCGGTGGGGATCACCCGGGTATAATCGGGGAAGGTACCGTCGATGACCTTGGACGTCAGGGTGATGGCGGGTGTGGCAAAGCGAACCTTCGTTTCGGAAACCGAGACGGCGATGGTCGCCTCGTCATCGTCCAGCAGCTTCCGCAACTCGCCCACCGTCTTGCGCGGCACGATCACGCCGGGCATCCCGTCGGCGCCTTCGGGCAGGGGCGCGTCGATGCGGGCCAGTCGGTGGCCGTCGGTCGCGACACAGCGGAGCACCTTGCCGCCCTCGCCCTGCGATACATGCATGTAGACGCCGTTCAGATAATAGCGCGTCTCCTCGGTCGAGATCGCGAACTTCGCCTTGTCGAACAGTCGCCGCAGCTCGGGCGCCTTGGCCGAGAAGTTCGAGGAATATTCCGACGAGGCCATGACCGGGAAGTCTTCCTTCGGCAGGGTCGCCAGGCTGAAGGTCGACCGGCCCGCTGTGATGGTCAGACGGCCCGAAGCGGCATCCTCGGTCAGGTTGACCAGTGCGCCATCGGGCAGCTTGCGGACGATCTCATGCAGCATCACCGCCGACACCGTGGTCGCGCCTGCGCGTTCCACCATGGCGGGGGCGCGGTCCACGACCTCGATATCAAGGTCGGTGGCCCGGAACGAGACCTGGTTCCCTTCGGCCTCGATCAACACGTTCGCCAGGATCGGGATGGTGTTGCGGCGTTCGACGACCGACTGCGCCTGGGCGAGCGCCTTCAACAGCGTGGCGCGTTCGATGCTGAGCTTCATCTGGCTTCCCCCTGCCGACCCCCTGAAGGGACGACGAATTTACCCGGTTTCCACCGGCTTACAAGCGTTGGATTGGACTGTGCGGAGGTTTCCGGGGGCCGTCAAGGCCGCCCGGCGCTCAACCCTGAAGCAGACGGCGCAGAAGCTGCAGATCGTCGGCCAGTTGGCTGTCGGTCGTCATCAGCTCCTCGATCTTGCGCACGCCGTGCATGATCGTTGTGTGATCACGACCGCCGAAGCGCCGGCCGATTTCCGGCAGCGACCGCGGAGTCAGCTGCTTGGACAGATACATCGCCACCTGACGCGGCCGTGCGATGGTGCGCAGGCGCTTCGGGCCGATCAGGTCGGACAGGCGGACGTTGTAATGTTCAGCCACCTTGCGCTGGATCTCCTCGATCGAGAGCTTGCGGTCCGACGAGCGCAGGATGTCTGCCAGGCAGTCCTGGGCAAGGTCCAGCGTGATCTCGCGCCCGACAAGGCTGGCGAAGGCGAAAAGGCGGGTCAGCGCGCCTTCGAGCACGCGGACGTTGGTGGTGATGCGGTGCGCCAGGAACTCCAGAACGCCGTCGGCAAGGACCAGGCCGCGATACTGGTTGCGGTAATGGTCCACCTTCTGCTGCAGGATGCCGAGCCGCAGTTCATAGTCCGTCGGATGCAGGTCGACGACCAGGCCGCACTGCAGACGCGACTTGATGCGTTCCTCAAGATCCTTGATCTCACCCGGAGCGCGGTCGGCCGAAATGACGATCTGCTTGTTGGCATCGACCAGGGCGTTGAAGGTGTGGAAGAATTCTTCCTGTGTCGAATCCTTCCCGGCGATGAACTGAACATCGTCGACCATAAGGACGTCAACGGACCGGAACAGCTCCTTGAAATCCATGACCTGGCGGTCGCGCAGGGCCTGGACAAAGCGGTACATGAACTGCTCGGCGGACAGGTAAAGGACGCGCAGCTCGGGCCGGCGGGATTGCAGCTCATGCGCGATGGCGTGCATGAGGTGGGTCTTCCCCAGACCGACGCCGCCATAAAGGAACAGCGGATTGAAGGTCACGGGCCCGCCCTCGGCCACCCGGCGGGCAGCGGCGTGGGCCAGCTCGTTCGGCTTGCCGACGACGAAGCTGTCGAAGGTGAAACGGGCATCCAGCGGCGCGCCGGGAAGGTCTTCGTCCGAGGGACGCGCGCGGGCGGGCTTCGGCGCGGCGGCGGCTTTCGCCGGCTGCGGCCGCAAGTCGGCCTTGACGGCGCCCACGGCAAATTCGACGCGATCTACCAGCGCGCCGGCAGAGGTCAGCTGGGTGCGGATGTGGTCGGCATAGTTGCGCTGGACCCAGTCGCCGAAGAAGATCGTCGGCACCTCAAAGCGCGCAACGCCGTTCTTCAGATGGGAAAGCTTCAGAGGTTCGATCCAGGTGGTGTAGTTGTTCTTGCCAACGCGCTTGATCAACTCTTCCCGAACCTGCCCCCAGGTTTCATTTGTCATTCTATAGCCTGCCAATATCCCCGGATCGGCATTGATTGCCGATCCTTTCCTGACGTCTTCGAACGAGCCGCTTGCGCCCATGTCCGATGCGGGCCGGAATGGCCGGCACAAGAGGACACGACAGAGGGACAGAACAACGCACGACAAGAGACGCCAGCAAGCCGGCCCCTTGACGCGCAAGACGGGGTAGCTTGGCTGCTACCTCCAACCTGTTGATCGCAAATGGAAAACTCAGGTTTTGCGCCCATGCGGGCACCGTTCCAGTGCAGCAGCTTTCCCTTTGCGACCCGTTCATGTCCCCCAGGACGAAGTGAATCGCAGGGTCACGCTAGCAAGCCGTGCGAGAGGTCTGCAACCGAACAACGCGCTTGACAGAGATTCCCCAAACCCGAATCCGAAGGCTCTGGCAAATCGGCAACGGGGGGCCAAATTGGCGCCTCCGACGGGCGCCAAAATGCCGAAGGGCGCAGCCCCTGCGGGTGCGCCCTTGGTGTTCCGGATTCGGTCCTTTGGGACGATCAGGCCTTGGGTGCGGCGACGGCCTTCACCCGCGAGGCGAGGCGCGACATCTTCCGCGCCACGGTGTTCTTGTGCAGCACGCCCTTGGTCACGCCACGGGCCAGTTCCGGCTGGGCCGCCTTCAGCGCGGCGACGGCGGCTTCGCCATTGCCCGAGACGATGGCTTCCTCGACCTTGCGCAGGAAGGTGCGGATGCGCGAGCGGCGCGCCTTGTTGACGGCGTAACGGGCTTCCGACTGGCGGGCGCGTTTCTTGGACTGTTCAGTGTTTGCCATGGGTGGCTTCCTTGCGGTCTATCGGTTTCAATTCTGTCGCACGAAAGACCAGAAGGCCCCATCCCAAGGGATGGATCTGATTCTTGCCTAAGCGGGCCCACGCGCATGTAAGGGCGGCCTATAGAGGATATGGCGGGGAAAGGAAACCCCTCTCACCCATCGGCCGGATCGGCCCCGACCGCCACGGGCCAGAGCAGGCGCTGGTCGCCGCCCAGTTTGGAATTGCCCAGCTCTTCGACCTTTGCCACCAGCTCCGCGATCTGCGGATCGGGGTCAAGGGCCAGGTAGGCCGGAATCCAGGCCAGTTCGAAGTCGCGCGGCTTGCGGCTGCCGCCGACGGTCTGCGGCTTCCCGGTGATCTTCTCGACGGCCGCAGGATCGTCCAGCCCGTCAAGGGTGAAGCGGACCACCCGCGCAAGCGCGTCGTCGCAGGTCGAGACCAGTTCGGGCCGCATATCCTTCAGCAGCGCGACGGTGGTGACGAGCGGGGCCACGGCATGCAGCTGGTAATGCAGCGCCAGCTTGCCGCGCCACATCTCGTTCGGCAGGCTGCCGTCCTCGGCCGCGGTGCAAAGCACAAGCTCGGCAGATGCAGCCCCCCAGTCGATCAGCGCAGGGTCTTCCAGCACCAGGCCCACCCGCGTTACCGCCAGTCCCGCCCAGGCGCGCAGGTTGTTCTGCGAGGCGCGGGGCGGGGCGTCAGTGTCGAAGAAGGCCATCGTCTGCCGCGCGCGGGCCAGCAGCCAGGCCTCGATCTCTTCCTGCCCCTCGGGCGCGGGAAGGACCTTCAGCGCCGCCGCATAGGCAAATGCGATACCTCCCACCCGCGAGGGCGCGGAAAGCTTGGCACCCTGGGTCTGCAGATCGCTCAGCGCGTCCGCCTTGGCCCAGGCAAGCACGCTTTCCATCACGCAGGCGGCTGCCTCCTGCGCATCCGCGGGCTTCGTCTTCGGATCGTTGAGGATGTTCGTCTGCCGCGCGAGATCGGCGATGAAGTCGTCGATCGGCTTCAGCGCCGCGGTCACGGCCTTGTCGCCTTCCTCGTCGAACTCGCTGCGGTTCTTGCTGTCGTCTGTGTAGCGGCTGCCGAAGCCCAGCGTGACGACGGGCGCCGCGTCGGACGGGCATTTCGGCGCATCCTCGGCGGCCACCGGGGTCGCCAGCAGCAGGACAAGGACAAGGGATCGCGGGGTCATTGGCTGGCCTCCGTCGAGAGTTGCATTGAGCGCAGGCGTTGCGCGGCCTCGTCGCTGCCAAGGTCGGCGGCCTTCTGTAGCCAGGCCAGCGCCTCGTCGCGCGAGGGGGTGGTGCCGATGCCGAAGACCAGAGCCTCGGCATAGTCGATCATTGCGGCGGGTTCGCCCGCCTCGGCGGCGCGGCGGAGCCAGTCGGTTGATTCCAGCACCTGCGCCGGGGTCGTGGCGGTCTTGCGCAGGATCAGGGCGTATTCCCGCATCGCAACCCCGCTGCCGGATTCGGCCGCCGCCAGGTAAAGCGCGGTCTCATCGATGGTCTTGCCGGCGATGGCGCGGATTTCCGGCGTTGCGGCCCGAAGGCGGGCCAGCGTGCCGGGCAGGTCCTCGGGCGCGCTGAAGCGGACGAGATCCTCGAACAGCGCCGCCGACGCTTGCGGGTCGTACTGCGGCGCCGAGCGGCGGGAGTAGATGTTGAGAAGCCGGTGGATCGCGATTCGGCTGCCCTCGGCGCGCGCGGCCTCGTAATAAGCCAGGATCTTCGGCTGGTCGGCGTCGGTGGCATAGCGGCTGTAGACATCCGCCAGTTCGGCCAGCGCATAGCCTTCGCCGCCCGCCAGGTAGTCCGAGATGCGCAGCCAGCGTTCGAAAAGCGCCCGGTCCCCGGCCCGGCCCACGGCGTCGGTGAGCCGCAGCGCCTCGTCGAAGGTGCAGGCGGTGATCGAGGTCGCACGGGTCAGGTAGTCGGCATAGACGGTGCGGTCACTGATCAGCGGCAGGGCCAGCAGAAGGGCGTCAAAATCCCCGCGGGCATCCACGACCTCGCCGTACCGATCCATCACCGCGGCAAGGTCGGGGAAGCTTTGCGGGTCGGCCAGCGGCAGCATCGCCAGCGCGTCGCCGATCCCGCGGTCGGCCAGCGGCAACAGGATGCCCAGCGCCTCGGCCTGGCTTTCGGGCGTGGCGTACTCCTCTTCCAGAAGCGCCTCGGCGAACTGGGTACCGGCCGAGGGCTCGCCCATCGCCACGGCCTTGCGGAACATGTCCAGCGCGGCGGTGCGGGCGGCGGGGCTGCGGGCGGCCTTCAGCGCCAGCGAGGCGCGGGCCGTGGTCACGCCGGGGAATCGGGTCGCGTAGCTGTCCCAGAAGACCAGCGTTTCGTCCGGCACGCCGCGCTGTTCCAGCAGGTACATGTACTGCGCGATGGCGGTGATCCGGCCGGTCAGGGCCTGGGTCTGAATCTCGGCTTCGGCGATGGGGTCCGGCGTGGCGGCCAGCCGCGCAAGTTCTTCCGGGGTGAAGTCGACGGCCTTCGAGGCGGTGCTTTCCGCGACCTTGACCCAGTAGTCGGCCTCTTCGACCTGCGGCGCGTCCGGGGCACGGCAGATGAAGGCATTCGACAGTTCCAGCATGGGATCGACCTCGCCCGAGGAGGCGACGGTCTGCATCAACTCGTCCGTCACCGTGTAGAAGTCCTGCGCCGTCCGCGCGGCGCGGAATTTCATCGCCGCGGTCTTCTCCAGCGCGGCGTATTCGCCCAGTGCGATGGCCCGATCCAGCAGTTCCCGCGCCTCCGCCTCGCCGGCCCAGCGGCCCTTCGAGGCGATCACCTGGTCCGCCATCGCGATCAGCGCCCAGGCGGGGGCGTCCGGCGTCTGGACCAGATGGGACAGCGCCTCGACATATCGCGGGGTCCAGTCCGCATCGCGGCGGGACTGGGCCTGAAGGAACAGGACATGGCTCGCCTCGCCCGAGGGCCAGACCTCGCCCGCCGCGTCATAGGTGGCATCGGCAAGCTCAAGGTCGCGCGGCAGCAGCGCGCCGTCGGCGTAAAGCCGCGCCAGGGCCACCTGGGCATAGGGCAAGCCCGCATCGGCGGCGGCGGTCAGGTAGCGGATCAGCACCTCGTTGTCCTTGGGCAGATCCTCGGCCCGCAAGTGAATCTCGGCCACGCGCCAGGCGGACAGGGGGTCCCCCAGATCGGCCGAGAAGCGGTACCAGCGTTCCGCCAGCGCCGGGTCGCGGGTCACGATATCGCCATTCATGTATTCGCGCGCGATCCGGTTCACCCGGTCGCAGATCAGCGGGTCCAGCTTGCCGACCAGCGCGCCGAAGGCCATCGTCACGCCCAGTTCCGGCGGCACGTCCCAGCCCTTGACCGGGTTGCCCTGGATCTCGCGTTCCACGAGTTGCAGGATCGCGTCCGCATTGCCGCCGAACCCGGCCTGCAGCAGCAGCGCCTCGCCGCGTTCCACGTCCTTCGGCACGCCGATACCCCGGATCAGGTAGCCCGCCAGCAGCTGTTGCGCACGCGGGGTCTGGCGCAGGTCCAGTGCCGAGAGCTGGTCGATCAGCCGCTCTTTCTGCACATCGGCCACCCGTCCGACGGCAAGCAGCAGCTCGATCCGGTCGATCAGGAGGTTAGCCTCGGAATACTGCGGGTCGATCTGGCGGAACCGTTCCTGCACGGAACTGACCGTGTCGAACCAGCCCTGGGGGTCCATCTCGATCAGGCGGCGGAAGTCGCGCTTGATGATCGCCGTGTCCGTCTCGGGACGGGCGTCGGGAGAAACGCCCTTCCATTTCGCGACCAGCGCCTCGTCAGAAGGCCGGGGTTCGCAGACCGGGCCGGTTTCCAGCTCGGGCGGTTCGAACACCAGGTCCACCGTCTGCGCCCCCGCCGCGACGGGCAGGGCGAGGATCAGGAGTGTGGCGAGGATGCGCTGCATGGTCAGGGTCCCTTCAGGGCTGTTTGGCCAGGGCGTTCGGCGTCACGGTGGCGGTGTAGCTGCCTCCGGTGCCGGACAGGACGATGGCGACGCCTTCGCGGCGCTTCAGGTCGACCGCCGGAACGGTGGCGACGGCGGTCTCGCCATCGCGGATCTCGAAATCCAGCGTCAGCGGGGCTTTCAGCGCCACGGCGCCGCCGCTGTTCGGGGCCACGCCCTCGATTGCCACGGCCTTGGCCTGCGGAACGTAAAGATCGGCCGAGGCGATGTCCGAAAGGTTGTAGAAGGTCACGTCGGCCTGGGCCGGGTTGCGGGTGATCTTGTCGACCACAAGCGCTGAGGTGCCGTCCGCCCCGACGACGAAGGAATAGAAGGTCGCCGGCTGCACCTGTTCCGTGGCCGAAGTCTCGCCGGCACTGATGTTCACCTCGCTGGCGCCGTCGATCACCACATAGGGCGTGACCCCCTTTTCCACCCGGTCAAAGCTGGCCGACTGGATCACCGCGACCGAGGCCGTGGGGTCCACGACGCGGACAAAGCTCGCATCGGGGTTGGCCACGTCCTCATAAAGGCTGGCGTCCTGCGCCAGCGCGGCCGAGGCCGCAAGGGCAAGGAACGGGAGGGTCAGGTGGATGCGTTTCATGACGCGTCTCCTTTCTGGGTTGGACAAAGGGTCAGGGCAGAGCTGTCGGTCAGCGGCCGGTCGAAGCGGACGGTCACCTTCACCAAGTCGGGCTGCCAGTACGGTTCGAGTTTCAGGAAGAAGCGGCCGGTGGCACGCAGTCGGTCCGACCGTTCGATCCGCAGCGACCGGCTGATGCCGGACCCCGTCTCGAAGGTCACTGTCGCCACCCGCGCGCCTTCGCTGCCCTGGTCGAACAGGAAGGCATCCTGGGGTTTCAGCTGGCCGGGCTGGAAGGTCGCGGCAAGGGTGTTGTCCTCGACCGCGGCCCCCGTGGCGATGTCGCAGGCAGGACCGGCAGCGACGATCAACTCGTCCATCGGGACCGGGCCGAACTGGGCCAGGCTGTTGTAGATCGGGTTTTCCCATACCACGAAGGTCGGCCGGTTCTGTGCGAAATCGCGCGAGGTCAGGTACGAGGTCATCGAGCCGAACTGGTTGCCGCCGGTGATGGCGTAGTTCACCGCCTCGATCCCGGCATATTCGGACAGGAATCCCGCGAAGTTGTTGATGCTGCTGTCGGAAAACGAAGTGCCGACCAGCACCAGGCTGGCCTCGGCGCCCCCGGTGCCGAAGATGTCCAGCGGCTCTCCGGCGGCCGGATCGGCGGCGGCTTCGTCGGGGGCAGCAGCCTCGGACGCGCCCGCATCGGCGAAGATGTCGGCGGCAGAAAGGTCCCCGTCGGTGGCACGCGTCGTCTGCCAGGTGGTGGCCTTGACCTCGGGCAGGGTGTCCTTGCAGTAGGTCTGCAACTCGCGCCGAAGGCCCGAGAAGGCGATCTCGGGCGCCGCCTCTTGTGAGGTGAACTTGACCGGCGTCACGTCGGCATAGGCGGGCAGGCTGCGGATCATCTCGCCGATGGCCTGGGCCGCGAGCCGGGCGCCCGACGGGGTCCAGTGGAAGTCGGCCTGGAAGAAGACCTTCTCGTCCGGGCCGGCCTTCAGCATCGCGGTCATCAGGTCGGGCGCGGGAACTCCGGCGGCGTTCAGGCGGTCGGTGACGTCCTTGTAGTTGGCCTGCATCAGCGCCGGGTCATAGCCGTAGGCCGTGGCCTCGGGCGGCAGGTACTGCGGCATGGCCTGGCCCTTGGTGGGAACGTTCACATAGACCAGTGTGGTCCCCTGCTCGGCCAGGACGCGGGTCAGTTCGGCCAGCTGTGCCACGACGGCATCGTCCATCGGGTGCTGAAGCCGCAGGTCGGACTGGACGCGGTAGAAGACGCCGTCCTTGCCCTCGATGCTGGCCGAGGGGGCGAATTCGGTGTTGGCGCAGCCGAACTGCGACGGCCCGGCGTGGGCGGCCGGGGCGATGAGAAGGCAGAGGGCGAACACGGGGCGCATCATGGGGCGTCTCCTTCCAGGGCGGGCCGCATGGGCGGGCGCTTGCTGCGGTCAAGGTCGGCGGGGTCCGCCGGGGGCGTTGCTGCGGCTTGCAGCTCTTCCCCGCCGGGAATCTGCTTGGCCAGAGCCAGGGCCATGGCCCGCACCCCGGGGTCGGGGCTGGCCAGCGCGTATTCCAGCGCGGGGCGGGCAGCTTCGGGGTCGGGGGGCAGGCCCGGTTCACCCTGGATATGGCTGAGCGCGAGCTTCATCGCGGCCTTGGTGTCGCCACCCTGCGCCGCAACCAAGAGCAACTCCCGCGCGCGGGGAATGTCGGGGTCGAAGGGCGCGCCGGCCAGCAGGATCTCGGCCAGGCCCGCGGCGGCCTTGGCATCGCCCCGCCGCGCCGCGCGTTCCAGGACGCCGCGGATGTTCCGCAGCCGGCCCGGACCGAACTCGGCCGTCTTGTCGGTCAGCGTCGCCAGAAGGCGCGGCAGCGCGAAGTCGCGGCCCTGGTAGACGGCGATGGAATAGTAGTGCGCCGCGTCGTCGATGAATGCCGGATCGCGGCGTTCCTCCAGCCGCTTGGCATAGCGGGCCGCGGCCAGGCCCTCGCCCGCGTCGGCCAGGCGCTGAAGCTGGACGTCCGACAGCTCGGTCCCTGCCAGCATCGACTTGCGCAGCGACTTCAGCGCCGGGCTTGCCGCGATCCCCGGCGGCAGCACGACGTCTGCCGCCACCGGGGCAGCAATGCCCAGGGCCAGTGCCAGGCCGATATGGGCCAGCCTAAGCACCGCTCTTCACCGGGCCTTGCGCATCCCACAGCGCGGGGTCAGTCAGATAGCGCACCGGGAATTCCCAGATCACCAGCTCGGGCGGGGCGTCGCGGAAATCGGCAGACCGCAGATAGTCCAGCATCGGTTGCGCCGGTCCCCTGCCCTCGACCGCCAGGTTCAGCACATCGCGGCGCAGCGCGAGCTTCAGCGCCTCGGCGAAGCTGAACGTCGGGTTGGCGGAATACGAGGTGCCGATCAGCAGTGTCGCTCCGGCCTCGGTCCCCGCAAAGATGTCCAGCGCATCGCCCCCGGCCTTGGGGGAAACGGTATAGGGCGTCGCCGTTTCGGGCTGGAACCCGACCAGCGGCGCCAGCCGGTCGCTGGTGACGAACGACACGAGATCGCCAGTGAACTCCACCGGCGCGCTGGTAAAGATCCCGAACTCGGTCTCGCCCTGTTCCACCAGCCCCGATGCGGCCAGCGCCCGCGCCACATGCTCGGCCCCGACCGGGGTCCAGTGGGTGTCGGTGCGGAAGAACGCTACATCGCGGGCGGCGTCGACCCGGAGCGCGTCGCGGCTGTCGAGGACGGGGATGTCCCGGTCCTGCAACCCGGACAGGAAGGCGTCGTACAGCGTGGCGATCCCTTTTGCCGTCTCGGCGTCGGCATGGGCGACGTGCACGTCCAGCTTGCCCGGCACCGGGACGATCACCAGCCGCGCCCCCGCCGCCTCCAGCTGGCCGCTGATCCGCGCGATGCGGGCAAGCGAGCTGTCCAGGTCGTCGGTCAGCGGGCGCACCTCTTCGGCGGTGAAAAGCCAGCCGTCCGTTCCGGTCACCACGCCCTTGCGCCCCTCGCCGACCGCCAGGTAGCGCAGCGCGCCCATCATCCCGATAGCCCCGTCGCGGTGCGGCAAGGACTTGCGGTAGGTCTCGTCCAGCTTCGCCGTCAGCGCGCCGGTCAGCGCGGTTCGGTCGGTCGGCACCTCGTCGGCACCGGGGAAACGGGCGTAGCCCAGGTTGAAGATCGCCGCGTAGGTGAAGAAGGCGACGGGCAGCGCATAGCGCGCATGGCGAAGGATGAACTGCATGGGACCACCTAGAACTGGAAGTAGAGGAACGGAGAGAAGCTCTGCTCGGCCAGCCGCATGACCGACAGGGCAAAGAGAACCGAGGTCAGGACCGCCGGGGCCAGCGTATCGCTGACTGCCAGCGCGCCTCCGGGACCGGAGGGAACGTAGTAGCGCCGCACCACCAGGTCGCGGGCCGCGGGTTCGATGGCGCAGATAAGGATCGCCAGCGCCATGATCACCAGGCTTTCCCGGGTGATCTGCAGCGCGATCTCGACGGGAAGCGAGATCCCGTTCAGCCCCACCATCCCGGCATAGACCTGCGAGGCCTGGCCGACATCCGCCGCCCGGAAGATCACCCAGCCCAGCAACACCAGAAGCATCGTCCAGGTGACGCGGGCAAGAGTGCGCGGCCGCATCGACCAGCCCATCCACCGCTCCAGCGCCAGCCAGCCGCCGTGCCAGACGCCCCAGATCACGAAGGTCCAGTTGGCCCC
Organism: Paracoccaceae bacterium; assembly: GCA_027489355.1. Classification (GTDB taxonomy): domain Bacteria; phylum Pseudomonadota; class Alphaproteobacteria; order Rhodobacterales; family Rhodobacteraceae; genus Tabrizicola. The sequence continues at coordinate 44,094 of JAIXZY010000024.1, read as the reverse complement.
GTGCCACAGCCCGCCCAGCACCATGACGGTCATCAGGTTGACATAGGTCCGCCGCTCGCTGATCCGGTTGCCGCCCAGCGGGATGTACAGGTAGTCGCGCAGCCAGACCGACAGGCTGATGTGCCAGCGCCGCCAGAACTCGGTGATCGAGGCCGAGATGTAGGGCGTGTCGAAGTTCTCGCGGAACTTGAAGGCCATCATCAGGCCCAGCCCCATCGCCATGTCGCTGTAGCCCGAGAAGTCGAAATAAAGCTGCAGCATGTAGGCGACGGACCCGGCCCATGCGAGCGGTGCCGACGGATCGGGGGTCGAGAAGGCAAGGTCCGCCAGGGGCGCGATGCTGTCAGCGATCAGCACCTTCTTCGCCAGTCCCACGGCGAACCAGGCCATGCCATCCGCGAACTTCTGCGCGCTGTGGACCCGATGCTCGAACTGGTGGGCCAGGTCCTTGAAGCGCAGGATCGGCCCGGCGACCAGCTGCGGGAACAGCGCGATGAAGGCCGCGAAGTCGAAGAAGTTGGCCGTGGGCTTCGCGTCCTTGCGCAGGATGTCGACGAGGTAGCTGATGCAGTGGAAGACGTAGAACGACACGCCAATGGGCAGGATCAGCCGCCAGTGGATGTCCAGCCCCTCGGCGGTGGTGCCAAGAAGGGCGGCAAAGCTGTCGATGAAGAAGTTGAGGTACTTGAAGACCCCCAGCACCGACAGGCAGCCCGCAACGCCCACGCCGCACCAGAACCGCGCCCGCTGCGTGTCCAGGTTGGCGCCGATCCGGTGGCCGATGACGTAGGTCCAGAGCGTGGTCAGGAACAGCAGCAGCAGGAAGTCGAACCGCCACCAGCCGTAGAACAGGTAGGACCCGGCCAGGATCAGCGCCGACCGGAAGCGGAACGGCGTCAGGTAGTACAGCGCCAGGAACAGCGGCAGGAACAGGAACAGAAAGATTTCCGAGGAAAACACCATCGGGCTACTCCGGTTGACACGGATCGGGGGAAACGGGGTCGGCGGTGATCGCGGCCGGGATCACCAGGCCGTCGCCCGCGCTGAGATAGGGTCCAAGCCAAGGCGAGAAATCCCCGGCGAACTGGCGCGGGGTCTGGTTGGCCAGGTCGTTGCCGGACAGGCGCACCTCGCCCAGACCGGCGGCGCGCAGGCCCTCGCGGTTGCCGCGCAGGACGTTGTCGGACAAGAGGACCGGGCCAAGCCCCGACTGCGCCTCGACCTCGATCCCGGCCGAGCCATTGTCCAGCACGGCATTGTCAGCGATCCTCGCCGACCCGGACCGGGTCAGCCGCAGGCCCGCGGTGCCGTTCCCGGCAATGATGTTGCCCTGCACAGCGACGCAGGTGGCCGGCCCGAGGCTTACACCGGACCCGTCGTTGTCAAGAATGACATTGCCGCGCAGACCAAGCCGCTGCGCCTTGCCGTCGATCTGCAGACCGTTGCGCGCCCCGCCGGAGATGACGTTGCCCGCGATCACCACATCCTGCAGCGTCCCGGAAAGGCGGATGCCCGCCCCGCTGTCCGTATGGCCGATCCGGTTTCCGGCCAGCACCATGCCGCGCCCGTCCTTGACCGAGACCGCCGCTGCCCCGGCTCCGGCGATGCGGTTCCGGCTTAGGACCAGACCGTCTCCACCCTCGAAGGACAGGCTGAACACGTTCTGAAAGCGATTGCGCTCTACCACCGGGGACAAGGCGGGTTTCATCAGCCCACCGGTCAGCACCGACACCCCGCGGAAGGCCACGGGTCCGTCGAAGCCCAGGTCGGCGAAGGTGGACCGTTCGGCACGGAAGCTGCCCTGACCCGTGACCAGAAGAAACGGCCGGAACTGCGGCACACGGGGGTTCTCTCCTCCATCGCCGCGCAGGGTGGCGCGGGTAACGCGGACATCGCCGAAGCTCAGGACAAAGGCCCCTGCGGCAGTGTCGAGCTCCAGCAGCTCTCCCGGCGCAAGGACCAGCGCCGCACCGGGCCAGAGGACCAGCGGCCGCGACAGCCGCCAGCCGTTCGCCCGGCGCTGAAGGTAGCCCGCCGCCTCCAGCCCCGACAGGGTGGCCCGGCCGGACAAGAGGTAGATCACGTCCTTCGTGCTGGCCTGCGCCAGTTGCAGGGACAGGTGTCCGTTGCCCCCGGCGAGGATCGCCAGTTGCGTCAGCGCGGCCTGGATGTCCCCTTCCAGCACCTTCATCGGCTCGTCCGTGACCTCGGCCCCGCCGGCCACCTCGGGCAGGGTCACCCCACCCGCTAGCCGGTCGGCCAGAACCGCCAGCACCTCGCCATCCCGGCCGTCCTTCAGCACGCGGGCAATCGCCCCGTGCAGGATCGCGTCCGACTCTGCCCGCAGGGGGCAGGCCAGGGCGAGGACGGCCAGGATCGAGGTCAGCAAGCGCATCAGATGGCCTCCGGCAACCGGCGCTGTGCCGCCTGCAGCGGTGGCGAAGGCTCGGCCCCCGTCACCGGGGCGCCGACCTCCGCCGCGCCGCGGAACACCAGATGCACCAGCTTCAACTCGGCATCGGACGCGTTGGTCAGCGGAAGCGCCTCGTCCGGTTCGATGGCGATGGTCTGGCCGCGGCGCACCACCACCTCCTCGCCGTCGATCAGGCAGCAGCCCTCGCCCGAGAGCACCGTCAGAAGGCTCGGCCCCAGCCCAGTGCCGTTGACCTGCAGCGAGGCGCGCTTCTGCACCGTCATGATCCGCATGTCGTTGCCCATCTCGCTGGCGACCGTCTCGATCCGGCCCCAGGGCATCTCGCGCGTGGTATGCGTCCGCACCTCGCGCCGGTGGCCCGCCTTCAGCTTGTCCACCAGCTGCTTCACGTCCTGCGAATGGGCGCGTTTCGTGACCAGCACGGCGTCCGGCGTGTCGATCACCACGGTGTCCTGCATGCCGATCACCGCGACCAGCCGGGTCTCGCTTTGCACCAGCGAGTTCTGGGTGTTCATCGCGATCACGTCGCCATGCAGCACGTTCCCGTCCGGGTCGCGGTCGGCGATCTTGTAGACCGCGTTCCAGGCCCCGACGTCGTCCCATTCCACCCCGTGCAGCGGGGCCAGCGCGATGGCAGGCGTTCGTTCGAAGACCTGACGCTCAGTCGGCTCGTTCGCCGCCTGGCGAAAGTTTTCCTCGTCCAGGACGATCCCCAGCGTCCGCAACTCGGCCCCGTCGAGGGCGGCCGTCACGGCGGCATGGGTCACGGGGTCCAGGCGGCGGAACTCCTCGATCAGCGTTTCGGCCCGCATCAGGCTGATGCCCGAGGCCCAGAACGCTCCGCCTGCCTCGATCAGCCGCCGGGCGTGGTCGTAGCCCGGCTTTTCCACGAACTGCGCCACCTGATGCAGCCCGGGATAATCCGCGAAGGCCCCGCCGTCGGTGATGTAGCCGTAGCCTGTCTCGGGATAGGTCGGGACCACGCCGAAGCTGACGATCCGCCCCTCGCCCGCCGCCGGACGCATCGACCGGATGATCCGGTTGATGTTGCCCTTGATCATGTGGTCCGAGGGCAGCACCAGGATCAGCGCATCGCGGTCCTGCCGCTGGGCCGAGATCGCGGCGGCCAGCACCGCGGGCCCGGTGTTCCGGCCCACGGGTTCCCCGATCACCTGGCCCTGAAGCTGCAGGTCATCCAGCTGCTTGTGGACCAGCGCCGCCTGGTTGGCGTTGGTCACCACGATGGGCTGGCCGAAGTCCGGCCCGCGGTGGCGCTGCAGCGTGGCCTGGAAATAGGTCAGGCTGCCCTTTCCTTGCGTCGGCTGGAACTGCTTGGGCTGCTCGACCCGGCTCATCGGCCAGAGACGGGACCCCATGCCGCCGCAAAGGACGACGGGAGTGATGCACTGCATCATGGCGATTCTGCCTTTTCATTGAGGGTAAAGAAGGTGGCGATGCCCGCGATGGCATCGGCAGCAGCAGGAAGGGGGCGGCGCAGGGTGACTTCGGCCAGTTGTCCAGCGCGGTCCTCGGTCAGGGGCTGGTCGGGGACCAGGCGGAAGGGCACGGCCTCGCCCGGCGCGGCAGAACCCAGACCCTCGGGCGCAAGGGTCGCAGTCACCCGCGCCCCGTCGGCGAAGCGAAGGTCGACGGCGCTGGCGCGGGCAAAGTCCAGCATCTCCTCGGGCAGGACGTTTCCGCTCAGGATCACCGGCGCATCCGAGTCGGACACGCGCAGCACCGGATCGCCGGCAAAGACGGTGGACCCGGCCTCGACGCCCAGCATCTCGACCCGGCAATCGCAGGGCATCACCACGGAAAGCGCCTGCCCGGTGTTCGACCGGATCGCGAAGGCGACCTCGCCCGCCTTCGCCTGAGGGTCGAGATAGTCGATCTGGCCCGTGGCCGTGGCCGCCAGCGTGCGGCCCTCGAACCCGACCACCGCCGGTGTTGCCAGACGGTGCGTGAAGACCCGCTGGAACACCTTTGCCCCCACCAGACCCAGCAGCAGCACCGTCAGCGCCAGCAGCATCAGCGTCCCGCCAAAGCGCCGTGCGGCCCGTCCCGGCGCAGGCCCTGCCTTGGGCTTGGCCGCGGCCGACTGGCGCACCGCCAGGACATTGCCCAGCGTCACCAGATCCCCGGCGATATAGGCGTTCATCAGGTGGCGCAGTTGCGGCAGGTGCTCGCCCATCGGCTCCAGGAACACCAGCGTCGCCAGGCCCTTCGCGGCGTCAACCTCGTCCAGGCGGACCTCGATCGACAGGCCGACGGTGTAGCCCTGAAAGCGGAAGACCACCCAGGCGATACGCTCCAGCCCCTGCATGTGCGGGTCGATCAACCCGCTGACCGTGGCCCGCACCAGCGAAATCTCGCGGCCCTTGTACTGCCGCCCGTCGATCTCGACGTGGAAGGGGATGTCCAGCATCGGGTGGTCGGCCGGGCCGCCCCAGCCGTGGGCTGCCGGACTTTGGCGGGTCTGTGTGGTGATAGCCTGGTCCAAGGGTCGGTCCTTTCGGATAGGGTTTCAGACAAGCCCCGACAGCAGCATGACCCCGAAGGTCAGCCAGCCGAGGGCAAGGACATGCACATAGGTCGAGCCGATGGCGCGCAGCCGCTCGCCAAGGGCCGGGACCGCAACGCCGGTGGATTGGCGGGTCCAGCGCTGCCGGTCGAGGCGGAAGAGCACGTAGCTTTTCACCGCGGCGCCGACGATCTGGCCAAAGTACAGAAGCAGCGGATAGGTGATCGGGAAGCCCCGCCCGCGCACGGTGGCAAGCACCCAGCAGAAGGCGTAGCGGGTCGCCATGACCCAGGCGATGTAGGCCGGGATCACCAGCGGCTCGACGAACAGCGCCGCCAGCGCGACCGAGATCGGACCGGCGAGCGTGGTCCAGATGCCCAGCTTCTGGTCCAGGATCGACCACCAGGTGAACAGCCCGATCCGCCGCGGCCCCAGCGACAGGGCGCGCCCGTTGGTGCGCAGCATGTTGCCGAACCAGCGGATCATCAGCGTGATCGCGCTGTCCGCAAAGCCCGGCAGCGGCTGGCTTTCCAGCGAAACCGAGGTCACATCCGGCAGATAGAGCATCCTGTAGCCGCGCTGGAGCAGCCAGAACCAGGTCGACTTGTCGTCCCCGGTCAGGAAGTCGACGCGCCCCAGTCGCCAGTGGTCGATGTGGTCGTGCTGGACAAGCCGGATGAACTCGGGCTGCGTCGCCAGGTCCGCGCGGAAGACGGACATGCGGCCGGTCAGTGTCAGCACGCGGCCGGACAGACCCATCGAGCTCATCATCATCTGCCGCTGGGTGAAGCGCAGGGCGAACCAGTCGGCAAAGAGGCTGGGCCGGATCTCGGCGGCCTCGTCCGTGGTCAAGGCGCCGACGGAGGGATCGGTGAAGAACGGGGCCGTCGCCGCGACGATGTCCTCCGGCACGCAGCTGTCGCCATCGACGAGAAGCAGGATGTCGCGTTGCGACGGCGCCTGGCGGCCGATCAGCCGCAGGGACCGGGCCAGCGCATCGCGCTTGCCGGTACCGGGAATCTGGTCGACAACCAGCCGGACCCCCGCCATGTCCACATCCATCAGTGCGTGAATGCGCTGGATCAGCCGCAGGTCCGCGCTGTCCACGACGGACGCCACGACGGTCGCGCCGCCCTCGGCCGCCGCCGCCGCACGGAACAGTGCGTGGTAGACGCGGCGGGTGGTCTCGGGCTCGATCTTGTAGCTGGTGATCAGGAAATAGGCGTGGCCCCGCAGGGGCAGGGCGGCATGTGCAGCCAGCGCGCGCGCCTTAAGCCGTGGATAGGCCAGTCGCGTATAGGCCATCGCCCGCAGGTAGTTGACCGCCGCCCAGCCATAGCGCCAGGCCCCGACCACACCGACCACGATCAGCCCGTCCGAGACATGGCCCAGCGCCCCCGGAGGTATGCTCAGCACCAGAAGCGCCAGCACCGCCAGGTAAAGCACATGGCCCAGGATGAGAGGCGGCCGGGTCATCACCAGCAGATCCCCATGTAGGTGCCTTCCGACCGCTGGCCCGGCTTGATCCGGGTCAGGTCGACCATCGGGCGGTTGCCCAGCGCCGCCTGGAGCGGCTGGATCGCCTCGTCATATCGGTTGCCCACCAGGACGATGTCCGACCCCTCGATCAGCTCGTCGATCGAGCCGACCAGACGGCTTCCCAGCGCGATATCCTGGTCCAGCCCGCGGCCGACCGCCGTATTGTCGTTGGCGAAGGCCTCGTGGACGAAGGGGTCGTAGACCGACAGCTGCATCCCGCGCCCGATCAGGCGGCTGGCCAGTTCGGCCAGCGGGCTTTCGCGCAGGTCGTCCGTGCCCGGCTTGAAGCTGATCCCCACCATCCCGATCCGCGTCTTGCCCGAGGCATGGATCATCTCCTCGGCCCGGGCGATCTGCGCGGCGTTGGCCACCAGCACGGCATCCAGCAGCGGCGAGGCGACCCGGCGTTCCGCCGCAAAGGCCCGCAGCGCCCGCACATCCTTGGGCAGGCAGGACCCCCCGAAGGCAAAGCCGGGGCGCAGGAAGGTGGGGCTCATGGAAACCTTGTGATCCGAACACAGGATCGACATGACCCGCTGGCCATCCAACCCGGCCGCCTTGGCAATGTTCCCGATCTCGTTGGCAAAGCTGACCTTGACCGCCCGCCAGGCGTTCGAGGTGTATTTCACCATCTCGGCCGTCGCGAGGTCGACCAGGTTGATCTCGCAGGGGAGATCGCGGTTCAGCTCGGTCAGAAGCGCCCCCGTCGCCGAATCCAGCGCCCCGAAGACGATCAGTCCGGGGTCGGCATAATCCTGGATGGCCGAGCTTTCGCGCAGGAACTCCGGGTAGTAGCCTACGCCGAAGTCCCGCCCGGCGACCTTGCCCGAGGCGCGTTCCAGGATCGGGACGCAGACCCGCTCCATCGTCCCCGGCACGATGGTCGACCGCAGGATGACCGAGTGGAAGCCGGGGTGACCGGCCAGCGCGCGCCCGATCTCCTCGCAGACCGCGGTCACATAGGTCAGCCCGATCGAGTGATCCGGCGCGCTGGGGGTGCCGACGCAGACGAACGAGGCGTCGGTGCCGTGAACGGCCGCCCGCGCATCCGTCGTCGCGGTCAGCCGGCCTTCGCCGACCACCTGGGCGATCAGGTCGGGCAGACCTTTCTCGACGATGGGCGACCGCCCCGCGTTGATCGCCCCAACCTTGGCCGGGTCCACGTCCACCGCAATGACCTGATGGCCGTCCCGGGCCAGGCAGGCTGCCGAGACCACGCCGACATAGCCGATTCCAAACACTGCAAGTCGTGTCATTCCGTCAATCCTCTTCCCCGGCACAAGGCCGTAACTCCCGCGCCGCATGCCGCAGCGCAGCTTCCCGGAAACAGGGTAGGCACGGTCGCAAAAGATGGAAAAGTCAGGGAAAAACCCCGATTTTCCGGACGTTTTGTCGGGTCAAGTCCCTACAGGACGGGTTGATCCTGACAGCCTAAACCGGCGGTGTAAGGTTTTTCCTGTCAGGCGTTTCTGCGGGTGCGAAGGTGGTCTTGCCGCCATCGCCGGCGGTTTTCCAGAACCTGTTGAAGGCCGGCGGTTTTCTCAGCCGGCGGTGAGGCGGGTGCCCTCGACCCAACCTTGCGAGATGGCAAATTCCACGATCTGCCGGCGCCCCGAGAGGTTCAGCTTGCTGCTGCCCCGGGCCTTGTAGGTCTCGACCGTCTTTGAGGACAAGGCAAGTTCCTTGCCGATTTCCTTCATCGACTTGCCCAATGCCACCGATTTCAGCACGAACAGCTCTCGCGCGGATAGCCGCGCGTCCTGGGCGGGGGCTGGCGGAGGGTCTTCGGCACCCGCCTGGGGTGCGATCGCCGCCGCAAAGGCTGCATCGATGAAGATGCCGCCCCGGGCCGTCGTGGCCAGGGCGATCTTCAGCACGTCGAAGGAAACGGTCTTGGGCAGCACGCCGTGGAAGCCGGCGCCGATGCAGGCACGCGCCAGGTCCTCGGAAAGCGAGCTGCAATAGGCCACCATCGCACCCGCCCGCTGCCGCAGGTCCTGCGCAAGCTGGCCGGGCGAGGTCTCCAGTTGCGCCGGGTCGATGATCACCACGTCGAACCGGTCCGGCTGGGACTGCCCAAGGCCCGATCCAAGGAACTCGGTCCGCGCGGTAAAACTGGGATCCTGACGCAAAAGCGCGGCAATTCCGTCGGCGAGCAACGGGTTGCCGTCGATGATCGCGATGCTCAATCTGAGATCCGCAAAAGTCATTGCGGCCTCATTTCAGCACGCGCCGGTGCATACGCCCTGCGTCCCACGTTCCGATACCCTGGTCCCACTTCTGGCCGGTTCAACGCAACGAGGACAAGTTTGTTCCCTTCATGGTTGCAGCGCCAGAGGATGATCCAGCCGCCGCGGCGGGATTTCGCCGAGCCGCACGCTTTTGCGCGGACGCCTGCCGCATCAGCGGGCAAATGCCTTGCAGACGCCGGTTTGACAGGCGTTCAGCGGTCGCGGAACTGCGGCTGACGCTTTTCCAGGAAGGCAGCCATGCCTTCCTTCTGATCCTCGGTCGCAAAGACCGCGTGGAACATGCGGCGTTCGAACAGCAGCCCCTCGGCCAGGGTGGTTTCCTGCGCGCGGTTCACACATTCCTTGACGACGCGGGTCGTGACGGCGGACTTCTCGACGATCTTTTGCGCCGCCTTCATCGTCTCTTCCAGCAGGCTCTTCGCCGGGACGACGCGGCTGACAAGACCACAGCGCTCTGCCTCGGCCGCATCCATGAAGCGTCCGGTCAGGTGCATGTCCATCGACTTGGACTTGCCCACTGCGCGGGTCAGCCGCTGGGTGCCGCCCATTCCGGCGACGATGCCCAGGTTGATCTCCGGCTGGCCGAACTTGGCGGTGTCGGCGGCGATGATGAAATCGGCCATCATCGCCAGTTCGCAGCCGCCGCCAAGGCAATAGCCGCCGACCGCCGCGATGATCGGCTTTCGGGCCTGCGCGATGATCCGGGATTCCGGCCCGAACAGGTCATCGAAATAGACGTCGATGAAGCTTTTCTCGGCCATTTCCTTCACGTCGGCCCCGGCGGCGAAGGCCTTGTCCGACCCGGTGATGACGATGCAGCGCACGCGGTCGTTCGCTTCTGCCGCCGTGATCGCGGCAGCCAGCTCGCGCATCAGCGTCAGGTTCAGGGCGTTCATGGCGTCGGGGCGGTTCAGCCGGATCAGCGAGACATAGTCCTCGGTCTCGACGATCAGCGTTTCATAGGCCATGCCGGCCTCCTTGATGGCAGTCGAGGGACTCCTAGCACCAATCGGCGGCTTGGCAAGTCACCTCTGGCAGGCGGGACACCAGAACGACGACCTCCCGGACTGTACCGTACGGGTGACGGTGCCGCTGCAGCCGGGGGTTTCGCAGGGGTCGCCCTCGCGGTCATAGACCTGGAAATGCTTGGAAAAGTAGCCAAGCTCGCCATTTGCCTGCCGGAAGTCGCGCAAGGACGAGCCCCCGGCCTCGATAGCCTCGGCCAGGACCTCGCGGATCAACGGGACCAGGCGCTGCGCCTCGGCCTCATCCAGATCCCCCGCGAGCCGCAGCGGGCTGATCCGCGCGCGGTAAAGGGTCTCGGCCACGTAGATGTTGCCCAGGCCCGCCACGATCCCCTGATCCAGCAGCGCCGCCTTGATCGGGGTCTTCCGGCCTTTCAGTCGGCCAGCGAGGTAAGGCCCGTTGAAATCGTTGCCAAAGGGTTCCGGCCCCAGCCCCTTCAGAAGCATATGGTCCGAGGCCCGGTCCGTGGGCATCAGGTCCATAGCCCCGAAGCGCCGGGCGTCGTTGAAGGTGATCCGCGCGCCCGAGGCCATGTGCAGGACCACATGGTCGTGCTTCTGCGGCGCGGGATGGTCGTGGTGGAACCTGCCGACCTGCGCGCCCGAGATCAGCATCCGGCCCGACATGCCCAGATGCACCAGCAGCGTCTCGCCGCTGTCGAGGTCGGCCAGGATGTATTTCGACCGTCGCCGCAGGGCCGTGACCCTGCGCCCTGTCAGCCGGTCGGCCATCCGGTCCGGCAGGGGCCAGCGCAGGTCGGGACGGTTGACGTCGGCCCGGGCGATGACGGCTCCCTCCAGCACCGGCACAAGGCCCCGGCGGACGGTTTCAACCTCGGGCAATTCGGGCATCGGCGGCTCTTGGACAGTTCGGCGCATTGCGGGCGCGGGGTGGCGGACTATAAGGAGGGGCTGAGACGAAGGATCGCAAGCCCGATGAGCAAAGAAAATACCACCCATTTCGGTTTCCAGGACGTCCCCGAAACCGAAAAGGCCGGGATGGTGCATGGCGTCTTCAGCCGTGTGGCCTCGAAATACGACATCATGAACGACGTGATGTCGGTGGGCATCCACCGTCTCTGGAAGGACGCCATGATGGATTGGCTCGCCCCGCGGCCCGGCCAGCGGCTTCTGGACGTGGCGGGCGGGACCGGCGACGTGGCCTTCCGCTTCCTGTCGCGCGCCCCCGGCGCCTCGGCCGTGGTCTGCGACATGACCGAACCCATGCTGATCGAGGGCCGCAAGCGCGCCGAGGCCGAGAAGATGGCGGACAGCCTGGACTGGGTCGTCGGCGACGCGATGGCGCTCCCGTTCCCCGACAACAGCTTCGACGTCTACACGATCTCTTTCGGCATCCGGAACGTCACCCGCATCCCCGACGCCCTGTCCGAGGCCTTCCGCGTCCTGCGTCCCGGCGGGCGGCTCATGGTGCTGGAGTTCAGTCAGATTCCGAACGACCTGATGCAGAAGGCCTACGACCTCTACTCGTTCAACATCATCCCCGTCATGGGCCAGGTGATAGCCGGCGACCGCGCCAGCTATCAGTACCTTGTCGAATCGATCCGCAAGTTCCCCGATCAGGAGACCTTCGCCGCCATGATCCGCGCCGCGGGGTTCGAGATGGTGAAGTATCGCAACCTCTCGCTCGGCATCGCCGCGCTGCATTCCGGCTGGAAGCTGTGAAGGGTCCGCACAACATCCTCCGCCTGATCCGTACGGGCGCCACGCTGGAACGCACCGGCGCGATGGACGTGGTGCTTGAGGCCTTCCGCGCCCCCCCGCGCCTGCGCTTCGCCGCGCGGATGCTGGGTTGGCCGTTCAAGTGGCTGGGCCTCAAGGGCGACCCCGAGCTGCCCCCCGCCACCCGGGCGCTGACCGCGCTTGGCCCGGCCTACATCAAGTTCGGCCAGGTCCTCTCCACCCGCCCCGACATCGTTGGCGACGAACTGGCCCAGCAGCTGAAATACCTGCAGGACAAGCTGCCGCCCTTCCCGACCTCCATCGCCAAGCAGATGATCGAGGCCGAGCTGGAACTTCCCGTCTCCACCCTCTTCTCCGACTTCTCCGAACCCGTCGCCGCCGCCTCGATCGCGCAAGTCCACCGCGCCCGGCTGGCCGACACCGGCGAGGAAGTCGCGGTCAAAGTCCTCCGCCCCGGCATCGAACGCGCCTTCCGCAAGGACATCGACGCCTTCTACCTGGCCGCCCGCTGGATCGAACGGCTTGCCCCCTTCTCGCGCCGACTGCGGCCGGTCGAGGTCATCGCGCATTTCGAAGGCGTGGTGATGGGAGAGCTGGACCTCCGGCTGGAAGCGTCCTCTGCAGCCGAATTTGCCGCAAATACCGAAAAGGACGAAGGCTTCCGCGTGCCGAAGCCCTACTGGTTCCTGTCCAGCCGCAACGTGATGACGCTGGGCTGGGCCGAAGGCATCGGGTTGAACGACAACGCGCTGATCGACGCCGCCGGGCTCGACCGCCGGGTGCTGGCCGCGCGGGTCCTGCAGCTGTTCCTGAACCACGCGCTGCGCGACGGCTTTTTCCACGCCGACATGCACCAGGGCAACCTGAAGGTCGCCTTGGATGGCGACATCATCGCCTACGATTTCGGCATCATGGGCCGGATCGACGAATACACCCGCCGGGTCTATGCCGAAATCCTGATGGGCTTCATCCGCAAGGATTACCGCCGCGTCGCCGAGGTGCATTTCGAGGCGGGCTATGTCCCCGCCGACCGCGACATCGACGAATTCGCCCGCGCGCTGCGTGCCGTGGGCGAGCCGATCTTCGGCATGGACGCAAGCCGCATCTCGATGGCACGTCTCCTCGCCTATCTCTTCGAGGTCACCGAACGCTTCGGGATGGAGACGCGGACCGAGCTGATTCTCCTGCAGCGGACGATGGTCGTGGTCGAAGGCGTGGCGCGCTCGCTCGACCCGCACATCAACATCTGGCAAGTCGCAAGCCCCACTGTCGAACGCTACATCCGCGAGAACATCGGCCCCAAGGCCGTGCTGCGCGACCTGCTGAAGACAGCCCGCGTCATGGCGCGCTTCGGCCCGAAGCTGCCCGCGCTGGTCGAGGCGCAGCTTGTCCGCGCGGGCAATCCGACCACGGTCGTCCTGCGACCGCGCCGGTCTTTCGCCCCCTTCCTCTGGGCAGCGGCCATTGTCCTGGCCTTCGCGGCCGGGATGGCGCTGGACAGGTTCATCTAGCTCTGCGGCGTGCGCAGGGCGGTGACGTCGACGGCAAGCACCTCGACCCCGCCTTCAAGGACCAGCTTCGTCCCCTGCGGCCCGCCCCGGGCCTCGATCACCTTGGCATAGTGCTCGACCGGCTGGGTCGTGATCACCCGCTCGCCGCTCAGGCTTTCCAACTCGATGGAATAGGTGCCCGGCGGCAGCGGGGCACCGTCCGCACCGGCGCCAAGCCATTGGTAAGGCTCGGCACTGACCGGAATCTCCTCGCGCGAGACGAGGTTGCCTTGCGCGTCCTTCACCACCAGCACCGCCCTGTCCGCTCCGACAGCCGGGTTCGGCGACAACGTGAGCGGGCTACCATCATAGAGCACCGGAGCCGCCACGCGGGCCTCCTTCCCGATCCAGCTGGCCATTTCGGACATGCCCAGCTGCTGGAACTTGCCTTGCAGGTCCGCCAGAAGCTGATTGGTGCGGACCTGCTGTTCGACACCCGAAAAGGTCGCCAGCTGCACGGCATAATCCGCCGAATCGATGGGTTTCAGCGGGTCCTGGTTCTGCATCTGCACCGTCAGCATCCGCAGGAAGGTATTGAAATCCGAGGTGATCTTGGCAGGGGCCGCAGCTGTGGCCGCGGGGCTTGCAACCGAAGTGGCAGAGGTGACGTCCATTCTGGTCTCACAATCTGAGGTCAAGAGAAGCCCCGACGGCAAGGCGCGGGGCGGCGGAAGGCGGGGGTGCAAGGTCCGGCATATCCTGGGCGGTCGGCTGGCCGGCGGTGCGGTCGGATCCGTTTGAGCCACCCCCGCCCTGACCGAAGCCGATATCGGCCCCGGCATAACCCGCCGCCCGCAGCGCATCGGCAAGCTCGCCGGCATGACGGCGGAACAGATCAAGCGTCTCGGGCCGCTCGAAGGTCATCGTCACCACCATGCGGTCCGGGTTCGCGGTGTCGGGCTCAAGCCGCAGGCGGACATGGCCCAGTTCCTCGGGCGAGAGCGCCAGTTCGGTCGCCCCATCCGCCGACTGCGACAGCGCCGCGGTGATCTGGGCGGTCACCTGCGGCACCGGCAGCGAGGCCGTCCCTTGAGGCGGCGCCGCCGAAGCATGGGACGGGGCCGAGGCTGCGGCAAGAGCGGATCCCAGAGCGGTGAGCAGACCGTCCCGACTCTCGTCCCGGGGCAGGTCGGGAGTCAGACCGACGCCGTCCGGCGGCACCGGACGCAGCGGTGCGGCGGGCCGGGCCGCTCCGCTTACGGCGGTGGCCGGAATGGCGCGCGACGCATCTGCGGGCGGGCTTGCAGGATCGGACGCCGTCAGGCTTTCCCCGGACGCGCTGCCTTCGTCAATCATTGGTGCCGACTGTGCCAGCGGGTTTGCAACGCTGTTGAACAGCCGCTCCCAGAAACCGGGGTTTGGAACGGGCTTCTCCTCCGAAAGCAGGACGCCCCGCTGCGCGTTGGGATTGACAACGCTTTCGGCAAGTCCGGGTGACGGCGCGTCATCGAGACTGTCGCGCTCGATGCCCGGACCCCGCCCAAGGCGATCCGGTCGCTGAACCGGCGGCACGGCCGGCACGGACTGCGCTGATGGCGCAAGCGGAAGGGTCGGGGAAGATGACGCCGGCGCCGGATGTCCCGTCCCGACATCCGGTGAAAACGGTGCGTTACCCGCCCCATCCACCCGAACGCTGTGGGGCGCCGACATCGCACGGGCCGGAGTTGCCTGCTCGGCAGCATGGTCCTGAATGTTTCCCCGGCCTGGCCCCAGGACGGCCACCGCTCCGCCGACATGCGGGGGGCCACCTGCGGCCGCGGTCTGCGACGCCGCCACCCCGCCGAAATCGGCACGCATCTGCATCGCGTCACCGGGGGCATCCAGCGCCGACGGGACACTCTCCCGCCACGCGGCTGGCACCGGGTCAGACAGCATGTCACCCGATCCCCCGGCGGGATCTGCGATTTCGGCCGCAGGTTCGCGCCCCGGATACACTCGCGAAGGCTCTGCGGATGTCTGCGGCCAGCCGTCTGGCACGGTTTCCGCAGGACGTCCGGAGGATGGGACCGGCTTTGCCCGAGGTGAAGACGAAGGCGTCTCAGCCCCTTCCTGCGCGTCTGTCATCGTCAGGGCAGGCATCGCGCCGCGCGGTTCCTCCAGCATCCCCGAATCGACCGCCCTTTCTGCACCGCCTGCACCCGGAGCCTCGGCAAGCTTGCGTTCAGGACCGGGGATAGCGGACGCAAGGATCGGCATCGGCCAGGCCACCGACGCCACGGCCGGGCCCGGCGCCTCTTTCCCTTCGGTGTCCCCGTCCTGTTCGAACGAGGCGAGAAATTCCCCGTCCGCCGCCACGGGGGCCGGCATCGCCGCACCGGCGGTCAGGGGCGCGATCGGAGCAAGGACAAGGACGGTCTGCATGGATACCACAACGTTTTGCCGCATCTCCCCCGTTTATCCCGCCAAGAGGTTACCCATTCTTTACCCCCGTCGCGGATCGTTGCGGAAAATCCGACCGACCCCGAGGCCCCGATGGACATCTCCCCGCTTTCCGCCGCACCCGCCCCGCGCCACGATCGGCTCATGGCCAAGGCCGAGGAGCTGGAGGCCACGTTCCTCTCCGAAATGCTGGCCCATTCCGGCCTGGGCGAGATCCAGGGCGCTTTCGGCGGAGGCGAGGGCGAGGCGCAGTTCTCCTCGTTTCTGAGGCAGGAGCAGGCGAAACTCATCGTCCAGAACGGCGGCGTCGGGCTGGCCGAGCTGATCTTCAACTCGATGGTGGAGGCCGAGAATGGTGCCGCTTGAATCCCTGCTTGACCAGGCCGCCGATGCGCTTCTGGCCGGCGATCTTGCGGCCCTGTCAGATCTCGAGCCGCGAATCGAAGCGGCGGCCCCCCCGCAAGACCTCGGGACGCTGGAACGGCTGCGGGCGAAGGCCCGGCGGAACGCCCGCCTTCTCGACGCCGCGATGCGCGGGGTGAAGGCCGCCCGCCATCGGGTGGCCGAAATCACCCGGGGACCGACGCTGACCACCTACGACGCGCGCGGACAGAAGGCAGAGATCGCGGCCTCGGGCATGATGCCGGCGCGACGTGTCTGATGCGATTCAAATGCCAGGCATTTCCCGGTCGGCGTTTAGGAATTGGTTAGCTGCTTTGACGCTTCACTGACAACGCGTCCCATGACGGGGCGGCGCCTGGCGGACCCGGCAGGCACGGACAGAACGCCCAAACTGCCACGCCTCGTGGCTATCCCGGCCGTGAAACCTGCGGCCCCGTGTGAAGGACTGAATAATGTCGTCGATCCTGACCAATACCAGCGCGATGGTTGCCCTGCAGACGATGAAGGGCATCAACGCCAACCTCAACAAGACCCAGGCCGATATCGCCACCGGCAAGTCGGTCGCCAGCGCCAAGGACAATGCCGCCTACTGGCGCGCGAAAGAAGGCGAGATCGCCCGCACACTTCTTGCAATGCCCGAGGTGAAGTCCGCCCGCGTCCATATCGCCAGCGCGCCAGGGCGGGCCTTTCAGTCCGACACCAAGCCCACGGCCTCGGTCACTCTGACCACCGTCTCCGGTTCACTCAGCGAGGCGCAGGCGCGTGCGATCCGGCATCTGGTGGCCAGCGCCGTGGCCGGGATGGTGCCGGACGCGGTGCAGATCATCGACACCGTCGCGGGCCTGATCGGTGGCGAAGAGGCAGCCGAGTTTCAGGCAGGCGACGCCGCGGACCGGGCCGCCGCCATCAAGGGCAATGTGGAACGCCTGCTGGCCGCGCGCGTCGGGGATGGCAAGGCGGTGGTCGAAGTCTCGGTCGATCTCGTTTCCGAAAGGGAGGCCATCACGGAACGGACCTTCGATCCGCAGGGCCGCGTCGCGATTTCCTCTGAAACGGAAGAGCGGACCGGCTCCAGCTCTGAACCGGGCGGCGCTGTGACTGTCGCGTCCAATCTTCCGGAAGGCGATGCCGCTGCCGGTGGACAGGGCAAGAGCGAGAATTCGGAAACCCGCGAACGGGTGAACTACGAAGTGTCCGAAACGCAGCGCGAGATCCTGCGCAACCCCGGTTCGGTGCGGCGCATGACGGTAGCAGTCATGGTGGACGGCGTTGTGACGGTCGCTGACGACGGCACCCGGACCTGGAGCCCCCGCCCCGAGGAAGAACTGGCCACCCTGCGTGAGCTTGTGGCCGCGGCCGTCGGCCTCGACGAGGCGCGCGGTGACGTCCTTACGCTGAAATCGCTTGAATTCCAGCCGCTGCCCCTGCCCGAGGGCACCGAGGCGACGGCGAGCCTCCTGCCCCCGCTGGGGCAGATCGATGTGATGTCGATGATCCAGACCGGGGTGCTTGCGCTTGTTGCACTGGTCCTTGGCCTCTTCGTGATCCGCCCGGTCCTGACCTCGGCCAGCCGGGCAGCCCTGCCCGCTCCGGAAACCCAGCTTGCGCTTCCTCCGGCCATGATCCCCGGAAGCCTGGCGCTGAACGGCGAGGTAGATGACGGCTTTGACTACGGGGCCTTTGCCACGTCCCGAGGCGAAGCGGGCAGCGACGGCGAACCCGAAGAAGACCCGGCCACGAGGCTCCGCCGTCTGATCGAGCAGCGCCAGACCGAATCGATCGAGATCCTGCGCGGCTGGATGGAACATGAAGAGGAGCCCGCGTGATGCCGGCGCTGCGCCTTGAGGTGTTCGACACCGCCCCTGCGGCAGATGGGTCGATGCAGCCGCTGGTCGAGGCAACGGCGGTCGAGGAGGCGAAGGTTGCTTCGTTCGAGCAGGGCTATTCTGCCGGCTGGGATGATGCGGTGGCCGCCCAGCAGGGCGATCAGGGCAGGATCAGGGCCGACCTGGCGCGCAACCTGCAAAGCCTGTCCTTCACCTTCCAGGACGCGCGGAGCCATGTCCTGCAGTCGATCAAGCCGCTGATCCTGGAGATGGTCAACCGCCTGCTTCCCGAGGTGGCACGCGAGGCGCTTGCTCCGACCGTGCTGGACGCCGTGATGCCGCTGGCGGACGAGCTTGCCGACGCGCCGCTGACCCTGGTCCTGAACCCCGCGGTGCGCGCGCAGGTCGAGGATCTGCTGACCCAGGCCACGGGTCTGCCCATGGTGATCGACGAAGAGCCGACCATGCCGGACGGGCAGGTCTACATCCGCTTCGGCGCGTCGGAGACCAAGATAGACCTGGGCCAGGTCACAACCGATATCGCCATCGCCGTTCGCGCCTTCTTCAACCTCAACACCTGAGGACGCCCCATGGAAGACATTGCCGATACCAACCCTTTCTCCCAGGTCCCGATCGAGGTCACCATATCGGTGGGCCGCGCCCGGCCTCTGGTCCGCGACCTGTTGCGACTGTCGAAGGATGCCGTGCTGCAGCTGGACCGGCGGGTGGATGACCCGGTGGAGCTTTATGTCGGTGACCGGCTCATCGCCCGGGGCGAGCTGACCGAGCTTGAGGGCGACAATGCCGGGCAGCTTGCTGTCCGGCTGACCGAAGTGGCGAACCTGCGGGGCGGGTTGTGAGGCGAGCGGCCTGGCTGGCCGTCGCGCTGACGCTTCTGGCCAGCCCCGCCCTGGCGCAGGAACTGTCCTTCGATCTTGGCGACGGAGGGCAGTCGCTGTCGCTGCGCTCGGTGCAGCTTCTGCTGCTGATCACGGTGCTGTCGATCGTGCCGGGGCTTGCGGTGATGGTCACCTGCTTCCCCTTCATCGTGACCGTGTTGTCGATCCTTCGCCAGGCCCTTGGGCTGCAGCAGGCGCCGCCGAACATGCTGATCATCAGCCTGGCGCTGTTCCTGACCTGGTATGTGATGGACCCGGTCTTCACAGAAGCCTGGGTCAAGGGGATCGAGCCGATGACCAACGGGACGCTGGAGGTGGGGCCGGGATTGCAGGCGGCCATCGCGCCGTTCCGGATGTTCATGGCAGGACGGGTCGATGTCGAGACGCTGCAGACTCTGCAGGACCTGCGGTCGGCCACTCCGGTGGCGGCGGCGGACGCGCCGCTGTCGCTGCTGGTGCCGTCCTTCCTGCTGTCGGAAATCCAGCGGGCGTTCGAGATCGGCTTCCTGATCTTCCTGCCTTTCCTGATCATCGACCTCGTGGTGGCAGCCATCCTGATGTCGATGGGGATGATGATGGTGCCGCCGGCGATTGTCTCGCTGCCGTTCAAGCTGGTCTTCTTCGTGGTGGCGGACGGCTGGGCGTTGATCTCGGGGGCGCTGGTCAGGAGCTATTTCTGAGCGGTTCAGCCGGGCTGTCCACGGTGGACAATCGGCATATGTCAATGAAAATCAATGGCTTGCTTGCGGGCGTTCAGGATCGGTCAACCATGACCTTCCGGCCCGTGGCTGACGCGCGGCCAGGGCGACGATGGGGCGGTGGGCGGATCGCCCACCCTACCGCGGGTACCCCCGAACGCGGGGGTCAGTCCTGAATGCGGCCGGGTTCGACCCACCAGAAGGGATGCGCGGCGCGGAGCATCTCGGCGGCGTCACGGGCCGCCCCTTCCGTGGCAAAGAGGCCGAAGTGGGTGCCACCCGAGCCGGACATCCGGGCCAAGAGACAGTCCGGCGTCGCATCCAGCGCGGCCTGCACTTCGGCCAGGATCGGGGCAACCTCGCGCGCAGGCGGAACGAGGTCGTTTCGGGTATGCCCGCCCAGCCAATCCGCGAAGGATCTGGCATCGGCCAGGACGGCGGGCGGGAGGTCCGGAAGCGGGGGGTTTTCCCGGAACGCCAAGGCAGCAAAGACCTGCGGTGTCGGCACCGGCAGACGCGGGTTCACCAGCACGCAGAACAGCGGCGGCAAAGGCGGAAGCGGGGTCACCCGGTCGCCGATGCCAGCCATCCGCGCGGGGCGCCCGGTCATGCAGACCGGCACATCGGCCCCGAGCCGCAGGATCTCGGCCATCGCCGGAAGGGGTCGTCCGGTCAACTGCTGCAGGGCCCGCAGCGCGGCTGCCGCGTCGGTCGACCCGCCGCCGATACCCGAGGCGACGGGCAGGTGCTTGTCCAGGATCAGCGCCGCGTCGATGACACCCATCGCGCGGGCGGCGCGCAAGACGAGATTGTCGGTCTCGGCCTGAAGTCCCGCCCCCTCTGGCCCCGCCACAACCAGCGACAGCCCATGCGCAGGCGAGGCAAAGACCCGGTCCGCCACATCCGCGAACACCACCAGACTGTCCAGGAGATGGTAGCCGTCAGCGCGACGGCCGGTCACATGGAGACAGAGATTGATCTTGGCCGGCGCGGTTTCTGCGACGGCCTCAGTTGCCATTCTCGGCCGCCTTGACCGGCGCAGGGGCAGTCCCTTCCTCGGCCATGACCGTGTCAAGTCCGACGTCAAGCTTGCGCAGGATGCGCGCCTTGTCCTTGTCTGTCGGCTGGAAGGACAGCGCCCGGCGCCACTGGAACTGAGCCTCGAGCTTGCGGTCGTTCATCCAGTAGACGTCGCCCAGATGGTCCGTCACGATGGGATCGACAGGTTCCAGGAGCGAGGCTTTCTCCATCGGCGCAAGCGCGTCGGCATAGCGGCCAAGCTTGAAATAGGCCCAGGCCAGACTGTCGATGATGTAGCCCTGGTCCGGATCGCCGGCGACGGCCTTTTCGATCATCCCCAGAGCCTCGTCCAGCTTTTCGCCGCGGTCGACAAGGCCGTAGCCGAGGTAGTTCAGCACCTGCGGCTGGTTCGGGTTCAGCTCCAGCGCCTTGCGGAAATCGGCCTCGGCCGGTGCCCAGTCCTTCGACTGTTCGTGGCAGATGCCGCGATAGAAGTAGAGCACCCAGTCCTGCTCTTTCGCTTCGGTAGCAAGATCGATGGCCGCGGTATAGGAGACCTCGGCCTCGTCGAAACGCTCCTCGCTGCGCAGAAGGTCGGCAAGCGCGAAGTGCACGCGCTGGATACCACCATTGGTCCGCGCGAGCGCCTGCAGCGCCTCGATCGCAGCGTCGGCCTTGCCTTGCGACTTCAGCGCCCCTGCGCGGCCGATCTCGGCGGTGACATAGGCCGGATTTTCGGGCGGGAAGGCGGCATAGGTGTCGGCCGCAAGCTGGTGCTGGCCCAGTTCCTCAAGCACGTCGGCGGTGAAAAGGAGCGCGTCGGAGTGATCGGGCCGCAGGTAGCTGGCAATGCGCAGATGGAGCAGGGTGTAGACCGGGTCCGCCTCGCCGTTCAGCGCGGTAGAGATCGAGAACAGCACCTCGGCAATCCCGTCGCGAGCCGAGGTGACAGTGTCGAAGGGAATGGGCTCGCCCGCCTTCAGCCGGGTGCGCAGATCGTCGATCAACGGATCGGGAGCCGTGCCGAAGGAGCGGTCCAGAAGCGCCAGCGCCTCGGGATTGCGTTCCAGCTGGCTGAGGATCTGGGCGTGGGCAAAGACCCCGCGCCGCATGACGTAGATCGGACCCGCGACGCGGCCGGAAAGGATTTCGTCCGCGCCCTCGAAATCCCCGACCGAGGCGAGGGCAAGGGCCTTGTGGTAGAAGCCGAAGGCCTCGAACCCCTTCTGTTTGGTCACGGCGTCGAAGGCCTCGACCGCCTCGGACATCTTGCCCTCGCCGACCTTGGCCCAGGCCGAGACCAGCGCGTTGGTCAGCTGCCCCACGTCGCGCCCGGCATCGGCTGCCGCCAGGATCGCGGCATAGTCCTCGCGCTTGGCCTCGTCGGCCAGAAGCGCCATTTCGGCCAGCTGGCTCGGCTCGCCCTCGATGCCCTTGCGCAGCTTTGCAGCCTCGATCGCCAGGGGGAGGTCGCCGATCCCGATCTCGGCCAGGATGGCCCCGTCAAGAAGCTGGGGGTTTCCGGCGTCGGTCATGATTGCCTTGCCATACCAGGTGGCTGCGGCGCGGAAGTCGTTCTCGGCCTCGGCGATCCGGGCGGCGAGGTAGGCGCCGCTGTCGATTGTCTCTTCGGCCCGCAGAGGTGTGCCCAAGGCCGCTGCCAGAAGAAGCACGGTCAGGGTGCGGGACATGATCTGGCGCATCGGCCTCTCCTCCAGGGTTGGGGCGAGGGTAGCCCGCCGCCGGGGCGCGCGCAATGCACTGGGGCCTGGCGTTGCGGCCAGGCCCCAGGGATCGGGACAAGCTTTCGTGAGCCCGTCACATGTTGGGGTAGTTCGGCCCGCCGCCGCCCATCGGCGTGGTCCAGACGATGTTCTGGCTGGGGTCCTTGATGTCGCAGGTCTTGCAGTGGACGCAGTTCTGGAAGTTGATCCGGAAAGTGGCGTCCTGGCCTTCGCCCAGCACCTCGTAGACGCCGGCCGGGCAGTAGCGCTGCGCGGGTTCGGCGTATTTCGGCAGGTTGACGGCGATCGGGATGGACGGGTCCTTCAGGACCAGGTGGGCGGGCTGGTTCTCGTCATGGTTGGTGAAGGAGAAGGCGACGTTGGTCAGGCGGTCGAAGGACAGTTTCCCGTCGGGCCTGGGATAGTCGATCGGCGTGAAGTCCTTGGCAAGGCCGGTGGCGGCCGCGTCGGATTTCTTGTGGCGAAGGGTGCCGAAGGCGGTCAGGCCGATGGTGTTCAGCCACATGTCGAGCCCGCCGCCCATCAGGCTGGCGGTCAGGCCGTAGCGCGACCAGAGGGGCTTGACGTTGCGGACCTTTTTCAGGTCCTTGCCGATGGCGCCGGTGCGGACTTCGGTCTCATAGGCGGTCAGTTCATCCTGCGCGCGGCCAGCGGTGATGGCGACGTGGGCGGCCTCGGCGGCGGCCTTGCCGGACAGCATGGCGTTGTGGTTGCCCTTGATGCGGGGGACGTTCACCAGGCCCGCCGAGCATCCCAGCAGTGCCACACCGGGGGCCACCATCTTCGGGATCGACTGCCAGCCGCCCTCGCTGATCGCGCGGGCGCCGTAGGCCACGCGCTTGCCGCCCTTCAGCAGTTCCGCGACCATCGGGTGGTGCTTGAATCGCTGAAACTCCATGTAGGGGTAGAGGTGGGGGTTTTCGTAGTTCAGGTGGACGACGAAGCCCACGTAGACCTGGTTGTTCTCCAGGTGATAGATGAACGATCCGCCGCCGGCGTTCTTGCCCAGGGGCCAGCCCATCGTGTGGGTGACGGTCCCCTCGCGGTGCTTCGAAGGGTCAATCTCCCAGATTTCCTTCATGCCGAGGCCGAACTTCTGCGGGCAGTGGCCTTTGGAGAGCTCGTACTTGGCTATGACCTGCTTGGCGAGGCTGCCGCGGACGCCTTCAGATAGGAAGACATACTTGCCGCGCAGTTCCATGCCGGGTTCGTAACCCGGGCCGGGCTCGCGGGTTTCCGGGTCGCGGCCGAATTCACCGGCGACGACGCCGACGACCTTGTCATCTTCGAAGACGAGTTCGGAGCAGGCCATGCCCGGGAAGATTTCCACGCCAAGACCCTCGGCAACCCCGGCCATCCAGCGGCAGACGTTGGCCATCGAGACGATGTAGTTGCCGTGGTTCGACATCAGGGGCGGCATCGGCCAGTTCGGGATGCGGATCTTCCCCGCGGGACCGAGGAGGTAGAAGTTGTCCTCCTTCACCGGGGTCTTGATCGGCGCGCCCATGTTGCGCCAGTCGGGAAGAAGGGCGTCCAGACCGCAAGGGTCCAGAACCGCGCCCGACAGGATATGCGCGCCGACCTCTGACCCCTTTTCCAGTACGACCACGGACCGATCTGGGTCCAGCTGCTTCAGCCGGATCGCCGCCGAAAGACCCGCAGGCCCCGCGCCGACGATCACGACGTCATAATCCATCTTCTCGCGCTGAACGGTCATCCCTGTCCTTCCCGGGCAGTCCCACCCACCCTGAACCCTGGCTTGTTTGCGGCGTCCCTGTTGCCCCAGCGGCGACCCGACGTCAACCATGACGCAACATCACGCCACCGGCACATGCTGCCGCGAAACTTTCTGTCTTCCCGGCGACCGCCGGTTGCGCGCGCGCGGCATGACCCCTTGCATTTGTGCACTTCATCGGGTGTGGTGAAGGGGAGTTGTCCGAAGTCATGGGCCCCACCCGGCCCGTGGCTTCTTCTTTTACTGTGGAATGCCGATGGAAAAGATCCCGATGACGCGGCGCGGCTTCGACGCGCTGGATGCCGAGTTGAAGCAGCTGAAGACGGTGGACCGTCCGGCGATCATCCGGGACATCGCCGAAGCCCGCGAGCACGGCGACCTGTCGGAGAACGCCGAGTACCATGCCGCGCGCGAGAAGCAGGGCTTCATCGAGGGCCGGATCAAGGAGCTAGAAGGCACCCTGTCGCTGGCCGAGGTCATCGATCCGTCGAAACTGTCCGGCCCGATCAAGTTCGGCGCCACGGTGACGCTGGTCGACGAAGAGACCGACGAGGAGAAGACCTACCAGATCGTCGGCGAGGTCGAGGCCGACATCGAGAACGGGCTCCTCAACATGCGCTCGCCGCTGGCCCGCGCGCTGATCGGCAAGGAAGAAGGCGACAGCGTCGAGGTGAAGACTCCGGGCGGGACCCGGTCCTACGAAATCCTGTCGATCCGTTATCTCTGATCCGGGGGAACCCTGGTGAAACCGCCGCTCAAGGACCTGCCGAAAGGGGACGCCGGCCTTGCCGAAGGTCCCCTGGCGCAGCTGAACGATCCGCCCCGCCGGGGGATGGAGATCGCCGGCGTCGGCCTGAGCCTGGTCTGGGTGATCCTGATCCTCGTCTACGTGCTGGTCACGCCACCGGGCAGCGAGACGCGGACGCTGGGCCTGATCATGACGCTGCTGATGGTCTTCCTGCCCATCGCGCTGATATGGGCCGTGGTCATCACCCTGCGGTCGATCCGGGAACTGCGCGCCGAGGCGAAGCGGCTGCAAGCCACGGTCGACGCGATGCGGTCCAGCTATGTGCAGGCGCAATCGCAAGGGAACGGACTGAAGCCCTCGGTCGAGAAGAAGCTGGACGAAATCGCCGCCTCGACCCGCGAGGCGCAGACCGTGCTGGCTACCTTCACCTCGCGCCGGGATTCGGCCCTTTCGGTACCCTCGGCAGACCGGAAGGCCGCCCTGGTCCAACCGCGGCCAGAACCCGCCGTCGAGGAGCCACGCCTTGCGCTGGGCACCCCGCCCGAGGAGTTCCGCCCTCCGCTGTCGGTCGCCGATTTCATCCGCGCGCTGCAATTCCCGGAAACCCCCGAGGACAAGGAGGGCTTCCGCGCCCTGCGCCTGGCGCTGGAGAACCGCACCTCGTCCAAGCTGATCCGCGCGGCACAGGATGTGCTGACGCTGCTCAGCCAGGACGGCATCTACATGGACGATCTCCAGCCCGACCTTTGCCACCCCGAGCTGTGGCGGCGTTTTGCCTCAGGAGAGCGCGGACGGTCGATCGCGGCGCTGGGCGGCATCCGCGACCGTGCCTCGCTTGCGCTGACGGCGGCGCGGATGAAGTCCGACCCGGTGTTCCGTGATGCGGCCCACCATTTCCTGCGGGCCTTCGACAAGACCTTCGCCGCGTTCGAGCCGAACGCGACCGACGCCGAACTCGCCGACCTTGCCGATACCCGCACCGCGCGGGCCTTCATGCTGTTCGGACGTGTGACGGGGACCTTCGACTAGGCGCGCATCTTGGGACGATTTATCTGTGATGCCACGACCCGACAGAACTGCATTCCTTTTTGGCGGGGAAATCACGCGGGGGGATGAAACCCTGTTCCGATAGGCATATGTTCGCCGCCAGACAGGAGTCCAACCGAAGAGGTTTCAAATGGCCGTCCGCATCAACGACATCGCCCCCGACTTCACCGCCCCATCCACCGCCGGGACCATCAAGTTCCACGACTGGCTGGGCGACAGCTACGGCATTATCTTCAGCCACCCGCGCGACTTCACCCCTGTCTGCACCACCGAATTCGCCGCCGTCGCCCAGCTCGCGGCGGAGTGGGCCAAGCGCAAGACCAAGGTCATCGGTGTGTCGGTGGACGGCGTGTCCGACCACGAGAAGTGGAAGCGCGACATCGAGGCCTTTGGCGGTGCCGCAGCCGATTTCCCCATCATTGACGACACCTCGCTGACCGTCGCCAAGGCCTATGACATGCTGCCCGCGGAATATTACCTGCCGACCGAGGGCCGCACTCCGGCCCATTCGGCCACGGTGCGGACGGTCTACATCATCGGGCCGGACAAGAAGGTGCGCCTGACGATGACCTACCCGATGTCGGTGGGCCGCAACTTCGCGGAAATCCTGCGCGCGCTGGATGCGGTGCAGAAGACCGACGGCGTGCCGCTGGCGACGCCCGCCAACTGGGTGCCGGGGCAGGACGTGATCGTGGCGCTGGCGCTGAACAACGATCAGGCCAAGGAACGCTTCGGCGAGCTGGACATCAAGCTTCCCTACCTGCGCTTCGCCAAGGCCTGAGCCTGGGGGGCTTCGGCCCCCCTACACGCTTTCCACCTTCGGCAGCAGCAGCACCGGCGCGCCCAGTTCGACCTGGTCGTAAAGCTCAGTGATGTGCTCGTTCGCCAACCGCACGCAGCCGTTCGACACGGCCGAGCCGATGGTCCAGGGTTCGGGCGTGCCGTGGATGCGCAGGAAGGTGTCGTTGCCGGCGTCGTCGAACAGGTAAAGCGCCCGCGCCCCCAGGGGGTTTTCCGGCCCGCCGGGCATCCCGTCGGCCCATTTGGCATAGTGGTCGGGGTCGCGTTCGATCATCTCGTCGGTCGGGGTCCAGCTGGGCCATTCCTTCTTGGCACCCACGTTGAACACACCGGATTCGTAAAGGTTGCCGCGTCCGACGCCGACCGAATACTGGATGCCCTCATCCGCCGTGAGCGCGAGGTAAAGCGCGAAGTAGTCGGGGTCCACGATTACGGCCCCCGGGGCCTGTGGTTCGGAAAAGCGGACGGGGCGTGGCAGGAACTCCTCTGGCATGACCCAGTCTTCGGCGGTCTGATGGGCGAAGGCGCGGCTGGTCAGGCCGGCGGCAAGGCCGGTGGCAATGAAGGTACGGCGGGTGAAGATCATGCTCTTGTCCTCTGCTTGCGATCCTTGCGGAGGCGCAGGTCACGCGCACCGCAAAAGTTCGTGAGACAAGACGGAAAAGGCCCCGCGGTTTCCCACGGGGCCTTCACATTCGCGCCAGATGAAGGACTTAGCCCTCGGCGGACTCTTCCTTCTTCTCGACGATTTCCTCGCCGGTCTCCTGGTCGACCATCTTCATGCCAAGGCGGACCTTGCCACGGTCGTCGAAGCCCAGAAGCTTGACCTTGACCTCCTGGCCTTCCTTCAGGATCTCGTTCGGATGGTTCAGGCGCTTGTTGGCGATCTGGGACACGTGCACCAGACCGTCGCGCTTGCCGAAGAAGTTCACGAAGGCGCCGAAGTCGACCAGCTTCACCACCTTGCCGGTGTAGATCTGGCCCTCTTCCGGTTCGGCCACGATCGACCAGATCATGTCATAGGCCTTCTTGATGGCCTTCTGGTCGTTCGAGGCGATCTTGATCTGACCGTCGTCGTTGATGTCGACCTTGGCACCCGAGACCTCGACGATCTCGCGGATGACCTTGCCGCCCGAGCCGATCACTTCACGGATCTTGTCGGTCGGGATCTGCATCGTCTCGATCTTCGGGGCGTATTCGCTGAAGCCCTGCGGGGCCGACAGCGCCTTGCCCATCTCAGACAGGATGTGCAGACGGCCGTCCTTGGCCCGAGCCAGGGCCTGCTTCATGATGTCGGGGGTGATCCCGGCGATCTTGATGTCCATCTGCAGCGAGGTGATGCCCGAAGCTGTGCCCGCGACCTTGAAGTCCATGTCGCCGAGATGATCCTCGTCGCCCAGGATGTCGGTCAGCACGGCCCAGGAGCCATCCTCTTCCAGCACCAGACCCATCGCCACACCGGCCACGGGAGCCTTCAGCGGCACGCCCGCGTCCATCATCGACAGCGACCCGCCGCAGACCGAAGCCATCGAGGACGAGCCGTTCGATTCGGTGATCTCCGACACCACGCGGATGGTGTAGGGGAAGTCGGTCGGAGCCGGGAGAACCGCCTGCAACGCGCGCCAGGCGAGCTTGCCGTGGCCGATCTCACGACGGCCGGGCGAACCCACGCGGCCAACCTCGCCGACCGAGTAGGGCGGGAAGTTGTAGTGCAGCAGGAAGTTGGACCGGTAGTTGCCGTTCAGCGCGTCGATGATCTGCTCATCTTCGCCCGTCCCGAGGGTCGTCACCACCAGACCCTGGGTTTCACCCCGGGTGAACAGCGCCGAGCCGTGTGCGCGCGGCAGGACGCCGGTTTCGCAGACGATCGGACGGACGGTCTTGGTGTCGCGGCCGTCGATGCGGCGGCCCTGCTTCACCACGTCGCCACGCAGCACGGCGGATTCCAGCTGCTTGATCGCCGGGTAAAGGTTCGCATCGGCCTTGTCCTCGTCGCTCATCGCGGCGGTGATCGCCTCGACCGCAGCGGCGATGGCATTGGTGCGTTCCTGCTTGTCGCGGATCGCGAAAGCGGCGCGCATCTGCTCTTCGCCGGCGGCTTTCACCTTGGCGTAAAGCGCCGAGTAATCCGGCGGCGAGAAGTCGAACGGCTCTTTCGCGGACGATTCAGCGAAGTCGATGATCAGGTCGATCACCGGCTGCATCTGCTCGTGCCCGAAGACCACGGCGCCGAGCATTTCCTCTTCGGTCAGCTCGTAAGCCTCGGATTCCACCATCATCACGGCGTCCTTGGTGCCGGCGACGACGAGGTCCAGGCGCTGCTCGGGCTTCATGCGCAGCTGCGTCATGTCGTCCATCGCCGGGTTCAGCACGTACTGGCCGTCGACAAAGCCGACACGCGCCGCACCGATCGGGCCCATGAACGGGACGCCCGAAACGGTGAGGGCGGCGGAGGCCGCGATCATCGCCACGATGTCGGGGTCATTCACCAGGTCGCAGGACAGCACGGTCGCCATGACCAGCACTTCGTTGCGGAAGCCGTCGACGAACAGCGGGCGGATCGGACGGTCGATCAGACGGGAAACCAGCGTTTCCTTTTCCGACGGACGCGCCTCGCGTTTGAAGAAGCCACCGGGGATCTTGCCGGCCGCGTAGTACTTTTCCTGATAGTGAACGGTCAGGGGGAAGAAGTCCTGGCCCGGCTTCGCGGACTTTGCGAAGGTCACGTTGGCCATCACCTGGGTTTCGCCCAGGGTCGCGATCACCGACCCATCGGCCTGGCGCGCAACTTTCCCCGTTTCCAGTGTGAGCGTTTCATTGCCCCACTGGATCGATTTCTTGGTCACATTGAACATGTATCGTTTCCTCTGAGGACCCGGCCCCTGCCGGTGCCCCCGATATCTGGCGGCCCCATTGCCGCCCTTCCCCCGTATCCTTTGCATGTGCCCCGGGGGCGGGCCTCACGTCTCAGATGGCGGGGGCCATACAGGAAAAGTCCTGAGAATGAAAGAACGGATGCGGAAAGCGTTCAGAAGATGGCATGCGCCCCGCGGTCATCCGCCACTTCGCCCCGCAGCATGGCGGCATAGTGGTCCTGAAGCCGGTCGGTCCCGAACTCGGGCGTGGCGTCCGCGTCGTAGCTTTGCGCGATGGGATTCCAGGCCAGCATCGACTGCGTCGCGTAGTAGCGGCCGATACGGGCGAGTTGCGCCTTGGCCTTGAGACGGGGGGAGAGCGCGCCAAGCACGGTCAGAAGACCGACGATCCCATGCATGAGCGCGACCGGGACGCGTTTGATGCGGACAGGCTGGCCGGTGAGGCGCCCCAGCATCGCGGCCTGGTCCAGGGGCGTGATCGCCGGACCGGGACCCCCGATCGGCAAGATGCGGTTGCGCGTGTCGGGGTCAGTCAGGGTAAGCGCCAGGAAGCGGCCGAGGTCGGCGTCCGAGATCGGCTTGCAGGCGGTCAGTCGGCCGTCCGCGAAAACAAGGAACGGGCGGCCCTGCTGCACGCGGTGGACCTGACCGGAAAGCGATTTGAAGAAGGCGGTGGGACGGACGATGGTCCAGTCCAGGGGGGCGGCCTGCAGTTCGGCCTCGAAGGCGAGTTTCGCACGCTGGAACTCCAGCAGCGGCTTCTGCACGCAGATCGCGGAGATAAGGGTGAAGTGACGGACACCCCCTGCCACGGCCGCCGTCAGCGCGGCAGAGTTGGCGGCGTGGTCGACGGCCCAGGCGTCCCTTGGCTCACCCGTGCGGGAGGCCAGGCAGGAGACGACGGCCTCGATCCCCGTCATCGCCTGCGTGAGAGTCGTGGGCTCCACCTGCCCGCGCAGGATCGTGCAGCCGGCGGGCGGGTCGACCCCGGGCCGAATCAGCGCGGTGACGCGGTGCCCCTCGGCCCGCAACGCCTGCGCGGTCGCCCGGCCGATTGTGCCGGAGCCGCCGAGGAGAAGGATGGAAAGCGGGGCCATGCTGTCAGTCTAGCAGGACAGTCGGGGCTGACAATCACTCGGCCGGGGCAGGCGTCGCGCGCCCCGTCGCGACCAGCGCGACCCCGGCAAGCGTGACGGCCAGACCCAGCGCCATCACCCAGGTCAGTGGCTCGGAGAACAGCACCCAGGCCCAAAGCATGGTGACGGGCGGGGAAAGGTAGACCGTGGCCGAAACCATCGCCGGCGGGTAGAGACGGAGGAAGAGGTAGTAAATCAACCAGCCGCCGTAGGTTGCCAGAACCACCAACCACGCCATCCCCAGCGCGAAGTCGGCGGTGAGGGTCGGGAAGAAACCGCCGCTGGCCAGTGCAAAGGGCGCGAACATTGCAGCGGCCCAGAGGCACTGCAGGCTCAGCCGCTGCGGGATCGACAGGGGCAGCACGGCCTTGCGCTCCTGGACGACGGTGGACAGGGCAAAGGCCAGCATCCCCAGGATCGGCAGCGCATAGGCAAGGGGCGGGGCATCGCCCAGGGCCAGCGCATCGGCCGAGACGAGGAGGACTCCGGTCAGCGCGACGGCGGTGCCGATCCATTGGCGGCGGGTCAGCGGCTGACCCAGGATAGGGGCAGAGAGGACGGCGATGCCCAAGGGGACAAGGTCGGCCATCAGCGCGACCAGTCCCGTGGGCACCCCCTGGCCGATCGCCAGGGCAAAGCCGCCGAGGTAGAGGAACATGCCGAGAAACGCGTAGAGTCCCTGCTCCATCACGGCGCGAAGTCCAAGCTTCGGGCCGTAAAGCAAGGCCACCGGAAGCAGAAGCAGACCCGAGATGACGCTGCGCCCGAACAGGACCTGAGGGATCGTGGCCGCGTCGTTGGCGAACCGGACGCCAACGAAGCCCGAGCTCCACGAGATGACCAGTGCGGCGGCAAGGGCGAGGAACAGAAGCGGCGAGGGGCGAAGCATGGCCGAACATGGCGACGGAAGGCCCGAGTCTCCGCCCCGCCACCGACGCTGGCCGTGCGATTTGCGACCGGGCCTATTCCGCGGCGCCAAGCATCCGGATGTTCCCGGCCCCGGCGTAGACCGATCGCGGCAGCCATTGGTCCATCATTCGGATTAGAAGCGCGTCTCCGGTCACGAACAGCCGACCGGCATCGATCTCGCGCGGGATGGTGGACCGGCCCAGGAACAGCGCCTGCCAGGAAACCTTTGTCGTCTCGATATAGAGATCGACGTCAAGGTCGGGGACCTCGACACAGATTTCGGGCGAAGCGCCAGGTTCGGCCAGCAGCCACCAGGTGGGATAAGGCCCGGATTCGTCGGAAAAATGCAGGCGCATCACGATGCGGCGCGTGGGGAAATGCGCGGTCTGCACGGCCTTGCCGAAGAACCACATCATGCTGGAAAGATTGGCGTCCGACAGCGCCACCTCGGCGTCAATGTGGCGCTGCGCCCAGATCGACAGCCCGTCCATCATCGGCTCAAGCTCGATGGCGGCCTGGGTGCGTATGTAGTCCACGGTGCCTTTGGCGCGGTCCTCGATCCGTTCGACCAGCCCTGCCTTCTCCAGTTCGCCCAGCCGCTTGGACAGCACGCCGGGAGAAATGTTGCCGACCGCCCGGCGGATGTCGCTGAACCGGGTGTAGCCGCTCCAGATCTGGTTGAGGATCAGCAGCGTCCAGCGCGGTTCAAGGATCTCGCAGGCCTTGGACAGCGCGCAGATCGTCCCATAGGGCTTGGATGACATGGCACCGGCTCCTTTACGGAAAGCATACAGAGCGGCGATCCATTGCGGCTAGTTCGAAAAGCGTAGCGCACCGGTCCGGTCGCCGCACTGGTCCGAAAGCCGGTCCGGGGAAAGGATCGGGACAGTGACCACGATGGAGGCGAAGATGGACCGGACAAGATCGGACACGGGCCGGGCGGCGCTGATCGCCCCGATGGCCGAGGTGCTGTTGCGCCTGGGCGAATGGCACCACCGGCGGCAGATGCGCAAGGCCTTTGCACAGACGTCGGCGGTGCTTCTGCGCGACATCGGGCTGACTTGGGAAGACCTGGAGCAGGCGCTGGCGCAGCCGCTCTCCGGCGATGGATCGGATGCGCTTGTGCGGGAGGCGGCCGCGCGGGCGGGCAACTGGTAAAGCCGCGCGAACGACAAACGCCCGGTCGTTGCAGACCGGGCGTGCGTCTTCAAGGGGCTCAGCTGCGGATCAGATCGCCGACTTGATCCAGTTTTCCAGCGCGGCCTTGGGCGCGGCGCCGACCTTGTTCGACACGACCTGGCCGTCCTTGAACATGAACAGCGCCGGAATGCCGCGTACGCCAAGGGTGGCGGGGCTGTCCGGGTTCTCGTCCACGTTGACCTTCACGATCTTGACCTGGCCTGCATATTGCGTGGCCAGCTCTTCCAGGGCCGGGCCGATCTGGCGGCAGGGGCCGCACCATTCGGCCCAGAAGTCCACGACAACCGGAATCGGCGACTTGCGGACTTCGGCATCGAAGGTGGCGTCGGTGACGGCGACGGTGGCGGCACCCATGATCGTTCTCCTACGGGATTTGTCGGGTAAGGAACGTAAGAACCCGCGCCGGGAACGTCAAGCTATCGTGGCGCGGGCCAGGGCCGCCCTCACGATCTCGGGACTGACCGGCATCAGGCTGGGGCGGCGGGTCCAGAGGACGGCGGTCTCCACCCGGCGGTCGGGATAGATGGCGGCCAGCATGTGGGCATAGGCCCCAAGCTGGCGCAAGATGCCCTCGGGGATCAGCCCGGGGCGGTCGGGGATCAGGGCGTTCGACTTGTAGTCGATGACCAGGACCCGGTCGGGCGTAAGTACCAGCCGGTCAATGCTTCCCGCCAGCGTCCGGGCGCCCCAGGGGGCAGAGACGGCGACCTCGGCCAGGCTGTCGGGGCCGAACAGGGGGGCAAGCTCGGGGTGGGTCAACACCAGCTGCGCCTCGGCCAGCGCGGCATCGCGGAGGCTTTCGTCCAGAAGCGCGGCGGCCAGCGGCGGCCAGTCGGACGCGGGCCGGCCGGGAAGCCGCTCCAGCAGCAGGTGAAGGGCGGTGCCGCGGGCCAGCGCCTCGGTGTCGGCTTCGCCCGGCAAGGTCTTGGCCCCGCCAAGGTCCGAGGGCGATAGCACTTGCGGCGGGCGGGCCACCTCGGGCGCAGGCTGCCAGGCCCAGGCGGGAAGCTCGGCGGTCATCGCCTTTCTCGTCACGGGCGGCACCGGCGGGGGCCAGTCGCCGAACTGGTGGCGCAGGATGCCGCCGTCGATACGCGTCGCGCCCGCCGCCTCGACGCCTGCCCGGATCAGGTTGTGCCAGCACTCGGCCTTCTCGGTCTTGCCCGCCCCGGCCACAACCAGCCAGGACCGCGCCCGGGTCATGGCGACGTAAAGCAGCCGCAGCCGCTCTGCCGCGTCCCGCGCCTGCCGCGCCGCGCGTTCGCTTGCGATGACCGGAGGGCTTTCCTCCTTGGCGACCTTCCAGACGGGGGGGCCGTCGGGGACCTGGTAGATCTGGTCACGTTCCTGCGGGTTGCGGTCGC
The DNA here is from genome assembly GCA_027489355.1 of Paracoccaceae bacterium. GTDB lineage: Bacteria > Pseudomonadota > Alphaproteobacteria > Rhodobacterales > Rhodobacteraceae > Tabrizicola. The sequence goes on along the minus strand of JAIXZY010000024.1, from coordinate 10,284 downwards.
AGGTGTCGGGCAGGATGACGATCTCGGCCTCCAGCCCCTTGGCGCCGTGGACGGTCATCACGCGGATGCGGCTGCCCTCGCCATCCAGCTGGCGCTTCACCTCGACCTCGTCCGTCTCCATCCAGGTGAGGAACCCCGTCAGGCTGGGGACCTCGGAGGTCTCGTAGGACAGGGCCTGGCCTAGAAGCTCGTCGATCCCGTCCTCGGCCTCGGCCCCCAGGCGGCCGATCAGCTTGCGGCGGCCGTCGTGACGATGGAGAACGCGTTCGATCAGGTCATAGGGGCGCAGGAAGTCAGCCTGCTTGCGCATGTCGTCGAGAAAGTCGCGCGTGGCCTGATGCCCTGGATGGTCGCGCAGCGCCTCCCACAGATAGCCCTTGCGCGGATGGGCCAGGCGGAACAGATCCGCCTCGGACCAGCCGCAGAGGGGTGAGCGCAGGACGGCGGCCAGCGAGAGGTCGTCCTCGGGCGTGTCGAGGAAGGACAGAAGCGCGGTCAGGTCCTTGACCGCCAGTTCCCCGCCCAGCTTCAGCCGGTCGGCCCCGGCGATGGGCAGGCCCCGCGATTTGCAGGCCCGGATGATCTCGTGGAACAGGTCGGACCGGCGCTGCACCAGAATCAGGAAATCCCCGAAGTGGATCGGGCGCGGGCCCTTCGCGGTCGGGATCTGCTCGCCACCCTCCACGCGCGCCCTGATCCAGTCGGCGATGTTCGCCGCCAGGGCGACATTGGGGTCCTCGGGGTGGGGGGTATCGATCGGCTCGAACCAGGGGCCGGGGTCTTCCTTGGTTTCCTTCTCGATCACCGGCCAGATGTCGACACGGCCGGGAAGGGTGCTGTTGAAGGCCAGATGCTGCGACCCGCCGCCAAGCGCCTGGTGCTGGGCCGCGGTGAAGGTCTGATCGACCACGGCCAGCACTGCCGGAGACGAGCGGAAGGAATGGAGCAGCGCGCTGTCGGCAAGGCCAGCGCCGCCCGCCAGGCGGTTGGCGAAATGGTCGCGCATCCGGTCGAAGGCCGCCACGTCGGCGCCCTGGAAGGAATAGATCGACTGCTTCTTGTCGCCCACCACGAACAGGCTGCGCGGCCGGGTGCTGGCCCCTTCGCCGGCGATCAGTTCTTCGGCCAGAGCCTCGATCAGCTCCCACTGTTCGGGGCTGGTATCCTGCGCCTCGTCCACCAGGATATGGTCCAGGCCACCGTCCAGCCGATACAGCACCCAGGCCGCCAGCGCCGGGTCCTTGAGCAGGGCCTTGGCGCGAGAGATCAGGTCGTCAAAGTCGAGCAAGCCCCGCGCGGCCTTGCGGGTCGCGTATTCCGGCAGGAACCGCGCGGCAAAGTCATGCAGCGCCAGGGTCTTTTCGGCGGCCATCAGGGCGACGCGCCTGGCGCGAGCGGCCTCGACCCGGGCCATCAGGTTGTTCAGCGGATCGATCAGGTCGCCAAGAAGGGGCCGCGTGTCCTTGGTTGGAAAGCTGCCGATCTTCGCCGTGTAGTGCTTGGACGGGTCCGTGCTGCCACCCTTGTTCAGCAGGCAGTCTTCCAGCGCCATCAGCGTCTGCGAGGTCGGGGACCGCAGGTCGAGCGTCCGCAGTGTCTCGGCCGCCTTGGCGTCGGTCTTGGACCCGTTGGCGAGGATGCCGACCACGCCCGACATCCAGACCGCCTCGTCCCCGAAAAAGACGTCGGACAGCACATCGCCAAGCGTGAAGCCGGGGGGAAGGCCAAACAGAGGCCAGATCGCTTCGGCGCTCAGCGGCGTTTCGAACCCCGCGCGGTGGCTGGCGATCTGTTCTACGAGGGCGCCGAAATCCTCGCCGTTCTGCACCTCGGTCAGGCGGCGGACGACGGCGGCATGGGGCCCGTCGGCCAGCTCCTCGACGATCTCGGCGCGCATGTGCCTTGCCGCGCGGTCGTCCATCTCGGCGAAACCGGGCGGCACCCCGGCCTCCAGCGGGAAGCGGCGGAGAAGGCTGCCGCAGAAGCTGTGGATGGTCTGGATGCGCAACCCGCCCGGCGTCTCGATGGCGCGGGCGAACAGCTGGCGCGCGCGTTGCAGGCGTTTCGCGGACAGGTCCGTCTCGCCCAGTTCCGCCAGCGCGGCCCGCAGGTCTGCATCCGGCTTCATCGCCCATTCGCCCAGGCGGCGGAACAGGCGGTTCTGCATCTCGGAGGCGGCGGCCTTGGTGTAGGTCAGGCACAAGATGTGCTGCGGCTCGACCCCGGACAGCAGAAGCCGCGCCACCCGGTCGGTCAGCACGCGGGTCTTGCCCGACCCGGCATTGGCCGAGAGCCAGGTGTTGCGGGCGGGATCGGCGGCCTCGATCTGACGGCGGGAGGCTTCGGTCACGACAGCACCTCGGGCGCGGGGTCGTCGGTCATGTCCCATTCGCCGAAGCGCGACAGGTGGTCGTAGTCGCTGGCATCGCGGACCGATTCCAGGGCGCGGCGGGCAGTGTAGCCCTGTCCGGGCCGGGCATAGGCGGCGATCAGGCGGGCGAATTCGGCCCAGACCTCGGCGATCTGGCCGGGGGTCAGCACGACCTCCTGTGTCTTGAGCTGCGCCTTGAGACCCACATAGACCACCCGCGCCACCTCTTCGGCATCCAGCCCCTTGAACGCCCCTTCCTCGGCCATCGCGGCCAGGAGGAGAAGCTGCTTGTCGAAATGCATCTGCTGCTTCGCCGTCGGAGGCTCGCCCGTCTTGTAGTCGATCAGCAGAAGTCGCCCGTCCTGCAGCCGGTCGATGCGGTCAGGCTTGCCGGTCAGCGTGAAGTCCAGGCCGGGGAGTTGCACCGCCCCCTTCTCCTCCAGCAGGACGGGGGTCCCTCCGGTGGCCTCGGTGAAGGCCAGGAAGGCGTCGGCAGCCTTCCCGATGCGGGACAGCCAGATGGTGCGCGCCAAGGGCCAGGCGACTCGGTCGGCGATCACCGCCTCGGCGATGGACATCAGCACGTCGCGCCCGCCGCCGCCCCGGCGCAGGTAGACCTCCAGGATCTCATGCAGGACCACGCCGCGCAGGCGGGGGTCGGGTTCCGGTCGCAGCGGGTCCAGCGGGTTCAGCTTCAGGACGTGGCGGGCGTAGATCGCATAGGGATCGCGGATCAGGGTCTTGATCTCGGTCACCGAAAGCCGCTTGGGCCGCGCCTCGACCGGCGGGCGGGGCGAGGGGCGTTTCGCCGCCGCGATCTCGGTTGCCCGGTCGAAGGCCGCGGCCTTCCGCAGCCAGTCGTCGCCGCGGTCCCGCATCAGCTCCAGCGCCTGGGGACCGTTCCGCGCGGGCAGACCCGCCATCAGGTTCACCAGCCGGTTCAGCCAGCGCGAGGGGACCGTCTCGGCCTCGGCCCCGCGCTTCGAACGCGACAGGATCACCCGTCGCGCCGCCACCGCCTGCTGGTAGTCATGCGCCGACAGTCCGATCCGGCGTTCGGGCAGCAACAGCCCCGCCTCCTTGCGCATCGCCCGGTTCAGCCAGGGGTCCGGCGCGGGCTGGGCGGGCCAGATGCCGTCGTTGAGACCGCCCAGGATCACGAGATCCGCGCCCTGCACCCGCGCCTCCAGCGTCCCCCAGATCATGATGCCGGGATGCACGCTTTCCGTCTCGCGCACCTCGTGGCGCTGGAGGACGCCGTGGAAGACGCCCACATAATCCAGCGGAGACATCTCGCCCGCCGCGTCGGCCTCGGCCTGAAGCTCGGCCAGGGCCTTCGCCGCCTCTTCGCCCGCGGCCTTGTCCCACAACCCGCCCGCGCCGGTTTCGGCAAAGCCGCGCGCCAGCGCCTCGGTAAGTGCCAGGTGGCGGGCGACGAACTCGGTCAGCGGCATCCGGCCCATCGTTTCATGCCCGCAGAGCGTTTCGGCCACGATCCGCGCCCAGTCGGCGGCACGGTCATGGCGTTGCCGATCGGCCCAGTCGCGGATGCTGTCCGCTGTCGGAAAGGCGGGACCGTGGCGGCGCAGATGCAGTTCGAACTCGCGGGTCAGGATCAGGTGCGGGCCACGGCCGGGACCTGAAAAGGCAAGCGGGTGCTTCAGCAGCGCCAGCAGCGCGTCGCCGGTCAGCTTCTGGCCAAACAGCGCCGCAACCTGCCGCATCAGGCGACCGGGGGCGGACAGGGCCAGAGGGCGGCCGGCGGAATCGTCCGGGCGGATGCCCCAGCGATCCAGCGCGGCGGTGACGCGGCGGGTCAGGTTCCGGTCGGGGGTGACAAGGGCCGCGCGCGTCCCGGTCTCGGCCGCCTCGCGCAGGACAAGGGCGACGGCCAGCGCCTCGCTGCGTTCGGTGGGTGCCTCGAGCAGCGTCAAACCTTCGGTCGCGGGGACAAGGTCGGGAAGCGTCGGTCCTTCGGATAGCCACTGGTCGGTGATCGGTGCCGGGCGAAGCGACAGGGAGATCAGTCGGTTGCGGTCGGGGGCCGGGCCGTCGGCCGGTGTCCAGCGTCGGATCGCGTCCCGGTCGCAGTCCAGAAGGTCCATCAGCTTGCGGTAGCGGTACTGCGGGTGGTCCTCGGCGGTCAGCGCGTCCTCCATGCTGGCCCAGACAGCCGGAGGCAGGTCGAAGTCGAAGCCCGGCAGCACCACCGCCCCGTGCGGCTGACGCACCAGCGCCTGCATCAGCAGCGCCGTCGTCCCGCGCGACCCGGTAGAGCCCGCAAGGATCACCGGATGGCGCGGCGTCGCCTGTGTCCAACTCTCGCCCAAGGCCGAGACCGCGCGGCGCAGGACCGCTTCGGCGTCCTCGGCCTCGCCCGCCATCACCTCGGAGACGATGCCCAGGAAGGCCTGCATCCGCGCCCAGTGGGCCGAGTGGTTTGCCACATCCAGCCCCGCGATCCGATCCGGCGAGACGCCTTCGCCCTGCATCTCTTCCATCAGCGCGGCCAGGCTGTCCGACAGGTCGTAAAGCGCGGTGCGGGGGAAATGCGTCGTCCCGGTGGCCAGAAGCCGGTCAAGCAGCACCGAAAGCTGCAGCCGCCGCCGCAGCGGAGAGATCGGGCGCGGCAGGGTCAGGTCAGCCAGCGCCGCGACCTCGGTCACCAGCAGGATGCGCGGCAAGAGCAGCGGGCCGCGGGTCTGAAGCGTCTCGACAACCCGTCGGCGCATGCGCTGGGTGTTGACGATCAGCGTGACCCGAGCCAGCGCCTCGGGCGGCTGACCCGCCATCCGCTGCATCAGCCCGGCGACGAGTTCGGCGGGGAAATCGACGCCGGGGGGCAGGGCGAAAAGGTTCGGGGTATCAGCCATGTCCGGCAGAGTGGAGCAGCCGTTCGGCCTCGGCAACCCCCTCCGGATGGCCCACGTCGCACCACCCGCCGTCGTGGACCAGGCCAAAGGCGGTGCCTGCGGCGATCATCTCGGTCCAGGTCCGGTTCAGGCCGAACACCGCGTCGGGGGTAGTCGCGATGCGCCCGGTCTTCAGGATCTGCGCGCCGATGTAGACGTGATCCTCGCCCCCCTCGCCGCGCGAGATGCGGCCGTCGGGGGCAAGGCGGAAGTCGCCTTTCGGCCCATGGGCCAGCGTGCGGTCCAGCGGCAAGAGAAGCAGCAGCGCCTCCATCCGGTCGGGGTCCCAGGCGGCGGCAAGCTGGGTCAGGGGATTGGCGCCGGTCCAGATGCCGTCGCTGTTCAGGATCGCGACGGGCGCGGTCCCCAAGAGCGGCAGAGCCGCCTTCAGTCCGCCCCCGGTTTCCAGGATCTGGTCCGGTTCATGGCTGATCGCGATGTCCCGACCAGCCAGGTGGGCTGCCATCTGGTCGGCCTTGTAATGCGTGTTGACGACGGTCCGCGACACTCCGGCCTCGGCCCCGATCGCCAGCGCATGGTCGATCAGCGCCCGACCCGCGACCGGGATCAGAGGTTTCGGGCGATCCTTTGTCAGTGCGCCCATCCGGGTGCCGAAACCAGCCGCAAAGACCATCAACGGGAAGGGGAAGCCGGGCATTGCTGTTCGATCTTTTGCAGGATGTCGGGGGTCGGCTCGGGAAGGAGGGCATCGCAGATCGCCCGGAGTCCGGCAAGCTCGGGGTGAGCGAGGTTGCGCTGGAGCTGGCTCCAGACGCGCGGGATCAGGCGGAGATACTGCGGCTTGGCGGCGACGAGGCAGAGGCGGGCGAAGATCCCCAGGATCCGCAGCGCGCGCTGGGCACCCAGGGTAGCATAGTGTGCGGCAAAGGCCTCGGGGTCGGCCCCTTTCGCAGCCGCAAACCGCGCTACCATCGCGGCTTCGGTCTCTGGCGCGACGTCGCGGCGGGCGTCCTGAAGCAGCGAGACGAGATCATAGCCCGGCTGCCCGAACTGGCCCAGCTGGAAGTCCAGAAGTCCCACGCGCTTCAGCCCCGCGCGACCGGGCAGCCAAAGCAGGTTCTCGGCATGATAGTCGCGCAGGATCAGGACACGCGGGCCGTCTGCATGGGCAAGAAGCGCAGCGGTCAGCGCGTCCAGAAAGGGAGCCTTGTCGGGCTTCGTCCCCGTGGCCGCAAAGGCGTACCAGTCCAGCGCGAAACCGGCCGCTTCCGCCCAGTCCTGCGCGGTCAGGTTCGGCAGTCCGTCAAGAGGAGTGGCCTCTTGCAGGTGTAGCAGGACGTCCACGGCGGGTGCATAAAGCTCGGCCTCGCGGGCGGGATCGGCCTGCAAGAGGCGCGCGTAAAGGTCGTCGCCCAGGTCCTCGAGAAGGAGCAGACCCCGGTCCAGGTCCTCGGCCAGAAGCGCGGGGGCCGAGAGGCCAAGCGCGCTCAGGTGACGCGCCATCGCGGCAAAGGCGGCGGGGTCGTCGGCGCCGCCGGGCGGGTTGTCCATCAGGACCGCCGTCGCCGCGCCAAGCCGCAGGCGCTCATAGCGGCGGTCCGAGGCATCGCCGGCCAGATGGCGGCGTTCGGCACTGCCCCAGCCGGCAGCGGCCAGGAAGGCGGCGATATCGGCGACCCGGTCAGTCATGGGTCAGGGCGCGGACAAGTTCTTCGCGGCCTCCGGACAGCACGGCCCGACGTCCGTCGCCCAGAGCCTCCAGCCGGATGCGCAGCGCGTCCGGCGGCACATGCGCGCCCAGCCGGTCGGGCCATTCGACAAGGCAGATGGCCGAGGTGAAGGCGTCGTCCAAGCCAAGCTCCCAGACCTCGTCGGGGTGGGTCAGGCGGTAGAGGTCGGCGTGCCAGATCTCGGTACCGCCATCCTCGTAGACCTGGACGAGGGTAAAAGTGGGCGACGGGACCTCTTCCTCGCGCCCCAGCCGCGCGCGGATGAAGGCGCGGGCCAGGCAGCTTTTCCCCGCGCCAATCGGGCCTTCCAGCAGGATCGCGTCGCCCGCCCGCGCCAGCGTGGCAAGGCGTTGGCCGAGCGCCTCGGTGTCGGCGGCGGTGGGCAGGTCAAGGATCACGTCATCCGGCATGGCGCGACTGTAGCGGCGCGGATCGCCGCCGCAACCCTCAGGCCGTAAGAAGCCCCAGCGCCCCGGTGTCCCGGACCGCGGCGAAACTGGCAGAGGTCTGGGCGCGGAAGGTGATCAGCGTCGCCCCTCCGGTCAGGGGGCGGAAGCGGCACATCACCAGACGGCCGTCCAGAAGGCGCACCTCGCCTTCCCACGGTGTGCGGTCGCCCGAACTGGTCACATAGTCTATGGCGTCGTCCCACAGCAGCGTCGGAGCTGCATGGTCGCGCCACCAGGCGCAAAGCGTGGACACGCTGGCCTCGGACAACAGGACCTGCGGGTCGTGCTGCCAGAGCCGGGCATAGGCGTGGTTCGACATGACCAGCTGTCCGCCCTGCGAGAAGACGGCCACCGCATCCTCGACCGCGTCGATCACCGACTGGCCCAGTTCCACATCCGCGCGGTAGCGGCGGGTCCGGGACATTTCGTTCGAGATGTCCTCGAACATGAAGGCCAGTGCCCCGTTCGGATGCGGACGCCCGATGACCCGGTAGGTCTGGCCGCCCGGCAGGCTCCAGGTTTCCTCGAAAAGTCCCATCGTCGCCTCTTCCTCCAGCCGCGCCAGCTGCTTGCGCCAGCTGCGGTAGTCGCGCGGTTCCGGGATCATGGCGCGGGCGCGCATCGCGTCGAGAAACGCGTTCAGCGTGGGGCGCGAGATCAGCAGTTCGGGCGGCAACGTGGTCAGGTCCGTCAGCGCCGGGTTGAACATCTGCAGGCAGCGCGAGCGGTCGAAGATCGCAAGCCCGATCGGCAGGTCGGCGAAGGTCTTGGTCAGCGTCTGCATGAACTCGCGCAGCGCGGTTTCGGCCTGCACCGCCTTGTCGGCAGCCAGTGCATAGCAAAGCGTCTCGTCCCCGGACGGCATCCGCACAAGGTCGAACCACTCGGCCCCGCTGGGCATCTGCAATTTCAGGCGGGGCGCGCGGCCCTTTCCGGCTTCCTGGCCGAAAAGCTGCGGCAGCGGCCAGGAGAGATCCTCACCCTCGGGCAGAAGCTCGATCGCGCGGATGAGGTAGGCATGATTCGCCCAGATCACGTTGCCCTCGGCCGATTCCTTCCACATCAGCACCGGTGCGCGCGACAGGACCGTACGCTGCGCCATCACTTCCTGGCTCAGAGCCGCCGTCGTGGCCGCGTCGCCCTGCCGAGCCTCCTCCTCCTGCCCGGCAAGAACGGTCAGACGCGTAAGGCCTGCCACATGCTCGGCCTTCAGGATCAGCGGCGAGGCACTGCCGGGCCGCGACGCGATCTGCATCTGGCCGACCCGCGGCAGGCTTGCCAAGCTGTCGGAAAGATTTGGAAAATCCTGAGCAAAGCGGGCCAGCAGCCGGGACCATGCCCGGCTATCCTCACCCTCGGGCAGAAGGGCGCGGGCAGCAGGCGAGGCGTCAACCAGGCGCTCGCCGTCAAAGAGATAGACCACGCGCGAAGGCGACTGGTCGAAGACGCTTGGCACCCGGGGAATCTGGCGGCCCTGCCAGGCCGTGACCAGCAGCACCGCCGCCATCGCGACAAGACACGCGCTTAGCGCCAGACCCAACGCCATCGACCATTCGATTGTCATCCTGACCCCCGGAGGTTACCCGTACCCCCAAAGGCTAGGCCGCAATCGGTTAATTGGCCGTTAACTGCGCTTCACCCTTCGATCCGCGTATTCTCACCCAGTCCGCCGGGACCCATCGGCGCGACCAGATCGCCGACATCCCAGACGGCCTCGACCACCGCGCCGGACCGTTCCGGCCGGTCCCCGGGCGCAAGAAAGGGGTCGGTCGCATTGGCGAAGGACAGGTCCGCGCCCGAGCGTTCCAGAAGCGTCTTGGCGATGAAAAGACCAAGGCCCATGCCTTCATAGCCCGGCCGCCTGGTCTCGGGCTCGATGCGGCGGGCGCGGACGAAGGGGTCGCCGATGCGGCCGATCACTCCGGGAGGGAAGCCTTCGCCGTCATCGGTGATCCGCACGATGATGCGCCGGGCGGTCCACTCACCTTCGACCCAGACGGCCGAACGGGCGAAGTCCACCGCGTTCTGCACAAGGTTGCGCAGGCCATGGATGACCTCGGGGCGGCGCAGGATCGTCGGCTGCTCCTCGGCGCCGTCCTGGGTAGGCGCGAAGGAAAACTCCACGCGCTTGCCACGCGACAGGTGCGGCTCGGCCGCCTCGCGCAGGACGGCGGACAGCGGGGCCTGGCGCAGGTGCAGGTCGTCCTTCCCGGCCCGCCCCATGTCGCGCAGGATGTCCCGGCAGCGGTCGGCCTGGTCGCGGATCAGGCGGGCGTCTTCCTGCAGCTCGGGCTGGGCATCCAGCTCCTCGATCAGCTCGGCGCTGACCAGCTTGATGGTGGCAAGGGGCGTCCCCAATTCATGCGCGGCGGCGGCGACCACGCCGGCGAGGTCGGTCAGCTTCTGTTCCCGCGCCAAGGCCATCTGGGTCGCCAGCAGCGCCTCGGACATCGAGCGCATCTCGGTCGCCACCCGCCGGGAATACAGGCCGAGGAACAGGATGCCGATCACGATCGACAGCCAGAACCCGAAGGCGAAGATCTGCGGAATCACCAGTTCGCTGCCGTCGGCAAAGCGCAGGGGCAGGTACCAGACCACGGCAGCCGAGACGACAAGGATCGCCAGCGCACCCAGGATCACCGTGGACCTCAGCCGCAGAACCGAGGCCGAGATCGTGACGGGCGCCAGCACCAGGATCGCGAAGGGGTTGGTCAGCCCTCCGGTCAGGAAGATGAGGAACGTCAGCTGGCCCAGGTCGAAGAGCAGGGTGAAGAAGGCCTCGACCTCGCTGAGACGCCGGTTCTCGGGGAACAGCATCACCAGCGCGAGGTTCGCCAGCACCGAGCAGCCGACCGCCAGGG
>JAIXZY010000058.1 GCA_027489355.1 Paracoccaceae bacterium | reverse complement strand
TACATGGACGGCAAGATCGAGATCGACAGCATGATCACCCACATCCTGCCCTTGGAGGACATCAACAAGGGCTTCGACCTCATGCACGAGGGCAAGTCCATCCGCGCCGTCGTGGTCTACTGAAACCGGCCCGCGCCACAAAACCGTGGCGCGGCCATACTTTAGGTTGAGAAGCCGGGGCCGAAGGTTGACCCAAGGGCGAACCGGCAACCTAATGAAACAAGGCTGACAGAAGCGGCAACCCAATGCCGCCCATCCTGAAACCCCGTCTTCAAGACACCGGGCCAGACCCTCTGGCCCGACCGTTCCCGGTTTCCCGTTTTTTCAGTCATCGGCCGACCAAACTGGCCATCGGAGGAGGCACCATGAAGACCATCGGCTCACTGTCTCTCGCGCTTGTGTTGGGGATGTCCGTCGCGGCATCCGCCAACGACAGCGTCACGGAGGCGATCTCGAACACGAAGCAATGGGCGATCCAGACCGGCAACTATGCCAACACGCGGTACTCGGAGCTGGCCCAGATCACCAAGGACAACGTGAAGGACCTGAAGGTGGCCTGGACCTTCTCGACCGGCGTGCTGCGTGGGCATGAAGGCTCGCCCCTGGTGGTCGGCGACGTCATGTATGTGCATACGCCGTTTCCGAACGTCGTCTACGCGCTGGACCTGGCCAACGAGGGCAAGATCCTGTGGCGCTACGAGCCGAAGCAGAACCCCGACGTCATCGCGGTGATGTGCTGCGACACCGTCTACCGGGGGCTCGCCTATGCCGACGGCAAGGTCTTCCTGCACCAGGCCGACACGACGCTGGTCGCCCTGGACGCCAAGACCGGCGAGGTGAAATGGTCGGTCGTGAATGGCGACCCGACCAAGGGCGAGACCAACACCGCCACCGTGCTGCCGGTGAAGGACAAGCTCATCGTCGGCATCTCGGGCGGCGAGTTCGGGGTGCAGGGCCATGTCACGGCCTACAACATCGAGACGGGCGAAAAGCTGTGGCGGGCCTATTCCGTCGGGCCGGACGACCAGTTACTCGTGGACCCGGAAAAGACCACGCACCTGGGCAAGCCCATTGGCAAGGACAGCTCGATCAGCAGCTGGGAGGGCGATCAGTGGAAGATCGGCGGCGGGACGACCTGGGGCTGGTACGCCTATGACCCGGACCTGAACCTGATCTACTACGGGACCGGCAACCCCTCGACCTGGAACCCGAAGCAGCGGCCGGGGGACAACAAGTGGTCGATGACGATCTTCGCCCGCGACGCCGACACCGGCATGGCGAAATGGGTCTACCAGATGACCCCGCACGACGAATGGGACTTCGACGGGGTCAACGAGATGATCCTGACCGACCAGGACTTCAACGGCACCCCGCGCAAGCTGCTGACCCACTTCGACCGCAACGGCATCGGCTACACGCTGGACCGCGAAACGGGCGAGCTTCTGGTGGCCGAAAAGTACGATCCGGCCGTGAACTGGACCACCGGGGTCGACATGGACCCGGCCTCGCCGACCTATGGCCGGCCCGCGGTGGTGGCGCAGTACTCGACCGAGCAGAACGGCGAGGACACCAACACCACCGGCGTCTGCCCGGCGGCCCTGGGGTCCAAGGACCAGCAGCCCGCGGCCTACAGCCCGAAGACGAACCTCTTCTACGTGCCGACCAACCACGTCTGCATGGATTATGAGCCGTTCAAGGTCAGCTACGCCGCCGGTCAGCCCTATGTCGGTGCCACCTTGTCGATGTACCCGGCTCCGAACAGCCACGGGGGCATGGGCAACTTCATCGCCTGGGACAACGTCAAGGGCGAGATCAAGTGGTCGCTGCCCGAGCAGTTCTCGGTCTGGTCCGGCGCGCTGGCGACGGCGGGGGACATCGTCTTCTACGGCACGCTGGAAGGCTATCTGAAGGCGGTCGACGCCACGACCGGCGAAGAGCTGTTCAAGTTCAAGACCCCCTCGGGAATCATCGGCAACGTGATGACCTACGAACAGGGCGGCAAGCAGTACATCGGCGTACTTTCGGGCGTCGGTGGCTGGGCCGGGATCGGTCTTGCTGCGGGCCTGACCAACCCGACCGAAGGCCTGGGCGCGGTCGGCGGTTATGCGGCGCTGTCGGACTACACCGCGCTTGGCGGTCAGCTGACCGTGTTCGAACTGCCGGACTGACCCAACTCGGCACACCGCGGCCGCCATGCCCCGACCGGGCGTGGCGGCCTTCGCAGGACATCAAGCAGGAGCAGCCTCACATGCCGAAATTTCTCGCCGTCGCACTGATGGCCCTGGCCGCCCTGCCGGTGCAGGCGCAAGAGACCGACCCGAACCTGGTGGCCGACCACCAGGAGAACGGGCGCTGGATGACGGCGGAGGGGGTGCCGACCTTCAAGGTCGAGGAGGATGGCACAGTTGACTGGGCCACCTTCTCGGGCTTCCGGCGGTACCACGCGGAATGCCACGTCTGCCACGGGCCGGACGGAGAGGGCTCGACCTATGCCCCGGCGCTGAAGGCTTCGGCCCTGAAGCTCGATTACTATGACTTCATCGGGATCGTTGCCGGTGGCAAGCAGGAGGTGGGCGGAGGAAAGACGCTGGTCATGCCGGCTTTCGGCACGAACCCGAACGTGATGTGCTACCTGGACGACATCTACACCTACCTCAAGGCGCGCGGAGCCGATGCCGTGCCGCGCGGGCGTCCGGCCAAGCGGGCGGAGAAGCCCCCCGAGATGGCGGCGGACGAAACATCCTGCATGGGGGGCTGAGGATGCGGCTTCCCGCCCTTCTGCTGGCCTTGGCGCTGCCCCTCTCCGCCGCGGCGCAGACGGCGGACCTCGTTTCGCCCACCGCCTTCCGGGTCTGCGCCGATCCGGCGAACCTGCCGCTGTCGGGCAAGGACACACCGGGGTTCGAGAACCAGATTGCGGACCTGTTCGCCCGGGAACTGGACCGCCCCCTGGAGGTGACCTGGTTTCCGATGGGCCCGGGCTTCATCCGCAAGACGCTGCGGGCGGGGCTTTGCGATGTGGTGATCGGCTATGCCCAGGGCGACGAACTGGTGCAGAACACCAACCATTACTACACCTCGGCTTCCGTCCTGGTGACGCGCAGCGACGACCCCTTGGCGAAGGTCGACACGCTGTCCGACCCCGCGCTGCAAGGCAAGCACATCGGCATCGTCGCCGGAACGCCCCCCGCCACGCATCTGGCGGTGAACGGGTTGATGGCGCTGGCCAAGCCGTATCCGCTGATCGTCGACCGCCGCGTGCAGGACCCGGCGGGGGACATGCTGGCCGACCTGCAATCCGGCGCGATCGACGCGGCGATCCTCTGGGGTCCGATCGGGGGGCCGCTGGCCAAGGGCAACGCCGCGCTCACGGTGACGCCGCTGCTGAAGGAGACCGC
>JAIXZY010000064.1 GCA_027489355.1 Paracoccaceae bacterium | reverse complement strand
CGCGCGAGGTGCCGACCGCGGGGGTGGCGGAAACCATCGAAGCGGCGCCCCAGGGCCCCCGCCGCTATGCCGAGGCGGGCTACGACGGGGTCGAACTCATGGCGAGCCACGGCCTTCTCTTCGCACAGTTCCTGAACCCCGCCTCGAACCGGCGCGAGGACATCTATGGCGGTTGCGCCGAAAACCGGCTGCGCCCGCTGAAAGAGGCGCTGATCGGCGCGCGCAAGGCGATCGGCGACAGCGTCGTGCTGGGACTGCGCATCTCGGCCGACGAGGATGACGTCGGCGGCCTCGATCAATCCACGGTCATCGGTATCTGCCGGCAACTGGCCGAAGAGGGCCTGGTCGACTATGTCAACACCACGATGGGTACCATGGCGGCCCTTGGCGGGTCGATCCATGTCGTGCCACCGATGGAGATCGACACTGCCTATGTCGCGCCACGGGCCGCGGCGATCCGGGCGGCGGTCAAGGTTCCGGTCTTTGTCGCCGGCCGCATCAACCAGCCCCAGATTGCCGAAGCCGTCCTGGCTGCGGGTCAGGCCGACATGTGCGGCATGACCCGCGCCCTGATCGTGGACCCCGACATGCCGCGCAAGGCCATGGGCGGCCGCGCGGACGAGATCCGCGCCTGCATCGGCTGCAATCAGGCCTGCATCGGACATTTCCACGCCGGCAACCCGATTTCCTGCATCCAGAACCCGGTCACGGGCCGCGAGCGACGCTTTGACCGGCTGCCCGTCCCCCCGCGCGCGCGGCGGGTTGTGGTGGCGGGCGGGGGGCCTGCGGGAATGAAGGCGGCCGTCACCGCCGCAGAAATGGGTCACCAGGTGCTTCTCGCCGAAGCCGCCCCGCAGCTTGGCGGGCAGGCACTTCTGGCGCAGATGCTGCCGGACCGGGCCGAGTTCGGTGGACTGATCACCAACCTTCAGACCGAGCTGTCCTTGCGGCAGGTCGAGGTGCGTCTGAACACGCCCGTCGCTCCGGCCTTTCTGCGCGCCTCGGGCGCCGAGGCCGTCATTCTTGCCACCGGATCAGCCCCTGTTCCCGCCGAAGTCGAAGGCGACGGCCATCTGCTTGAGGCGACCGAGGTGCTGGCCGGCTCGTCCAGTCCGGGTGGGCGCGTCGTGGTGGCCGACTGGCGCTGTGACTGGATCGGGCCGGGCCTCGCGCTGCTTCTGGCACGCAGGGGGCATCAGGTGCGGCTGGCGGTGAACGGGATCTGCGCAGGGCAGAACCTTCAGCAATACGTTCGCGACCATTGGGCGGGCAAATTGCACGAGGCGAAGATCGAGGTCATCCCCTACGCCCGTTTATTTGGCCTCGACACCGACACGGCGTATTTCACTCATGCCGCCAGCGGCGCGCCCATCGTCCTTGAGGGGGTGGACACCGTTGTCCGGGTCGCCGGCAACGCCCCGCGCAACGCACTGGAGGGCCAGATGCATGATCTGGGCCTGCCCTTCATCACCGTCGGCGATTGCACCATGGCCCGCAGCGCCGAAGAGGCGATCCATGACGGATACGCCGCCACTCGCCTCTTCCTGTCGGACCTGACCTGCTCAAGAAAGGACGCCTGACGATGAACAGCCCCATGACGGCTTTGCTCAGGCCAAAGTCCATCGCGGTGGTGGGCGCCAGCCCCAGGCCCGGGAGCTTTGGGGCGAACCTCGCCACGGCGATCCAATCGCTGGGCTATCCCGGCGCGGTCCACCTCGTGAACCCGCGCTACGACCGGATCGGCGCGGAACCCTGTCACCCAAAGCTGTCCAGCATCCCCGGCGGTGTGGATTGTGTGGCCTTCGCAATCGGCGACACGCTGATAGTCGATGCGATGGAAGCAGCCGCTGCGGCCGGAGTGAAAGGGGCCGTGCTCTTCAGCCGCGCCCATGGAGAAACCGATGCCGGCCGCCCCAGGATGGAGGCGATCCGCGCCATCGCGCGCGACGCAGGCATGGCGGTCTGCGGGGCGAACTGCATGGGATTTCTCAACCTTCCCGACCGCCTGCAAATGACCGGCATGCCATTTCACGATCTGCCCCCGCCGTCGGGCGTTGCGCTCATCTCGCATTCGGGGTCCAGCTGGTCCGGGCTGGTGGGGAACCGTCGGCAGATGGGTTTCGACTACGCCGTTTCGGCCGGACAAGAGCTGGCCACCGGCCTTGCCGATTATATCAGGCACTTCCTGGAACAGACCGATGTCCGGGTCATCGCCTGTGTGCTGGAAACCGTCCGCGACCCTGCCGCCTTCATCGAGGCCGCCGAACTGGCCCGGTCGCGGAGCGTGCCGATCATTGCGCTGAAGCTGGGACGGACGGAGGCCTCCAAGACCTTCGCCATCTCGCATTCCGGCGCCCTCTCGGGTTCCAGCGCAGCCTATGACGCGATGTTCGCGCGACTTGGCGTCATTTCCGTGCGCAGCCTGGACGAGCTTCTGGACACGGCCGAGCTTCTGGCCATGACCCGCCCGATGACCGCGCCCGGCATCGCGCTTGGAACCGACTCTGGCGGTGAGCGGCAGCTGATTGTCGACCTCGCGGCCGACCGCGGCCTACCCTTCGCGACGCTTCAGCCCCAGACCCTCGCCGCCGTGGGCGCACATCTGGACCCGGGGATGGAGCCGTCGAACCCGCTGGACTATTGGGGCGACGGGGGCGATGTGATGGCCCCGGTCCTGACCGAGATGGCCCGCGATCCCGGCGTGGGCATGGTTGTGATGGCAACCAATCTGCCGCCGGACCGCAACTTTTCGGAAATGTCGGCGGCGGCCATCCGCAAGGTGCATCAGGCCACGGACAAACCCGTGGTGGTGATGGGCAATATCGCGACGACCCTGTCACCCGCCATTGCCGCAGAACTCCGCGGACGCGGGATTGCCGTGCTGATGGGAACCGAGACCGGGCTCGCTGCCCTTCATCATCTGCGCCGCTACCACTTCGGCCGCCATGCGGCCCAGCCGGCCCCGCCCCTGCCCCTACCCGAAGCGGCACAAGCCCTACTGGATGCTGCGCCGCAGGACAGCCTGCGCAGCCTGGACGGCTTCCGCCTTCTGCAATGCGTCGGAATTGCTTGCGCACCCTTCGTCGATGTCCGCACGCCGGGGGACCTCGCGGCTTTCGCGGCCCGGCACGGCCTTCCCATCGCGCTGAAGATCGACGACCCCGCCATTGCCCACAAATCGGACCAGGGCGGCGTCGTCCTGAACATCCGGACCCTTGCCGAGGCCTGCTCGGCCCTGACCCTGCTGCGCAAGCGTCACCCCGGCGCGCCAATCATCGCGCAAGCCATGGCCGAGGGGGTCGAACTGATCCTGGGCATGACCACCGACCCCGACTTCGGTCCCTTGGTGACCCTGGGCTTCGGCGGCATCTTCACCGAGATCTTCCGCGACACCACTGCGCTTGTTCCCCCCTTCAGCCCGGCAGAGGCGCTTCAAGCCCTCCAGTCGCTGAAAGGCTATCCCCTGCTGATCGGGGCACGCGGCCGCGAACCCGTGGACCTTGAGGCCCTTTGTGCCCTGATCGCGCGCTTCAGCGCCGTCGCAGCCGGGGCGCGCGGAAGGATTGCCGAACTTGAGATCAACCCGGTCCTCGCCGGTCCCAACGGCGCCCTTGCCGTCGACTGCATCACCCTGCGCCAAGCGAAAGCTGTCACCCATGACTGAATACGAGACTGTCCGGGCCGAGATTTCGGATGACGGAATTGTCCACATCATCCTGAACCGTCCCCGCGTCCTGAACGCGATCAACTCGGTCCTCATGCGCGAAGTGACCGAAATCATGACCACGCTTCAGAAGGACCCGGCGACCCGTTGCTTCATCATTTCGGGAGAGGGGCGCGCATTCTCTGCCGGATTCGACCTGAAGGAATCCGCCGCCGCGGGAGAGCGAAGCGTTTCCGACTGGCGTCGTGTGCTTGAAGCCGACTTCGAGTTCATCATGCAGTTCTGGGATTGCCCCAAGCCCACCATCTCGGCCGTGCATGGTCACTGCATAGGGGGCGGTCTTGAGCTTGCCGCCGCCTGCGACATCTCGGTCGCCGCCGAGGATGCAGTCTTCGGCGAACCCGAGGTCCGGTTCGGCTCTGGCATCGTGGCAATGATCCTGCCGTGGATGGTGGGACCGAAACATGCCAAGGACATCCTGCTTACCGGCAACGACCAGATGTCGGCTGTCCGCGCCGCCCAGATCGGCTTGGTCACCGAAACCGTCGCTGCGGGACGACATGTCGAGCGTGCGTTCGAAAAGGCAGGCGAGATCCTGGCCGGCGCCCCGCTGTCTGTCGAATTGACCAAGCGCGCAATCAACCGCAGTTACGATATCCGCGGTATGCGCAATGCTCTGCTGGCTGCCGTCGAAACCGATATTGTGATCGAGACATCAGGCGGCCCGGAACGAACTGAGTTCAATCGAATCCGCAGGGAGAAAGGCTTGAAGGCCGCAATTCATTGGAGGAACAGCCGTTAGCGTAGGCTGGCTCTGTTGCACAAATCGCGTGATGGGGTTCATATTGTGAATCCATCGTGATGCTGGGGTGCATGCGCAGACCCACGTCCCCGACCTTCAAGACCAGGAACTGGCCGACCTACAACAGGGCGCTGAAGCGCGGGGCTTGCTGGCGATCTGGTTCGATACAGGCATGCCATGGAAGGCTGTGCCGACTGGCAAGCGTGGGCATGCCCGCCTTGACGAGGTTGGCCGCCTTTGCGGTGATGGTGCTAGTCTTCCCGACCCCGCCCCGGCGAGGACCAGCGTTGCATACTCTTCGACGACAACCGGAAGGCGCTGTTCCGGCGTCAGCGGCTTGCTCTCGATGGTGTCGAAGATATCCTTCCGGCGGTCCAGTTCGGCTGTGACGTAGGCTCCGTGCTGTCCGGGGGTCGGCGGCGAACCTTCGGACGGGTGCGATGCGCGCGACGACCTTGGGACCGATGGCGTCGGCCTTCGGCTGCGACAGAAGGGATGTGTCGAGAGCTTAGGCGTCTTTCCGCGCTGCACGGATGACTCGATCTTCTTCGAGGACCCCATCGCCCGTGTGGGTTCGCAACTCACGAACGGCCGGATCGGTCCATGCGGCGTGGGCGGCACGGAAACCGGCTCTTCAATCAGCGGAGGCAGACCACGCATTTAGGTCAAGACTTCCTGTGCGCGCGCGGCACCGAGCGGGAACACCTTCAGGAAACCTGCGTGCTGAGACAGGTTCTAGGCGTCATGCGGGAGCAGCGGCATCCCGTTGCGCTCGGGATCGCCGGTGTGGAAGTGCAGCGCGTTGAGTTCGTGGTTGCCTATGACGGCTCTCGCACGACCCGCATCCACCAGCTCTCTCTCACCATCATGATGAAAGCACCGTTATCTGGCCCCGGTCCAGGAAGTCGCCAAGGAACACAATCTTGCGCCCCGGCTCCGCCTGCGACCAACTCGTGCCACTGCGTCTCCACCCCAGGTTTCGCAGCACCGCGCGCAGCTTTTCGGCCTGACCGCGGATGCCCGGGAAAATGTCGGTAATGGGCCGGCGGCATTCTGGTGCTGACCGGCGCGAACTCGCGATGCCTGGGCGCCATGTCTTCCTCGACGAGGTCGACGCCTAGCCCGCACTGGCCGACGAGGAAGGCGATCCGGTCACGCTGGCCTAGGCGCGGACCAGCACCTTCTCTCACCGGCGCAAGGTGCTCATGGTCTCGACCCCGACGATCCGGGGCCTGAGCCGGATCGAGCGGGAATTCTAGGGCAGCGACCAGCGTCGCTACTATGTCCCCTGTCCGCATGGCGGGGGGATGCAGTGGCTGCAATTCGACCAGTCGCGCTGGGCGAAGGGGAAGCCCGAGACCGCCGCCTATCAACGCAAGGATCGCGAACGCCTCGTCGCCGAGCACCACAGACCGAAATGCTGGCCAAAGGCGAATGGCGGGCAACAGCGGTTTCCAATGATCCGAAGGCCATCGGCTTCCTCTGTGCTTCCGTGAACTTCGATCTGTAAGTGTCCGGTCCTCTCATTGGGCCGGACACTCGCATCAGATGGACGAGTGATCGGGGGTCACAGCAACATGTCAAACGTTGACGTGGCGTTGATGTGTTTGCGCTTGTGTGTGGTCGAGTGAATGATCAACATTTAGGTATTTATTTTTATTGATCATTTTTGTTGCGAAGGGCAGGGTAATCCTCCCCGTTTTAACGGGACACGGCCGTAGAATTCACGCGGCCATTTTCAGCTTCATGGCTGCTGTGACGCCGCCGATGCCCATGTTGGGACGTTCGTTGTTGAAGTTCCACAGCCAGTCGGTGGCGATCTGCTGCACCTCCTCGATGGTGTCAAAGATGTAGAGGTTCAGCCATTCGTACCGGACCGTCCGGTTGTTGCGCTCGACATAGGCGTTCTGCTGGGGCTTGCCGGGCTGGATGTAGGTCAGAGTGATGCCCTGCTTCTCTTCCCAGATCGTCAGCGTTGAACTGACATATTCGGGGCCGTTGTCGACTCCGATCGCCAAAGGCTTGCCGCGCCACTCGATGTTCTGGTTCAGGGACCGGAGGACCGTTCTGCGGGCAGCGAAAAGTCGACCCCGATCCCCGGGCCTTCGCGATTGAAGTCGTCCAGCACGTTCAAAGGCCGGAACAGCCGCCCGTCGGCCAGGCGATCCGCCATGAAATCCATCGACCAGACCAGGTTCGGGGCACCCGGCACGGCCATTTCCTCTGGCTTCTCGCGCTTGAGACGCCGTCGCGGCTTGATGCGCAGGTTCAGTTCCAGCTCGCAGTAGATGCGGTGGACCCGCCTATGGTTCCAGATCATGTCCCTTCACGTTGCGCAGGTGCAGGAAACATAGGCCGAACTCCCAAGTCTTGTGGACATTGGTCAGCCCCACAGCAGGTCGGCGATCATCTCGTTCTCGTCGTCGCGCTTCGGGCTGTAGCGAAAACAGGTTTCGCTGACGCCGAAAGCCCGACAGGCCAGCGCCATTCTGACCCCCGTCGTTACCACCGCCTTCTCGGCGTTCGCCAGCGGCCTTGAACCAGTGGCGGCGCGCTGGCTCACCCCAGGCGCTGAGCTGGCCGCGTCACTTTTTTCCAAGAGCTTCTCGAAGCAGATCAGCCTGCATGCTGAGATCGGCGAATATGCGCTTCAGCCGCCGGTTCTCGTCTTCCAAGGCCTTCATCTGGCTCATCATGGACGCATCCATGCCGCCACACTTGGCCCGCCACCTGTAAAACGTCGCGCTGCTGACCCCGTGCTCACGGCACAGCCAAGGCACGGCCATCCCGCCCTACGCCTGGCGCAGCACATCCATGATCTGGGCTTCGGTGAAACGGCTCTTCTTCATCGGAATCTCCTCGTCCATCCTGCCGAGAAAATTCTACTTCTGCATCCGACTAACCACGGGGAGGATTACCGCGCCAACCCCATGCAAAACGCCCACAACGCGCAACGAGGTTCAGCGAAATCCAAGCGAACCGGACTTTCTTGCCGCAGCCCCGCTGTGAGCGGATGGACCGTGTGCCTCTTTCCGGCGCGCGCTGGCGAGCGTCACGATACCAAGTGGTTCTACGAGCGTTCGCGCGGGCAGTTCATCAATGCCCGTGCCAAACTGACACCGGCCCAGCTGAAGAGGTTCGATCTGGAGTTCCCGAAAATGCAGCTCTTCAGCAAGACCGATCTCGCCAAGTTCGAGTTCTCGGCGGCCGGCCAGCCGCACATCGTTTCGCGCGGGGCCCAGAAGAACTTCGCCGAATTTGCCAAGGACATCGGTGAATCATGGTCGAGGAGCGACGCCAAGTATGACGAGCTCTGGTACAAGCGGCTTGTCTCGAAGGCGATCGTGTTTCGCTGGCTCGCGACCGAGGTTCCGAAGCAGCCGTGGTACGAGGGCGGCTATCGCGCCAACATCGTCACCTACTCTATGGCCAAGGTGTTTCACGATGCCAACGGCGAGAAGCAGGTCCTCGACCTCGACGGGATCTGGAGACGGCAGTCTGTTCCGGAGGCCCTCCAGCGCGCTCTGCTTCTGGCCGCAGCAGAGGCACATGACGTCATCACCCACCCTCCCGCAGGTGTCCGGAACATGTCGGAATGGGCAAAGCAGCAGGCCTGCTGGAACGGGATGAAGGGTCGGACGCTGAACTATGGCGATGACTTCGAGACCTGCCTGACCCTCGTGGATACCGCCAAGGCGGCAAAGCGCGACGAGAAGGCAAAGAAGGCAATGACCGAGGGGATAAATGCCCAGGCGGAGGTCGTGACCTTGGGTGCCGAATTCTGGAGCGGAGTCTTGGCTTGGGGGCGCGAGAGGAAACGCCTGACGCCGAAGGACATGCAGATCCTCGAAGTCTGCGCATCCATGCCGCGCCGGATTCCCTCGGACCTGCAGGCACGCCATGCGCTTGATGTGCTCGGGCGCGTGAGAGATCAGGGGTTCGGCGAGTCCTAGACTCCCCCCTCCTCTGGTTCCTCCCCAGCGCTAAACGTATGCGGGGGGGGGGCGCAGCGCGGCGGTTCGCTAGCGTGAGGCATTTTCACCGGGGAAGCCAGGTGGAAGCCACCTGGCGCCCTGATGTCGGAATTCGTGATTCAGATCAGAGACTTACGGAATCACGATCTGGCCAGGGTGGATTCCCGGTGGGAAGCCAGGGAAGCCACCTCCGGGGAAGCCAGGTGGCCGGAAGCCACCACCGGAAGCCAGCTCACGAGGAGCCGCTGCATCCGCTTTACTTTTCCGGTTGGAAAACCTGCCCATTGCGCCCGGAGCCCCCCCTAGCGGATGCTTTTCTTTTGGACCTGACGCTGCTTGGCAACAGAGACGATAACCTCAATGCGCTCCAACGGGATCCCGAGGGGCTGGGCCGCGTTGGTCCAGGTGAGGGCGAGGACGATGTTCCGGAGCTGCCGGTCACGTCGGTCTCGGTGCCGGGCGACCTCTGGCAGATGGGTGCGCATCGGCTGATCTGCGGCGACCGCACTGCGGCCGATGTTGTCGGGTGGTTGCTGGCTTTACGATCACCTGGACTTCCACGCGATCTTCTTTTTCCCGAAACGCGTTGCGTTCAACCTGACGTGGCGGGAGAACTCCGAAAGGCGGATCTCATCATGGATCGGGCCGGACCGCGTGATCCTCCGTCCCGGAGATACACCGCCTCTCGATCGAGGAGCGCCAAGGTCGATACACCGACTTCCCGCCGTTCCGGGGAGTGCAGTATCCGGAGCTTCCGCAGCGATATCGTTAGATCAGCCGATCCGGGCGTCCGGGTCAGCCACAATCCGATAGGCTCGGCCCCGAGCATCATCGTGACCTGAGACGATGTTTAGCCCCTGCCTTTTCTTGAGACTGCCCGAGATCGCCCCCCGGACGGTGTGAGCCAACCAGCCCGTCGCCTCGACCATCTCGGCGACTGTCGCTCCCTCAGGGCGCTGGAGCATGGCGATGATCTGGGCCTGCTTGGTGCCAGCGCGGATGGTGACGGGTTTCCCGGTGTCGGCGTCTCCGGGGGTCTGTGCCGGTTTTGCCTTCCGCACGCTCGCGACGGCGCTGGCCACCAGCGGCTTTATCCCGACGGCCTTCAGCCCGGCCTCGGTCGCGATCAGCGTGGTGCCGTGTCCGTCGCCGGTTTCGCGCCACATCGGCTCGCCGCGGCGCAGGTTGGCTTCAACCTCTTCAAGCCAGCCGCGGGCGATCATCTTGCCGACGACCATCTTGGCGGCGGCGCCGACCAGCCCCTCGGGCAGCGGCAGAGCGAGGTTGCAGGGCCGGGTCGCGGCGCGGGACAGGATCAGGGACTGAGTGTCGGACGGGGTGGTCATCGTGGCCTCTGTGCGCTTGGTCATAGCGGAGTCGTCCGTCGGTGAGTTGCATCGTTTTTCTGCCATCACACCGGCCCAATGGGAAAAGTGAAGCTAAGATCCAATTTTTTTGTTTAAATACAATTTATTGAAATCAGCCGGGACATTGCGGGCGCGGCGGTTCTCGCCGAAGTGTGTCTTCTTGGTACAACGCACTGGTTCGCGCTCTTGCGACGCTGCATACAGGGTGGGATGGCTGCAGCTCAATCGTCTGTGTTCTCACCCGCCGTCGTCACATTCGATCGGCGATATTTGAAGTGAAAGCCAGCGACAAAGCGAAGCGCACTGCAGAAGTCATTACGGGGTTCACCGGATAGAAACCAGATCAATACACCGCATGTGGTTGGGCATGGTCACTGCCTTCAGTCCAAGCGCAGCGAGACCGTTCTCGATAAGCACGAGCCTCTAAGATCGCCAGCCCGCATCAGCTGACAGCGGTCCTGTTGATGAACCGCTGAACCGTTGGTTCAGCCCTTTCGCGTAATCAGTCGCGTTTCAAGATAGGCATCAAGCGCCTCGGACCCACCCTCGGTGCCGTGGCCGGAATCCTTCATGCCTCCAAACGGAATTTCCGGCAGCGCAAGCCCCAGGTGGTTGATGGAGAGCATGCCAGATTCGACCTCAGCCCCCAGGCGGGTCGCGGTTGCAGTATCGCGCGTAAAGGCGAAGGCCGCGAGGGCGTAGGGGAGGCGGTTCGCCTCGGCGATGGCGTCGTCCAGTGCGTGGAAGCGGTTGACCACGGCCACGGGGCCGAAGGGCTCTTCGTTCATGATCCGCGCGGACAGCGGCACATCGGCCAGAACGGTGGGCTCATAGAACCAGCCCTCGTTGCCGATCCGCCGCCCGCCCGCCAGCAGCCGCGCGCCCTTGTCGACGGCATCCGTTACCAGCGCCTCGAGCGCGGGGATGCGGCGTTCGTTGGCCAGGGGGCCCATCTCGGTGGCCGGGTCCATCCCGTTGCCCACGCGCAGGCGCCGCGCCGCATCGGCGAAGCGGTCGACGAAGGCATCGGCCAGGCCGTCCTGCACCAAGAACCGCGTGGGCGAGACGCAGACCTGCCCCGCGTTGCGGAACTTGTTCGGGATGATCGATGCCGCGGCCAGGTCCAGATCGGCGTCGGCGGTGATGATCACCGGCGCATGGCCGCCCAGCTCCATCGTCGCGCGCTTCATGTGCAACCCGGCAAGCGCGGCCAGTTGCTTGCCGATGGCCGTAGAGCCGGTGAAGCTGACCTTGCGGATCACCGGATGCGGGATCAGGTATTCCGAGATTTCGGCCGGCACCCCGAACACCAGGTTCGCCACACCGGCCGGCAGCCCGGCATCGGCAAAGGCGCGCACCAGCTCGGCGGGGCTGGCGGGGGTTTCCTCGGGCGCCTTCACGATGATCGAACAGCCCGCGGCCAGGGCCGCCGAAAGCTTGCGGACGACCTGGTTGATCGGGAAGTTCCACGGCGTGAAGGCGGCCACCGGCCCGACGGGCAGTTTCACCGTCATCTGAAGGATATCCGGCGCGCGCGACGGGATCACCTGGCCATAGGCGCGCTGCGCCTCGCCGGCGAACCAGTCGATGATGTCGGCCCCGGCCAGGGTTTCCATCCGGGCCTGCGCCAGCGGTTTGCCGTTCTCGCGCACCATCAGCGTTGCGATGTCCTCGGCCCGGGCGCGCAGGATCTCGGCCGCCTTGCGCATCAGCCTGGCCCGGTCGAAGGCCGAGGTGCGCCGCCAGGCCTCGAAGCCGCGGGAAACGGCGTCCAGCGCGGCATCCAGATCGGCGCGGCTGGCGTGGGCCACCGAGCCGATGCGGCCGGCCGTGGCCGGGTCAAGGACTGGGATCGTCCGGCCATCTGACGCGGGGCGCCAGACCCCGTCGATGTAAAGCTGAACGTCGGGATAGGAGATCATGCTTTAGCCTTTCGGTCCGTCAGGAACATGGGGCCACCCTTTGTGCGCGGGAAGCCATAGCCGTGGATCTGGACGAGGTCGATGTCCGTTGCGCTGGAGGCGATGCCTTCGGCAAGGATGGCGCGGCCCTCGTCGGCCAATGCACCGATCAGCCGGTCAACGATCTGGTCTTCGGCCAGCGGCGCACCGGCCCCGACCAGCGGAGCGATGATCGCCGCCGCCGCCTCCGAGGGGCGGGGAGTGCGGTCCCCCTGGGCATAGTCATACCAGCCGCCGCCGGTCTTGATGCCCTTGCGGCCCGCCCGGACCAGCAGATCAAGTGGCCCTTCGGGCACGGACTCACCCCGCGCGCGCGCCGCCACACGGTTCATATAGGCAATATCGAGGCCCGCCATGTCCTGCATCTCGAACGGTCCCATGGCAAAACCGAAGCGCCGCAGTGCAGCGTCGATGGCGGCAAAGGGGGTGCCTGCGCGGAGCATGGCCTCTGTCTCGGCTCGGGTACGCTTAAGCATCCGGTTGCCGATGAAGCCTTCGCAGATGCCGGAACGGACCGGAACCTTGCCCATTTGCCGCGCCAACTGGAAGGCCGTGGCAAGCACCTCGGGCGAGGTGGCCGGGTGCGGGACGACCTCAAGCAGCTTCATCACATGAGCGGGGCTGAAGAAATGCAGGCCGATGAAACGCTCGGGCGCGGGGAGGTTCAGCGCAATCTGCCGCGGGTCGATATAGGATGTGTTGGTCGCCAGCACCGCATCGGCCCGGCACAGGCGGCCCAGGTCGGCGAACACCTTCTGCTTGACGTGCAGGTCTTCGAAAACCGCCTCAACCACCAGGTCGCAGCTGGCCAGACCCTCAAGGCCCACGCAACCCGTGACCCCTGCCATCCGGGCGGCTGCCTCTGCCTCGGTGATCTGTCCGCGCCGGGCGGCGGCGTCGAACAGGCCACGGAGGGTGGCAAGCCCACGCGCCAGCGCGGACGCGTCGCGTTCGGACAGGATGACGGGCAATCCGGCATTGCGGAAGGCCGCCGCGATGCCGCTGCCCATCGTACCCCCACCGACGACACCCACCAGGGCAACGGGTCGCGATGTCACATCGCGCAGGTCGGCAGGTCGCGGCGCGGCGCGCTCGGCAAAAAAGAGATAGCGGAGGGCAGCCGATTCCTGCTTTGTCTTTAGGGCAAGGAAGGTCTCACGTTCATGCCGGAGACCGGCCACGCAGCCGTGATCCACCCCGTGGCGCACTGCGTGCAGCGCGGCGAGGGGCGCGCTTTGTCCCTTGGCCGCCTTTGCGACGCGGGCCGACGCCGCTTCCCAGAAGGCGGGGCCGGGGTCGGCCAGCGGTCGGGTTCCGGCCGGGGGGCGGGTCTGCGTAAGGCTCGCGGCGAAGGCAACGGCGCCTTCGGTCAGCGGTCCCTGGATGATGCTGTCGACGAGTCCCAGCCGCAGCGCGCGGTCGCTGTCCAGCATCACGCGTTCGGCAATGACGGGGATCGCGGCCTCAAGCCCGATCAGGCGCGGCAGGCGCTGGGTTCCGCCCGCGCCCGGGATGATGCCCAGGTTCACTTCGGGCAGCCCCATGACCGCGCCTGGAGCGGCCAGCCGGTAATGGCAACCGAGCGCCAGTTCCAGACCGCCGCCGAGGGCAGAACCATGGATCGCGGCAACCCAGGGCTTCGCGGCGGCTTCGAGCCGAAGGATCAGGTCCGGCAGGGTCGGCGTCTCTGGCAAGCGGTCGAATTCGCCGATGTCGGCCCCGCCGACAAACAACTTGCCCGCCCCGCGCAGGACCACGGCCGTGATGCCGGGGTCGGCATCCACCTCCTCGGCAAGCTGAAAGAGCCGCGCGCGGAGCGAGGTCCTGAGGGCGTTGACGGGCGGATTGTCGATGGTCAGGACAGCGATGCTGCCATGACGATCCAGCGTGACGGTCATCGCGGTCTACTCCGACACCTGCAGCGCGGCGGAAGGGGGCGTTGTCACCGGAGCCGGCGCCAGATCGCGGCAGGCGACCGCGCCTTGCGCGATCAGCGTCTCGATCCGCGCGGCGTCGAAGCCCAGCACGTCGCGCAGGACGGTGCGGGTATCTTCGCCCAGCAGGGGCGGCGCCTTGGCGCTGCGACCCGCCTGCGCCGCCAGCCCCTGCGCGGGCCGGATCAGCGAGATCGGGCCAAGTTCGGGATGCTCCAGTGTCTGGATGACGCCACGTTCCACAACCGATGCCGCACTCAGCGCCTCGGACACCGATTTCACCGGCCCGGCTGGCACATCGGCCGCGAGGCAAGCCTCCAGCCAATGCGCGGACGGTCGGGTGGCGATGATGGCCTGAATCTCGTCCAGCAAGCCGGGCCGGTTCAGCGCGCGCTGGTGCGAAGTGACATAGCGCGGGTCGCGGGCCAGGTCGGGGCGGTCGATGACCTTTTCGCAGAAATCGGCGAACATGCGGTCATTGCCGACCGCCAGCGCGAACGGCCCGTCCGAGGCGGTGAACAGCTGATAGGGCACCACGGTCGGATGCGCATTGCCGTAGCGGGTCGCCTCGACCCCGGCGTTCAGATAGGCGGTGCCGACGTTGATCAGCAGGTTCAGCGCCGCGTCCAGCAGGGCCACGTCGATGAACTGGCCCTGCCCCGTATCCCGTCGCTGGTAAAGCGCGGCCAGAATCGACTGGGTAGCCACCATCCCCGCGACGACATCGGTGAAGGCCACGCCCAGCCGGTTCGGCGGCCCGTCCGCCTGCCCGGTGATGGACATGAGCCCGCTTTCCGCCTGCATGATGAAGTCATATCCGGGCCGTGTCGCCTCGGGGCCGGTCTGGCCGTAGCCCGAGATCGAGCAGTAGACGACGCCGGGGTTGATCCGGGCGATGTCCTGGTAGCCGATGCCCAGCCGGTCCACGGTTCCGGCGCGGAAGTTTTCCACGACCACATCGGCACGGGCCGCAAGCTCCAGCACGATGGCCCGGCCCTCGGCGGACTTGAGGTCCACCGCGATGCTGTGCTTGCCGCGGTTTGCGCAGAGGAAATAGGTACTGACGCCCTTGTAGCTGGGCACCGACCAGGCGCGGGTGTCGTCGCCTCCCTTGATGTTCTCGATCTTCCAGACCTCGGCCCCTAGATCGGCCAGGCTCATAGTTGTCCAGGGTCCGGCCAGAACCCGGGTGAGGTCCAGCACCTTGATCCCTTCCAGCGGCAGGGTCTGCATCGTCTTGGTCCTCACTCGTTCCTGTTTCAGCCGACGGCGGCCAGGCCCGTTTCGCGGGCATTGGGGAAATGGCAGGCAACCGCATGGGCCGTGGCGTGATCGGCCAGCGACGGTCCCCGTTCGGCGCAAAGCGGTTGCGCGATGGGGCAGCGCGTCCGGAACCGGCAGCCGGAGGGCGGGTTGATCGGGCTGGGTACGTCGCCCTTCAGCACGATGCGCGCCCGGCTGCGTTCGCGCGGCGGGTCCGCGAGCGGCACCGCCGACATCAGCGCCTGCGTGTACGGGTGCAGCGGCGCCGAGTAGAGCTGCCGCTTGTCGGCGATCTCGACGATCTTGCCCAGATACATGACCGCCACCCGGTGCGAGATGTGCTGCACGACCGACAGGTCATGCGCGATGAACAGGAAGGCGGTTCCGAAGTCGCGCTGGATGTCCTTGAGCAGGTTCAGCACCCCGGCCTGCACCGACACGTCCAGCGCCGAGACGGGCTCGTCCAACACCAGAAGATCGGGCCTCAGGGCCAGGGCGCGGGCGATCACGACTCTCTGGCGCTGGCCGCCGGACAAGGCATGCGGGTACCTGTCGCCATGTTCGGGGTTCAGTCGGACAAGATCGAGCATCTCGGCCACGCGGCGCTTGCGGGCGGCGGGGTCGAGGTCGCTGATCCGCAGCGGTTCGGCGATGTTCTCGGCCACCGTCATGCGCGGGTGCAAAGAGGCATAGGGATCCTGGAACACCATCTGGATATTGCGGCGCAGCATCCGCATGTCGGACGCCGGCAGGCTGTTGATGTCCTGCCCGCGAAACAGCGTCTGGCCTTCGGTGGGTTCGATGAGGCGCAGGATGCAGCGGCCCAGCGTGGATTTCCCGCAACCGGATTCGCCGACAAGGCCCAGAGTCTCTCCGGCGGCGACGTCGAATGAGACCCCGGCGACGGCATTCACATGGCCGATATCACGCTCGATCAGCAGGCCACCCTTGACCGGGAAGCGCTTGACCAGATTGCGGACCGACAGGATGGGCGGCTGGGTCATGCGGCGCTCACGACGTTCTGGAAGGCGAAATGGCAGGTGGCGTTGTGATCGCCCTCGACGTGTGTCTGGGGGGCAAGATGGCGGCAGACGTCCTGCGCGACGGTGCAGCGCGGGTTGAAGGCGCATCCGCTGGGCAGATGTCCCAGGGCGGGGGGCGTGCCCTCGATCGAGAACAGCCGGTCGTCCATCCGCGTCATGTCGGGGATCGAGGCGATCAGCCCGCGCGTATAGGGATGGCCCGGCCGGGCGAACAGGTCGTCCACCCCCGCCTGTTCCACGACCTGGCCCGCGTAGATCACGGCGACCCGGTCGGCATGACCCGCAAGCACGCCCAGGTCATGCGTGATCAGGATCAGACCGATCTTCAGCCGCTGCTTCAGGTCGGCCAGCACGTCCATGATCTGGGCCTGCACCGTCACGTCGAGCGCCGTGGTCGGTTCGTCCGCGATCAACAGGTCAGGATCGTTCGCCACCGCCATCGCGATCATCACGCGCTGGCGCATCCCGCCGGAAAACTCGTGCGGGTATTGCTGCAACCGCCGGTCCGGCTGCGGGATCGAAACCAGCGCCAGCAGGTCCTTGGCCCGGTCCAGCGCCGCCTTGCGCGACATGTCGCGGTTGTGCAACCGGACCGCCTCGGCGATCTGGTCGCCCACCGTCATCACGGGATTCAGCGAGGACAACGGATCCTGGAAGATCATGCCGATGCGCGAGCCGCGCAATTCGCGCAGGTCCCGGCGTGGCAGGCCGACCAGTTCGCGCCCCTTGAAGCGGACCGAACCCGAGACCCGCGCGCCCTCGGGTTGCAGGCCCAGCGCGGCCAGCATGCCGACCGACTTGCCGGACCCGGATTCGCCCACGATGCCCAGAACCTCGCCGTGGTCGACATGCAGGCTGATGCCGCGCACGGCCTCGCCCAGGATGCCGCCGGGTCCGAAGGCGACGCGCAGGTCGCGGACCTCGAACAAAGGGGTGTGTGCGCTCATCTGGACCTCGGGTCGAAGTAGTCGTGCAGTCCGTCGCCAATGAAGTTGAAGCCCAGGACGATGGTCAGGATCGCGAGGCCAGGACCAAGCGCCACCCACCAGGAATAGAACTGCGCCGCCCCGTCCGAGATCATCGAGCCCCATTCCGGCGTCGGAGGCGTGGCGCCAAGGCCGATGAAGGACAGCGAGGCCGCCAGCAGGATCACCTGGCCGAGATCCATGGTCGCGCTGATCAGGACCGGCGTCCAGCACAGAGGCAGGATGTGCCTGGTCAGCACGCGGGTCCGCGTGGCGCCCGAGGCGATTGCGGCCTCGACATGTTCGCGCTCGCGCACCTCAAGCACCTGCGCGCGCATCAGGCGGGCGTAGACCGGCCACCAGACGATCACCATGGCGATGGCCGCGTTCCACAGCCCCGGCCCCAGCGAGGCCGCGACCGCCATGGCAAGTAGCATCGGCGGGAAGGACAGCGTCACGTCGACAAGGCGCATGATCACGGTATCGGCGAGGCCGCCCAGGAAGCCCGCAAGCGCCCCCAATGACGCCCCGATCGCCACGGCAAGGATCACCACCGCAACGGCGATCGGGATGGAGTGGCGCGCGCCGTGCAGGGTGCGGCTCAGGACATCGCGGCCGAGGGCATCGGTGCCAAGCAGGTGGTCCCAGCTGGGTGGCTGCAGCCTGCGGCCCACCATGTCCAGCGGGTCATGCGCCGTCATGAGCGGGGCCACAACCGTGGCCAGCAGCCAGAACAGCACCAGCAGAACGCCGACCATCAGGGGCAAGGTCAGCCAGCGCGGCCGGATCATGCGAGGAGCGGAAAGTGCGGTCATGGATCAGCCGAGCCTCACACGCGGGTTGGCGACGACATAGGCGATGTCGGTCAGAAGGTTTGTGATCAGGAAGATCACTCCGCCCACGATTGTGACGCCGATGATGGCCGGGAAATCCAGGCCCCGCGCGGCATCTACGGCATAGGACCCCATCCCCGGCCAGGAGAAGATCGTCTCGGTCAGCACGGCGCCCGTCAGCAGGTAGGCGAAGGAATAGCCGATGACGGTCAGCGTGGGGACCAGGGTGTTGCGCAAGGCGTGGCGGATGACGACGCGGAACTCCCCTGCCCCCTTGGCGCGGGCCGTCAGGATGAACTCGCGCGACAGCACCTCAAGCATGTTGGCGCGGACGAGGCGCGAAATGGTGCCTGCCACTGCCCAGCCCAGGACGAAAGCCGGCAGGATCAGGTGCCAGACGGCATCCAGGAACAGGCGGACATTCCCCGCCATAAGGGTGTCGACGGTCATGAAGCCCGTCACCATGGGCGGTGGAGTGGCGCGGGCATCCAGCCGGCCGGGGCCGGGCAGGATGCCCCACTGGACCGAAAAGACGTAAAGGAGCGCAAGGCCCAGCCAGAACACCGGGATCGATGACCCGAACAGGGCGAAGAAGCGGGCGGCGTGGTCGATGGCCGTGTTGCGGAAGTAGGCCGCCAGAACGCCCAGGCTGATCCCGATGGTCGCCCCCACCGCCATGGCGGCAATCACCAGCTCCATCGTGGCGGGCAGGCGGTACAGCACGTCCTGCGCGACCGGACGGCGGGTGATGAAGGATGTCCCCATGTCCCCGGTCAGCAGGTTGCCGACATAGATCACGTAACGTTCGGGCAGGCTGCGATCGAGACCCCACTTGGCCTTTGCGGCCGCGACCACCTCGGGATTGTTCAGCTGGCGGTCCGACACGATGGCGGTCAGGGGATCGCCCTTCGTCACGGTTGTCAGAAGGAATGCGAGCGTCACGATTCCAAGGACCAGAAAGGGCATCGCGATCAAGCGGCGCAGGATGTAGCGGGTCATGATCTTGTCCTTCCTGGCGGGCTGCCGGTTGGTTCGGCAACGTTCTCCCGGCTAGTATTGACAATCGGCAGGCGGGCCGTCAACATAAATGAAATTATGTTTCAGTTATCCGCGTACCTGCCACGTGTAGACGGGGCAAACGTGCGAACGAGGGGGACATGCGGAAAAGAGCAATACCAGCCGACGGCGCCGATGCGGCCGAAGCCAGCAATCAGGCGGCCTCGCTGACGCGTGGGCTGGAGATCCTGCGGTCCTTCACGGCCGAGGATACGACGCTGGGCAACCAGGAACTCATCGAACGGACCGGGCTGCCGAAAGCCACCGTTTCCCGGTTGACGGCGACGCTCGTGTCGTTGGGGTATCTGCACTACGACACGCAGCTTGGTAGATACAGCATCGGCCCGGCGACGGTCTCGCTTGGCTATTCGGCGCTCAGTTCAAGCGCCGTGGTCCACATGGCGCAGCCGCTGATGCAGAAACTGGCGGACAGCACCGGGGTGGCAACGGCGCTTGGGACGCGGGACGGGCTTGAGATGGTCTATCTGGCCAACTGCCGGTCGCAAAGCCCCGTGTCCTTGCGGCTGAACGTGGGATCAAGGCTGCCGCTGTGGCGCACGGCGATGGGGCTTGCCTATCTTTCTGAGATGCGCCCCGAGGTGCGCGACGACGTGCTGGCGCAGATCATCGCCCAGGAACCCGACCACGAGGCGCGCATCCGCGCCTCGGTCGAGGAGGCCACCGACAGCTATCAGCGACTGGGTTTCGTCGGCAGCTTCGGCACCTGGTACAGCTACATCAACGCCGTCGGCGTGGCGTTCCGGCCGACCGACGGGTCGCCCCTGGTGGCGATCACCTGCGGCGGAATCGTCGACATCATCCCGAAAGATCTGTGCCTGTCGCGCATCGGTCCAGAGCTGGTCGACATGATCGGCCAACTGCGCGCACGCCTGAGTGGCGACTCGGCCGCCGCGCGGCCGACCGCCCTTGCCCCCTAACGATACAGGAGAAATCATGCCGGTTCCCGTCCTTTACCCGAAGGTCAGCCTCGAGATGCAGACGGGCAGGATCGCGCGCTGGCTGGTGGACGACGGCGCGACCGTCAGCGCAGGCGAGGTGATCTTCGAGATCGACAACGACAAGGCGGCCGTCGAGGTGGAAGCCCCGGCCTCGGGCGTGTTGTGCCGGCTGGCGGCCGAAGGGGACGAAGTGGAGGTGGGGGCCGAGGTCGCCCGCATCGCCGCGAAGGATGAAGCCTTGGCGGATGTCGCCCCCGCCGCAAGCCAGGCCACCCCTTCCCCCGCTCCGGTCGCCGCTCCGGCGGCCAAGCCGCAGGCGCGCCCGCCCGCCCAGCGCGACGGGCGGGCGCGTCTGCCCAACCCGACGCCACTGGCGCGCCGCATCGCGCGGGAAAAGGGGCTTGACCTTACAGGGCTTACCGGCACCGGACCGCGTGGGCGCGTCCAGAAATCGGATGTCCTGTCTTACCTGTCGGCGATTGCGGCCGCGCCGGCCGTAAGCCCTGCGGCATCTGGCGAAGGCCTGAACGCGGTCTGGCTGCGGCGCGGCGAGGGGGTGCCCGTCGTCCTGCTGCACGGCTACAGCGCCGATCTGAACAACTGGCGCGGCCTCTTCGCGGGCTCGCGGGCGGGGTTCCCGGTGCTGGCGCTTGATCTTCCGGGTCACGGAGCTTCGACCCGGACCATCCCGGCGGACGCCGATGAGATCTGTGAGCAGGTCGAAGCGACCATTGCCGCTCAGGTCGTCGGGCCGGTGGTGCTTGCCGGTCACTCCTTCGGGGGCGCCATCGCGGCGCGACTGGCCGCGCGCGGCCGGATCGACCTGCGCGGGCTGTGCCTGTTTGCGCCGGCCGGGCTGGGCCCCGAGATCGACGAGGCCTTCACGCAGGGCATACTGCGGGCGCGGACGGCCGAAAGCCTGCGCCCCTGGCTTGAGCGGCTGGTGCATGACCCGGCGGTGATCAGCGATGCCTTCGTGAAGGCCGTCGCCGTGCAGCGTCTGGATGTGGGGCAGACGGCCGCGATGCAGGCCTTTGCCAACCGGTTCTTCCCCGATGGCACGCAGGTTCTGTCGGTGAAAGCCGATCTGTCCCGGCTGCGCATTCCCGCGCGGGTGATCTTCGGGCGGCAGGACCGGATCCTGCCCTTCGCCACCACGCGCGACCTGCCGGCGGCGGTCGGTCTGCATGCCGTGGACGCTTGCGGGCATCTTCCGCACCTGGAACACCCCGACCTGGCGCTGCGCCTGCTGACCGAGCTTTGGCGCAGCGCGGTCTGAGGGTCAGCCGGGCTGCTTGCCGTAGGACTGGTAGCGCAGGGCGACCTCGGCCATCTCGGCCGGGGTCAGCAGAACCGGCTCGCCCGCCGCCCGCGCCAGCAGATATTGCTTCGCCAGGGTCTCAAGCTTGCTGGCGCGGGACAGGGCCACGTCCAGATCAGGCCCCAGAGCAACCATCCCGTGATTGGCCATCAGGCAGGCGCTGAAGGTCTGCTCCAGCGTCTTGGTCACGGCGAGCGCGAGGTCCAGGCTGCCGAAACAGGCGTAGGGCGCGCAGGGTACGGTCGTGGCGCCGAAGCCCGCCACCATGTAGTGAAAGGGCGGGATCGCCTGTCGCAGGCAGGAGAGCGCGACGCAATGGTCGGGATGGGCATGGACCACCGCGCTTGCGTCGGGCCGGGCGGCATAGAGCCGGGCATGGATCGCCCATTCCGACGAGGGCCGCCAGTCGCCCTGCCATCCCCCTTCGAGGTCCATCGCAACGATCTGTCCGGGCTGCATCCGGTCGGGCAGGATGCCCGTGGGCGTGATCAACATGCCCGCGCCGTGGCGCAGGCTGAAGTTGCCGACCGTGCCGCTGTTCAGTCCCAGCCGGACCGACTCGCGCGCGGCGGCGACAAGGGCAAGGCGGGCTTCGGTTTCGGTCATGACCTCTCTCTCATTGATCCGGGGCAACGGCGCGCAGCAGAATGTCGTCCGCGCCAAGCTTTCCCGACTTCAGGAACAGCCACACAGGGTCATCGCCCCCGGACACACAGGGACCCAGACCCAGTGGCCCTTCCGGCAGGGCGCGGGCCGCGCGCAGACCCAGCGCCGCGACGATCGCGCCCGAGGTCTCGCCCCCCGCCACGGCAAAGCGGCGGCGGCCCCGTGCGTGCAGGCCGCGCGCCACGCCGGCCAGAACCGATTCCGCCAGCCGCGCCGCACCAACCGCGCCGAACGCGCCTTGGCTCCGGGCCAGGCCGGCGGGGTCCGTGGCGGTCGAAATGGCATAGGACCCGACCTGTGCGGCCGCCCAGTCCAGCGCTTGGGCGACCAGCCCCTCGGGTCCGCACGGGTCGAGAAGATCGAGGGTCAGCACCGGATGCCGGGCGGCAAGGGCCGCCAGCTGCGCCAGGACGACCGGACCCGTACTGCCCGCCAGAACAACCGTCGCCCCCCCGGGAGCGTTGGGCGGCGGCGCGGCGGGCGCTTGTCGGGCAAGTCGGGCGGCCAGTTCGACGATCAGGGGGTCGCTGGCCACGACCGGAAGGCCGGAGTCCGCGGCGATGTCGGCCGACAGCGCCACATCGTCATCGTCCGAGGCATCCAGCACGACATGCTGCATCCCCTGTGCGGCAAGGGCACCAAGGGCGCCCTCTGCCGCCGCGCGGCCCTGACGCAGGGTCAGATGGCTGATCAGGCCAACCGGATGCGGGGTCTGCCGCCCCAGGAAGCGGACAAGATCGGGGTCCTCCATCGGCGTCAGCGGATCCAGCCGCTTGATGGACTCCGACACCAGCCGACCCCGGTAGAACAGATAGCCCTGATGCACCGTTGCGCCAAACCTGGGAAAGCCCGCGCTCATCAGCACGGGGCGGGTGCCGGCGCGGTCGGCCAGAAGGTCGGCCGCGGGTCCGATGTTGCCCAGAGGCGTCGAATCGAAGCTGGCGCAGGCCTTGTAGGCGATGCGCGGGCAGCCCGCCGCCGTCAGAGCGTCATGCCAGACGGCAATCTCATCCAAGGCCTCGGCGGACGCAACGGTCCGGCTGCGGGTTGCGGCCACGAGCGCCGCCGCCGATTCCGTCGCCCCGCCGGGGTGAAACAGGACCGGCGCGGCGATCCCCCGTCCCTCCAGCATGCCCGCCACCATCACGGCGCCGGTGAAATCATCCGCGATGATGCCGATTGCGGGGGCCATGCTCACCTCTGGGCGCACATCTCGCGCGCGATTATGACCTGCTGGATCTGAGACGTGCCTTCGTACAGGCGGAACAGCCGGACGTCGCGGTAGAAGTGTTCGACCGGGTAGTCCTGCATGTAACCAGCCCCGCCGTGGACCTGCACAGCACGGTCGGCGACGCGGCCCACCATTTCCGAGCAGAATAGCTTGCAGGATGCCGCCTGCTGAATGATCCGTTCCCCGGCATCGAAGCGCCGCGCTGCGTCCAGCACCATGCAGCGCCCGGCATAGGTTTCCGTCGCGCAATCGGCCAGCATCGCCTGCACCAGTTGATGCTCGGCGATGGGTTTCCCGAATTGGACGCGAGTCGTGGCGAACGCCGTGGCTTCGTCGCACAGCCGCTGCGCCTGACCGACGCAGAAGGCGGCGATGTGCAGGCGGCCACGGTTCAGGACTTTCATCGCCGTCTTAAAGCCCTGCCCCTCGACCCCGCCGATCACCGCATCGGCCGGGACCCGGCAGTTGTCCAGGATCACGTCGCAGGTCCGGGTGCCGCGCTGCCCCATCTTGCGGTCGGTAGGACCCAGCGACAGGCCCGGGCTGTCGACCGGCACAAGGAAGGCCGTCACGCCCGCGGGTCCCGGCCCCCCCGTCCGCGCCATCAGAGTGAACACATCCGCAACGGGAGCATTAGTGATGTACCGCTTGGTCCCGTTCAGGATGTAGTGATGCCCCTCACGCCGGGCGGTCGTCTTGACCGATCCGGCGTCAGAGCCCACGTCGGGCTCGGTCAGCGCGAAGGAACCGATCACCTCGCCCGAGGCCATGCGCGGCAGCCAGTAGGCCTTCTGCGCATCCGTCCCGTCGGCGATGATCCCCTGCGAACCGATGCCATTGTTCGTGCCAACAACCG
The DNA here is from genome assembly GCA_027489355.1 of Paracoccaceae bacterium. Lineage (GTDB taxonomy): Bacteria > Pseudomonadota > Alphaproteobacteria > Rhodobacterales > Rhodobacteraceae > Tabrizicola. Next base: position 14,016 of record JAIXZY010000064.1, on the reverse strand, counting down.
ACCGGAACGCCGCCGAGGTGTAGCCAAGCTCCAGCGCGACAAGCGCCTCTTCCTCCATGGTCAGCCCAAGGCCGCCGTGCTCTTCGGGAATCGACAGGCCGAACAGGCCAAGCGCGCGCATCTCGTCGATGATCTGGGGAGGGATCGCATTGGTTTCCTCGACCTCGGCCTCGGCGGGAACCAGTCTTTCGCGGACGAAACGCCGCACAGTTTCCAACAAACTGTCAAGGATTTCCGGATCGCGGATCATCGCTGCCCTGCCCTTCACGCCGGGTCGAACCCAGCGAAAGATTTCTGTTGCAAGAAAAGGCTGGCACGGCTTAGTGTTCGCTTCAAGAGAAAACGGAATTAATTTCCATAAAAGCCGAGCCGCCCGTCACCGCCTGGTGAAAGCCGGTTCGCCGAAGGACTGAAGATGCCGCAACGGACCCCGCTTTCGCCTTCCGCCCCTTGGTTCCGGCTGGAATCGGACCCTGCAGATTGGTCGGCTGCGCCCAGGGAAAAGCTGGTTCACTGGTATTCCCAAATGCTGCTGATCCGGCGGTTCGAGGAAAAGCTGCTGGAGCTGGAAAAGGCCGGCCTAATCCACGGGCCGGCCCACGCCTCGATCGGGCAAGAGGCCGGTGCGGTGGGCGCGATGTCGATTCTGGGCAGCGAGGACCGCATCAACGGCACGCATCGCGCGCACCACCAGGTCTTGCTCAAACTGGTCAACGCCGCCACGCCACCCGGCTTCGACGTGCTGAACGACGACTTTACCCCCGAAATGGACGAGGCGATCCACCGCTTCATGGCCGAGATCATGGGCCTGACCCCCGGCTACTGCGGCGGACGGGGTGGTTCCATGCACATGCGCCGGGCGGCGGCGGGGATCATGGGCACCTCGGCCATTGTGGGCGGCAACCCGCCGCATGCGGTGGGCTATGCGCTGGCCGACAAGATGCTGGACCGGGATCAGGTCTCGGTCGCCTTCTTCGGCGACGGCGCGGCGCAGAACGGCGCCAGCTACGAAGCGATGAACATCGCTGCCGCGCAGGGCGTGCCCACCATCTTCTTCATCGAGAACAACCTTTACGGCGTCTCGACCCGCATCACCGACATCACCCGCGAAACGCGGATCTCCTCGCGCGGGGCGATGCTGGGCATCGCGTCGATCGAGGTGGACGGGATGGACGTGGTGGCGGTCCACAATGCCATGGCCGAGGCGCGGCGGATCATCGCGACCGACGGTGGTCCCGTGGTCGTCGAGGCGTTGCTTTACCGCCACTTCCACCAGTCCGGCAGCCGCAAGGGCAGCGATTTCGGCTATCGTCCTCTGGCCGAGGAAGAGGAATGGCTGGCCCGCGATCCGGTGACGACCGCCGCCCAGCGCCTGCGCGAGATGGGGATCACCAGCGCAGAACAGCTGGCCCGGATCGACGCGACCGTGACGGGCCGCGTCTCGGCCGCCGCCGCGCAGCTGACAGAGACCGTTCCCGGTGGCAACGCGCTGCGCATCCCCGACCGGCTGTGGCCCGATCCCGCCACCCATGACGACGGCATCCTGGGAGACCTGTCCGAATTGGACGACGCCCGCGTGCTGGATCACGGGGACATGGACGGTGTCGCGACCGAGCGGGTGAAGTTCGTCACCGCCGCCTCGGAAACCCTGGCCGCCGCGATGGACCGCGACCCCCGCATCATCGTGATGGGCGAAGACGTCCACCAGATGCGCGGTGGCGTGTCCGGCTTTACCAAGGGCGCGCTCGAGCGTTGGCCCGGCCGCGTCCTGCCCATGCCCATCGCCGAGAACGGCTTTACCGGGGTGGCGCTTGGCGCGGCGCTGAACGGCCTGCGCCCGGTGGTCGAGATCATGTTCGGCGATTTCTGCTTCACGGCCGCCGACCAGATCGCGCATGGCGTGGGCAAGGTTCGCCACATGTTCGGGTCCGGCTTCCCTGTCCCGCTGGTGATGCGGGTGCGCGTGTCGCCCCACACCGGCTATGGCTCGCAGCATTCGACGGACCCTTCGGCGCTGTTCGGCCTGTTCCCGGGCTGGCGGATCGTCAGCCCGACCACCGCGCATGACTACATCGGCCAGATGAACGCCGCCCTGCGCTGCAACGACCCCGTCGTCGTGATCGAACATACCGAGCTTTACCAGCGCGAGTTCGACGTGCCCGCAGGCGACCGGGACTTCATCATCCCCTTCGGCCGCGCCCATGTCGCAAGGCCCGGCACCGCCTGCACCGTGCTTGCCACTTCGGTCATGGTCGCCAGTGCGGTGAAGATGGCCGAGGAGACGGGCATCGACGCCGAAGTGATCGACCTTCGCAACCTTGATCATCACGGCATCGATTGGGACGCGATCGGCGACTCGGTTGAACGGACCGGGCGCGTCATCATCGCGGAACAGACCGCCCGCAGCATGTCGATGGGCGCGATCTGGGCCGATGGCATCCAGAGCCGGTTTTTCGACAGCCTGGACCACGAAATCCTGCGTGTGACGGGCGGCTTGGCCGCGCCCACTGTCTCGGCAGTTCTCAATCGCGCCGCGCTGGGTTCTGCGGCGGATATCCGCGAGGCACTGCTTCGCATCACCGGCAACTAGATAATGGACCATATCGGGTCCACCAACAGGAGGACGGCAAATGGTGTTCAGAAGTTTCAGACCAAGGGCGATGGTACTGTCGCTTGCGGTCGCGGCGGCGGTCTTCGGCATGGCCGTTCCGCAGGCACAGGCGGAAGAAAAGGCGCTGGTGATCGCCCGCGACATGGATGTGAACGCACTCGACCCGGCGCGGACCTGGTGCGACACCTGCCAGATCTTCAACACGTCAGTCTATGAACAGCTCGTCACGCTGGACAAGGACAACAAGGTCCAGCCGCTTCTGGCCTCGACCTGGACCTCCAACGCCGACCAGACCGAATTCACCTTCACCCTGGACCCTGCCGCAAAGTTCTCGGACGGCTCTCAGGTCGAGGCGAAGGACGTGAAATGGTCGTTCGAGCGGCTGAAGAACATCAAGGGCAACGCCTCTTTCCTGGCCGATCCGATCACCGCGATCGAAACGCCTGACGCGCAGACAGTGGTCATCAAGCTGGCGGCACCGAACTCGGAGTTCCTGAACCAAGCGGCCGCGGGCTTCCTCAGCGTGATCAACAGCGACGTGGCCATCGAGAATGGCGCCGTGGCCGACGAGACCGCCGCGGAAAAGGACACCTCGGAAACCTGGTTCCTTTCGAACTCGGCCGGCAGCGGCCCGTTCGTCCTGGCGGCCTACGAGCCGAACACCGAACTGCGGCTGAAGCGCAACGACAACTACTGGCGCCCCAAGCCCGTGATGCCGGAAGTGATCTTCCGTCAGGTTAAGGACGCCGTTGCCCAAGCCCAGATGCTGCAATCGGGCGAGGTCGACATTGCCATGCAGATCGACCCCGAAACCGCGAAATCGCTGGAAGGCACCTCGGCCGTGGTCGAGCGCGTCCCCTCCTACAACTTCGTCTACGTCGCCCTGTCGCCAGGGGCGAAGGCCACCCCCATCGACATGACGCCTGATGTGCGCGAGGCGATCTCGATCGCCATCGACCGCACCTCTCTCATCGACTTCACGCTGGGCGGCGCCGGTCGTCCGTTGGCCGCCCCGGTCCCGTTGGGCTTCCCCGGTGGCGACGGCCACGCCGTGCCGGAATACAACCCTGAAAAGGCCAAGGAAATGCTGGCCGCCGCAGGGCTTGCGGACGGGTTCACCCTGCAGTCGATCTACCCGGACCTCAACGTCTATGGCGTGGACTTCAACCTGATGATGCAGAAGATCCAGCAGGATCTGTCGAAGGTCGGCATCACGCTGGAACTGCAGCCGGTGCCCTTCGCCAACTGGCGCGAGGCCGCGAACGGGGACCACATCCCGCTGACGGCGGTGTTCTTCGCACCCGACTTCTTCGGCACCTCGCAGTATGTGGACGTGTTCGGGATGCACGAAGGCTCGGTCTGGGCCAATCGCGCGGGCGGCGAAAACGCCGCGGCGATCGTGAACCCGCGCCCGGGAGAGCTGAAGACCGCGGCTCTGGCGGCGGCGACGCCGGAAGAAGCCAACAAGCTGTGGACCGAAGCGGCGCAGGAGATGATCAACAACAAGATCATCCTGCCAATGGTCAGCCCGGACCTGATCCTGGCTTACGGCCCGAACATCAAGGGCGTGCGCTACAGTGCCTGCTGCAACCTGCCTCTGGCGGAAATCTCCAACTGACCCCCGGCGGGGGCGCCCCGTGGCGCCCCCGCTTCCAACCGACAGTGAGACTCTAATGACCGCGCCCCTTGCCAACTCTCGCGACCTCGCCCTGCTTGACCGGGCGCGCCAGGTCATTCCCAACGGAATGTGGGGCCACATGGCCACCCGCATGATCGCGCCGGGATATCCCCAGTTCTTCTCGCGCGCCGACGGTTGCCGCGTCTGGGATGTGGACGGCAACGAATACATCGACTTCATGTGCGCCTGGGGCCCGAACGTGCTGGGCTACCACCACCCCCGTGTCGAAGCCGCAGCGCAGGCGCAGCTGCAGAAGGTAGACTCGGGCAACGGTCCGACTGAGACCCTGGTCGAACTCGCCGAACTGGTGACCGACACGCTGGATCACGCGGACTGGTGCATGTTCCAGAAAAACGGAACCGACGCGACCACCGCCTGCGTGACCATTGCCCGGGCCGGGACCGGGGGGCGCAAGGTCCTGGTGGCCAAGGGGGCCTATCACGGCGCGGTCCCATGGTGCTCGCCGTCGATCGTCGGCGTGACGGCCGAGGACCGCGCGCACCTCATCCCGTTCGAATGGGGAGACATCGCCAGCCTTGAAGCCGCCGTGGATCAGGCCGGCGACGATCTGGCAGCAATCCTGCTGACCGCCTTCCGCCATGATGCCGGCCGGGATCAGGAAATGCCGACCAGGGAGTTCCTTGCCGCGGCCCGCGCGCACTGCGACCGCAAGGGCGCCCTCTTGATCTGTGACGACGTGCGTGCCGGTTTCCGGCTGGACGTGCGCGGAAGCTGGGCGCGGCACGGGATCAAGCCCGACCTTGCCGCCTATTCCAAGGCCATCGCCAACGGCTGGCCGCTGGCGGCCATCGCCGGCGCCGACTGCGCCCGGGCCGGGGCCGAAAAGATCTTCACCACCGGCTCGTTCTGGTATGGCGCCGCCTCACAGGCCGCCGCGCTGGAAACGATCCGGGTCCTGCGCGACACCGACGCCCTGGCCCATACCGAGGCGATGGGCAACCGCCTCCGCGAAGGGCTTGACCAGGCCGCCGCACGTCATGGCGTCCGCCTGCGCCAGACCGGCCCGGTGCAGATGCCGATGGTCCTGGTCGATGGCGACGAAAACCTGCGGATCGGCAGCGCGCTGTGCCTGGCGGCGCTGCGCTACGGGATCTTCCTGCACCCGCGCCACAACATGTTCCTCTGCGCCGCCCACACCCCCGCCGATATCGACCGCGCGATCGAGGGCGTGGACAAGGCCTTCGCCGACATCGCCGCCGCCGGCGTCATACCCTCCTGATCCCGAGGAAGGCCAATGTCCTACACCGATTACATTTTCGACGACTACCGCAGGCGCTGCGCCGAGCTGGAAGCGAGCACGAACGTCTTTGCCAAGGGCATTGCCTGGGTCGGCGGGGATTACGTCCCCGTGGCCGAAGCGAAGATTCCCCTACTGGACCAGGGCTTCCTGAAATCGGACCTGACCTACGACGTGCCAGCGGTCTGGAACGGCCGGTTCTTCCGGCTGGACGATCACCTTGACCGCTTCGAAGCCAGCATGAAGAAGCTGCGGATGAATAGCCCGATCCCGCGCCAGGAAATCCGCGACCGCCTGGTCGAGATGACCGCGCTCAGCGGCATCCGCGACGCCTATGTGATGGTCATCGTCACGCGCGGGCTGCGCTATGTGCGCCAGTACGCGCCCGAGGACTGCCCCAACCACTGCTACCTCATGGTCACGCCCTTCCTCTGGGTCATGGGCGAAGAGGTGCAGAAGACCGGAGGCTCGGCGGTCGTCGCCCGCTCAGTCCGGCGCGTGCCGCCAGGGGCGATCGATCCCACGGTGAAGAACCTGCAATGGGGCGATTTCACCCGCGCCATCTTCGAGGCGCGGGACCGTGGCGCGATGTACCCCATCCTGACGGACGGCGACGGCAACCTGACCGAGGGGTCTGGCTTCAACATCGTCCTGGTCAAGGACGGCAAGCTCTTTACCCCCCGGCGCGGCGTGCTCGAAGGGGTGACGCGCAAATCGGTTCTGGCTGTCGCGGACAAGCTGGGCTTGCCCTGGGTCATCGACGACATCCCGGTCGACCTGGCCTATGCCTGCGACGAAATCATGTTCGTCACCACCGCCGGCGGCGTCATGCCGATCACGGTGCTGGACGGCACCCCGGTGGGCGATGGGCAGGTGGGTCCGATCACAAGGTCGATCTGGAAAGGGTATTGGGACGCGCATTCGGACCCCGAATACAGCTTCCCGATCAATTACTACTGAGAGCCGCCCTGCCGGCCTTCACCCAACGTCCCGCAAGCACCGCCTGGCGGGGCGTGGGTAACGGGCCTCGGCCACTCCCGATCCCTGCTGCGGGCGGGAGCATCCAACAGCCAGCGCGAACCGAGATGTCCACCATGACCCCGGTCTATATCTGCGACTACATCCGCACCCCCATCGGACGGTTCGGCGGCGCCTTGTCCGCCGTACGCCCGGACGACCTTGCCGCCGTGCCGCTGCGGGCCCTGGTGTCGCGCAACCCGGGCGTCGACTGGGACCGGGTCGATGACGTCATCCTCGGCTGTGCGAACCAGGCGGGCGAAGACAACCGCAACGTCGCCAGAATGGCCACCCTTCTGGCCGGCCTGCCGGTCGGCGTCACGGGAACGACGATCAACCGGCTTTGCGGCTCGGGGATGGATGCCGTCCTGGCCGGGGCGCGGATGATCGCCGCTGGTCAGGCGGAATTGGTGGTGGCGGGCGGCGTCGAAAGCATGTCGCGCGCACCCTTCGTTATGCCAAAAGCGGATGCTGCCTTTTCCCGGCATGCCGAGATCCACGATACCACGATCGGCTGGCGCTTCGTGAACCCGGCCATGCATGCCGCCCATGGAACGGACTCCATGCCCCAGACGGCGCAGAACGTGGCCGATGAGCACGGCATCAGCCGCGACGCCCAGGATGCCATGGCGCTGGCCTCGCAGAGCAGGGCAGCGGCGGCGCAGGTCAGCGGCAGGCTTGCGCAAGAGATCACCCCTGTCGCCGTTCCGCAGCGCAAGGGCCCGCCCCTTCTGGTGGACCGCGATGAACATCCCCGCGTCACCTCGATGGAGGCCCTGGGCAAGCTGGCGCCGCTCTTCGCGGGCGGGTCCATCACGGCGGGCAATGCCTCGGGGGTCAATGACGGCGCGGCGGCGCTGATCCTGGCCTCGGCCCGGGCGGTGACGGCGCATGGCCTGACCCCGCTCGCCCGCGTGCTGGGCGGCGCCACGGCCGGAGTGCCGCCGCGCGTCATGGGCATCGGCCCGGCCCCCGCCAGCCAGAAACTGATGGCGCGGCTGGGCCTGACCCAAAGCGATTTCGACGTGATCGAGTTGAACGAAGCCTTCGCCGCGCAGGGGCTGGCCGCACTTCGCCTGCTGGGCATCGCCGACGACGATCCGCGGGTGAACCCGAACGGCGGTGCCATCGCGCTTGGTCACCCGCTGGGGATGTCGGGGGCAAGGATCACCGGCACGGCGGCGCTGCAGCTGGGCCTGACCGGCGGGCGCAGGTCCCTGTCCACCATGTGCATCGGCGTGGGCCAGGGCATTTCCATTGCGCTGGAACGCGCATGACCGCCCCCTTCGGCCGGCCAGGCCGGCGACAGACCAGCCAAGGAAAGGCAATCGGATGAACGAGGCTGTTAGACGCGATACCATCGTCATCGGCGCCGGCCTGTCGGGCCTTTATGCCGCGCTGCAACTGAAAGAGGCCGGGCACTCGGTCGCCGTTCTCGAGGCCCGCGACCGGGTGGGCGGGCTGACCCTTTCGCCGCACAGCCCGACCCTTGGCCGCCGCATCGACCTGGGCGGGCAGTGGGTCTCGAAAAGCCACATGCGCATGTATCGTCTGGTCGAACGCTACGCCGTTCCGGTCCGCCGCCAGTTCGTCACCGGAGACCGCGTCTGCATACATGACGACAAGACCTTCCGCGGCCCGATGGGCACCATTCCTGGCATGAGCAAGACGGACTGGGCCGCCTATACCGAGGCGTTCAAGACGCTGTACCAGGTATTCGAGGCTCTGCCGGCCAATCCCTGGGAAGGCGACCTTGCCGCGCGCCTTGACCGGATGACCTATGACAGCTGGGTGCGTGAAATCCTGCCGCCGGGCATGGCGCGCGATGCGTTGCTTCGGCTGCCCGGCGCCTATTACGGCGTCATGCCGGAAGAGGTTTCCGCGCTGGAACTGATCCAGAAGCTGCGAGGTTGCGGTGGCCCGCGCTTCATGTCGGACGTGGAAACCGGCGGCATGTCAGAACATCTATGGGGCGCGCAGGCCGTTTCCGAGGGCATGGCCCGGGATCTTGAGGAAGACGTCTTCCTCGGTACTCCCGCTCGGCGCGTGACGTGGACCGAGAAGGCGGTTGAAATCGAAACCGACGCCGGGCGCTTCGCCGCGCGTCGTGTGATCTTTGCCTGCTCGCCCGCGATGATCCAGCAGATCCCCTTCTCTCCCGCGCTGCCTGCGCCGCGCAGGCTTTTGCACCAGCGCTTCCCGAACGGTCGCAACTCCAAGGCTGTCATCGTTTACGACCGCCCGTTCTGGCGCGAGAAGGGGCTGAATGGCCACGTCATATCTACCAGCGGCGCCCTTACCGCCGCCCTGGATATCAGCGGCGCGGACCCCGGGCATGGCGCGATGATCGCGCTCTTTTCCGGCAAGGCGTCGCTTCGGGTCGATCCCCTGGATCCGGCTGGACGGCGCAGCGCCGTGCTGGGCGTCCTGTCCCAAGCACTTGGCCCCGAGGCGCTGGCGCCGCTGGAGTTCCACCTTCAGGTCTGGGCCGATGAAGAATGGTCCGGTGGTGCCTCAAGCCCCTTCATGGTTCCCGGTCAGTTGACCCAGTACGGCGCGGCTCTGCGCGCTTCGGTCGGACCCTTTCACTGGGCCGGAACCCACATGGCCCTCGAATTCCGTGGCTACATGGAAGGCGCGCTTGCAGCCGGCGAGGCCGCAGCAAGGCAAATTCTGGCCGCGGCCGAGATCTGACAGGAAAGGAGCAGCACGATGTCCAAGGTGAAACTGTGCCGGATGGCCGACCTGACGCAGAACTGGTCGCCACGCGGGGGGTCTACTCATGTCCAAATCGACGACAAGGACGGAGCGAGCATGGCAGCCGGCACCGTCTGGTTCCGCGATTGCGACATCCCCTTCACGCTCTGGTACGATGAAGTCTGGATCTGCCACAGCGTCGAGACGAGCTTTTCGATCGAGGTCGGCGGCGTAGAGCATGCTATGCAGCCCGGCGATATGATCTGGCTGCCGAAGGACACGCCGCTGCGCTACAAATCCAAGGGTACAACCACCGGGTTCTTTGCGGTCACGCCGCCAAACTGGGAAGCCTTGCGGCCAGCGGTTTGAGGCTCCGATTGGCAGTGTCGATCCGGGCGGCCCAAGGGGCCGCCGGGTACGGCCCACATTCTAATACGCCTCCTGCCGGACCGATCAGTCTTCCGTTGGAAGACTGATCCGGAAGGTCTTCGAGATTTGAGCCGACAATTCGCCTTCGTCCAAACGCGACGCTCGGTATCATCTATGATGACCCGCCCCTGGGCTGAAATGAAGGGGCGATTGCCCTTGGTCACCCCCCTTGGCATGTCGGGTGCACGGAACACCGGAACTGCGGCGTTGGAATTGGCCGCGTGTCAATCGGGATCAAGTCGTGGCGATGATCGCATAGAGATGGACAAATCTGATTCGCTTAGAAAAATCAGTGGGTTGCTCGGCAATGCCCCACCCCTGCCTGCAAAGGATCCCGATAAGAAGCGAGGCGGGCCGAATTCCTTCGAGAAACACGCCACGCTCCGCATGCCGCGCACCTTCCGGCCCGGCTAAAGGTTTCGCTGCCCAAGAAAGAGGTGGGAGTTCCGAAGAAAGAGATGGCCCACTGTTGTCTCGTTCACGCCGAACTCATGTCAGCCAAGCTACTTTTCCCGGCGAACAAGGCTGCCCACAATCGTACGAATCTCGTCCCCGAGGTGCGGCCCACGGTAGACGAAGGAAGTCTCGTGCCGCGCGTACTGGCCCTGTCGATCGGCGCTGAGCCAGTTGTAAGACCCGATACACAGAAGGTCATTGTCGATCGCCACGATCTTGCTGTGCAGCTTTGGCAGCTTGTGGAGACGGACCCCGATCCTGGCAAAGACCTTCTCGACCGCTTCCATCTGGGTTAGGCCACCCGCGGCCGGTCCCTCGTTTAGCAAGGGGTCGGCAAAGACGTCGATCTCGGCACCTCGGCGTATAGCCCCTTCGAAGGCGGCGATCAGCCCGACGCGTTCCATCGTGCCCGCGATCACCCAGGGGCTGACGATCGTGTAGCGCCGCCCACCCGCAGAAAGTGCGTCCAGCAAGAAGGCATCGTGCCCGGCGGCATCCCGCAGCATCTGGATCTGGCCGCTTCCTTGTTTCAGGTCCGTCCGGGGCTCGGCGGCAAACTCGAGCGCATTGGTCTCTGAAGCAAAAAGGAACTCCGACAAGATCGAACGGGGCGAACCGGCCTGGGCGGCGGCCATGACATCCATGTCGCCGAAGACGAGGCAGCTATCCTTGGCCCGAGAGACGGTGACATTCAGCATGCTGGGCGATGCATCGATAAAGCCACCGTCGGCGTGCTTCGAATAGACGGGGGAAAAGATCACGACCGGCCGTTCGGCACCCTGGAGGGCGTGGACCGTGCCAATGGTCATGCCTTCGCGCCCATCAACCGAAATCCTCCGGCTGGCACAGGCATCGCGGATTTCGCGCACCTGTCGGCCAAAGGGCGTGACGATCCCAACGATCTGCTCAAGTGGCCTACGATAGCGGGCCTCCAAGCCAGCGCGGTTTTCGTCAAGCCAGGCGGCGATCGTCTGAGCCTCAAGCAGGTTGGCCCGACTGCTGCCCGAGGTTACCGCCCGACCATCAATATGGAGATATCCAAGCGCCGGAAGTCCTGCATCCGAAGGCGCCTTTCCCCTGAGCGGCCGGAGCTTTCCCTTATAGCACAAGGCGTTGCTGAAGCTGATAATCTCATCATAGCACCGCCGATGTTCGAAGAGGTAGAGCCCCTTCTCAAGATCAGCATAGGGCGAGACACGGCAGGCCTCTTGCGCGAGGCGCATGGCACTGCCGCTGGTGCTGCAAATTCCGCGAGCAGCAAGCGCATCGATGTCGGCCTCGCCACCCAGCAGCCCGCAGTTTCGCAGGTTGCCGACGTCAACCGGTCGCGGCACCGACGAGATTGGCTCGATCTGCTGCGTATCGCCAATGACCAGGGCACGTTTCGCGAGGGAGAATGATGCTCCGGCGACTTCCGGCAGAACCTGACCAGCTTCGTCGACGATCAAGAGGTCGATGAAGTCGAAAAGGTACTCGGTTGCCCACTTCCCGCCGTCGCGCCGCGTATAGGTCATCTTGCCGGGCAGGCTAGCGAAGGTGGCCACGGCGCAAGGCGTCAACATCATCCGACGATGCCACCGGGGAATGACAGTCGCCTTGCCGTTCTTCCCCTTCGCAGCAACGATAGCGGCAAGGTCAGCCTCCATCGCCAGAAGCCAGCGCCCTTCCCAATAGTGCGTCGCCAACAGGAACAACGGGAAGCGAGTTTCGAGGTCTGCACGGCGTTCCAGTTCCGCGCTGTCATCGCCACCGCCGAAGGCAGAAGCCGCGGCTTCCCAGCCCCTTTCCGCCTCAAGGAACTCGCGCCGCAGGGCCCTCGCCCTGAGCAGGGCCCGTTCTGCCGCCTTCAGCGCGTCCTCTGCTGATCCCAGTTCGGTTCTGACCCTATCCTCGATCTCGCTGACGCGCTTTGCGTTCTCCAAGCCTGGCAACAGATCGCCGATCGCCAGCCGCGCACGCAAGGCGCGCTTTTCTTTGATCGAAGAGAGGAACCCAACGACCGCTGTCAACGAGGACTCCGAAGCCAGATACCGATCTAGCGCCGCCCTCGCCTCCCGCAGCTTCTCAAGCGCGGCGGTGCGCTGGGCTACGTCTTCTGCCCGTCTAGCCTCCATTGCTTCCGGGTCAGGGCCAAGTTGCGCTCTTAGGGCTTCAGTGGCCGCTTGGCGTGCATTGGCTGCGCTATCGATGCGAGAAAGCTTCTCGACCTCCGATGCCATCCGCTTTTGAAGGGCCGACACCACAGACGCCACGTCAGGGTTCGGCATGTCTGGAAAGGCGCTATTGGCGGCCTGCAGGTACGCTTCCTTTGCGCGCTGGACGTAGGCAACCGTTTCTCGCTCGGTCTGAAACTCTTCGGTCTGGTAGCGACGCGCCGCATCCAGTCGCCGCGAATGCGAAGCGAGGAACATCCCGAAGCTTTCAACCTCAGGCAGCCAGCGCCCGGCGAAAGGCCCCTCCCCTTTGCCAAAGTCCTTCCCGAAGGCGTCAATGATGTTCGTGACGGCTTGGTTGTTCGAGGACGCAGCCACAATCACCGGCGGGTCATCCCCGTGCAATGCGGCACGCACCCAGAGCCCCGCAACCGCCGACAGCAGCATGGTCGTCTTGCCTGTGCCCGGCGGGCCATTTACGGCAATGACCTCGCCCGGCGAGGACGCGTCCAGCCAAGCTAAGACTTGCCTCTGATGCTCTGCCAAAGGGAAGCTCGCGTTCGAATGACCGAGGCGGCGTGCGAATTCCCGCTCGATCCGGTGGTTAAGGCCACTAGTGACCTTCCGGGGCTGCACGATCTGCTCAAGCAACGGGGCAGCGGGCTTTTCGGCGAGGAGCTTGTCGTAGAGATCAAGGATGCCGCGCACCGTGGCGTTGGCATCTTCGGCGAGTTCGAGAAACCCTAAACCGATCGGCTGGTAATCCGCATCGCCACGCGGCCAGCCCTGGGAAACCGCATCGACCATCTTGCGGCAATGACCAAGGTATTCCTGCCAAGCGCCCTCGCCTGCCATGTCCGGCAAGGGACTTTCCGTCAGAAACGAGTCCAGCGCGTCAACCGATCCGATGGCAAACTCGCCGGAGGGCAAAGGGGTCAAGAGATCGCGCGCCAAGGCATTCCGTGAAGGGATGATCCGCCCTGCCCGATCAACCGTCGCTTCGGTCACCACGGGCGCAACGATTCCCGGCAGGCCGCCTGCGCGTGCTGCCCCATGCGACGACTTCCGCGCCATCACCAAGGGCCAGAACCGAACGCCCATCGCCTTGGCCGATGCCTGGCTGCGGAACACACGCTCCACCACCTCGTCCGGCAAAACGCCAGTCTTCAGCGCCTCGCCCGGGACGTCAACAAACCGCTGGCGGTCGGCTTGCGTGAACTTCCCTTCGCCCAGTGCCCCATCGGCAAGCGAAGTCCGCCAGTATCGCAGAATTTCCTCTGTCGAGATCGTCATCTTCGTTATGCGGCAAGCGGACCGGGTACACCGAGGCCGCGCCCTTGTTCGTGGGCAATCAAGTCAGCGAAAACCAGCGCAACGTTCTTCATCATCAATCCAATACCGTTCGAACCGCGCGGTGATGATGGCGGGAACCGGAATCGCGCGCAACTGCGAGTTGCCCGCCGCTTCCTGCGGCTGCGCGCCTATGCGTTGTGCTGCAGTTTTTCGTTTACGGTGTTGATGTGGCGTTGATGTAGAACGCACGAATGCAAAAAGCGCCCCGAGGGGCGCTGCGCATGTCTTTGATATATTTCGGGATTATGGTTGCGGGGGCAGGATTTGAACCTGCGGCCTTCAGGTTATGAGCCTGACGAGCTACCGGGCTGCTCCACCCCGCGCCGGTGTACCTTGGATTGGTACGGTATGCCCCGAGGGTGTT
>JAIXZY010000021.1 GCA_027489355.1 Paracoccaceae bacterium | reverse complement strand
ATGCTGGCCGACCTGCAATCCGGCGCGATCGACGCGGCGATCCTCTGGGGTCCGATCGGGGGGCCGCTGGCCAAGGGCAACGCCGCGCTCACGGTGACGCCGCTGCTGAAGGAGACCGCAAGTCCGAAGCTGTTCTACCGGATCACCATGGGCGTGCGCCCCAGCGACCAGGACTGGAAGCGCGAGCTGAACTCGCTGATCCGGCGCAACCAGGGGGAAATCGACGCGATCCTGACCAAGGCCGGGGTGCCTCTGGTCAACGATCAGGGGACCGCGCTGAAAGAGGCAGCGCCATGAGGCTGGCGCTGGTCCTGGCCCTGCTGGCGGGGCCGGTGCTGGCCGAGGTGCCAGAGCCAAAGGGCTATCGCGGCCCGCCCTACTCGGCGCCGGTCCCGGACACGCTGGCGGGCGCGACGGTCATCGACACCGAAACGGCGGCCGGGCTGCACCGCGACGGGACCGCCGTCTTCATCGACGTGATGCCCCGCGACGTGAGACCCGCGGACTTGCCCGAAGGCACGATCTGGCGCGACAAGCCACGCGACAGCATCCCGGGCGCGATCTGGCTGCCCAACACCGGGTTCGAGGCGCTGTCGCCCAAGGAAGAGGACTATCTGCGCCGGGGGGTTGAGCAGGCGACGAACGGCAACAAGGACCAGCCCATTGTCATCTTCTGCCGGGCGGAGTGCTGGATGTCGTGGAACGTCGCCAAGCGGGCGCTGGAGATGGGCTATACCCGCGTCAACTGGTACCCCGACGGGCCGGAGGGCTGGGTGACTCTGCCCGACAACCCGCCGCTTGTGCGGGTGGAACCGTTTCAGTGAGGTCACTCGCGGAAAATCAGGTTGCGCAGCAGGTAACTGAACCCGCGCTGCCAGCTTTCATCCGTGTTGCCGCGAATGTCCACCGTCCCCGCCCGCATCGTCTCGCCGGTCCTGGCGTCGCGCAAGTCCAGCTCCAGGCTGAGGATCAGGTTCGAGATCTTCCGCACCTCGCCGGTCAGCGCATAGTCCGCGCCAAGCTCTCGCGCCAGTGCGGTGTCGCAGCCGTTGCAATCGGACGGGTTCGCGATGGTGTCCAGGCGGTCTGCAACCGGATCGACGGGAACCAGTTGAAAGCCGCGCTCCGTCATGTCGCTTGCCACGAAGGCGCTGGCCATCTCGGTCCGCGCCCTTTCGTCTGCGCGAGGGCCGTTGAACGCGCCTTCGGTGGACATGTCGATGAACTGCACGCCGAAGAACGCAACCTTTCCCGGCGCGGGCAGGTCCTGGGCAAGGGCCAAGCTGGCACTAAGAACCACGGCGAAGGCGGCAAGGGTGGCGTTCATCGGGACAGGATGCGCTGCGGCCTGCGGTCGG
The DNA here is from genome assembly GCA_027489355.1 of Paracoccaceae bacterium. Classification (GTDB taxonomy): domain Bacteria; phylum Pseudomonadota; class Alphaproteobacteria; order Rhodobacterales; family Rhodobacteraceae; genus Tabrizicola. The sequence goes on along the minus strand of JAIXZY010000021.1, from coordinate 2,495 downwards.
GCAATCGGACGGAAGGATGAAATCCGCGGGCCTCCCCTCAGCCTTTTGGCTGAGTTGACCCCTTGCGCGCCCCTGTGGCCCAATCGACCGGGAGGTGACCGATGCGGATCGTCGCTGCGCTTGGCCTGATGGGGCTGCTGGCTCCGGCCCCCGGGCTGGCCGAGACCATCCGCGCCGCCGTCCTGCGGGTGGACGTGGCGGGCCTGCCGCCGATCTCGCGCCTGGACTTGGCCCCGGCAGACCTTGGCCTTGCGGGCGCGCGGCTGGGGACCGAGGACAATGCGACCACCGGCAGCTTCCTCGGCCAGACCTTCGAGACCGCCGAGTTCACCGCCACGCCCGAGACCGCGGCCGCAACGCTGGAGAAGGCCCTCGCCGGGGGGGCGGGGTTCGTGGTCCTTCTGGCAGACGATGCCATTACGCTGGCGCTGGCCGATCAGGCGGGCGACCGGGCGCTGGTCCTGAACGCCGCCGCGCGGGGGGACGGGTTGCGGGGCAAGGACTGCCGCGCCAACCTTGTCCATGTCGCGCCAAGCCACGCGATGCTGGCCGATGCGCTGGCGCAGTTACTGGTCTGGAAGAAGTGGGACGAATGGTTCCTGGTCCTGGGCAGCCACCCCGCCGACGCGGACCTTGCGGCGGCCTTCCGCACGGCCGCCACCAAGTTCGGCGCCGAGATCGTCGAGGAACGGGTCTATGAGGACACCGGCGGCGCCCGGCGCACCGATACCGGCCATGTCCAGGTGCAAAAGCAGATGCCGGTCTTTACCCAGGGGGCCGAGGACCACGACATCCTGATCGCGGCGGACGAGGCGGGAATCTTCGCCGAATACCTGCCCTACCAGACCTGGGACGCCCGTCCCGTCGCGGGCTCGGCCGGGCTGGTCCCGCGCACCTGGCACCCGGCGCTGGAGGCCTGGGGCGCGACACAGTTCCAGAACCGGTTCGAGGCGATGGCGGGCCGCCCGATGCGGGACGAGGATTACCAGGCCTGGCTGGCCGTTCGGATCATCGGGGAAGCGGCGACCCGGACCGGATCGGCCGACCCTGCCGCCTTGCGCGCCCATATCCTGTCGCCAGAATTCGAGGTGGCGGGTTTCAAGGGCCAGAAGCTGACGCTGCGCGACTGGGACCACCAGCTGCGCCAGCCCATCCTGCTGACGACCGGGGCGCTGACCGTCTCGGTCTCGCCGCAGGATGCGTTCCTGCACCAGGTCTCGCAGCTGGACACGCTGGGCAAGGACCGTCCCGAAACCGAATGCGTCTTCCCATGAGGTCCGCCATGCGTCTTGCCGTCCTGTCGCTTGTCCTGCTTGCCCAGCCCGCATTGGCGAACAAGGTCTTCATCAGCAACGAAAAGGGCAATAACGTCACCGTCCTGGACAGCGAGACGCTGGAGGTGATCGCCGATTTCCCCGCGGGGAATAGGCCGCGCGGCATCACCATCTCGCCCGATGGGAAAGAACTTTACGTCTGCGCCTCGGACGACGACACGGTGCGCGTCTTCGACACCGAGACCTACACCGAGACGCATACCCTGCCCTCCGGTCCCGATCCGGAGCTCTTCGTGCTGCACCCCTCGGGCAATCCGCTCTACATCGCGAACGAGGACGACAACCTGGTCACAATCGTCGATGTGCAGTCGCACAAGATGCTGGCCGAGGTCCCGGTGGGCGTGGAGCCCGAGGGGATGGCGATCTCACCGGACGGGGCCTTCGTGGTCAACACGTCCGAGACCACGAACATGGCGCATTTCATCGACACGGCGTCCTCGCAGATCGTGGCGAACGTGCTGGTGGACCAGCGCCCGCGCTATGCGCAGTTCACCTCGGACGGGAAGCTTCTGTTCGTGACGGCCGAGATCGGCGGCACGGTCGCGGTGATCGACGTCGCGACCAAGGAGGTCATCCACAAGATCGGGTTCGAAATCCCCGGCGTGTTGCCCGAGGCGATCCAGCCGGTGGGGCTGAAGATCACGCAGGACGGGTCAAAGGTGTTCGTCGCACTGGGACCGGCGAACCGGGTGGCGGTGATCGACGGGGCGACCTTCGAGGTGACGGACTACCTGCTTGTCGGCCAGCGCGTGTGGCAACTGGCCTTCACGCCGGATGAGAGCCTTCTCTTCACGACGAACGGCAATTCCAACGATGTCTCGGTGATCGACGTGGCGGCTTTGGAGGTCGTACGATCCGTCCCCGTGGGGCAGCAGCCCTGGGGCATCGTCGTGGCACCGGACTAGGGGGCGGCATGGACAGCCCGGCGCTGGAGGTTCTGGGGGTCAGCCATGCCTTTGGCCGGGTCACGGCGCTGCGCGAGGTCAGTCTGGTGGTGCCGAGGGGGCGCTTCGTCGCGCTTCTGGGGGTGAACGGGGCGGGGAAGACGACGCTGTTTTCGCTGATCACCCGGCTTTACGACAACACCAGCGGGGTGATCCGGGTGGCCGGGCATGACCTCCGCCGCGCGCCCGGCGCGGCGCTCGCCCGACTGGGCGTGGT
>JAIXZY010000080.1 GCA_027489355.1 Paracoccaceae bacterium | reverse complement strand
TGGTCATCGACATCTTCTGCTACCGCCGCTTTGGTCACAACGAAGGCGATGAGCCGATGTTCACCAACCCGGCGATGTACAACCGCATCCGCAAGCAGAAGACGACGCTCCAGCTTTACACCGACCGCCTCGTCGCCGACGGCCTGATCCCCGAAGGCGAGATCGAGCAGATGAAGGCCGCCTTCCAGGCTCGCCTGAATGAAGAGTTCGAGGCCGGGAAGGCCTTCCTCCCGAACAAGGCCGACTGGCTGGATGGCCGCTGGAAGAACCTCCAGACCAAGGACCTGAACAACTACCAGCGCGGCGAAACCTGGATCAAGGCCGAGACCCTGGCCGAGGTCGGCGCTGCCCTGACGCGAATCCCCGAAGGGTTCGATATGCACAAGACCGTGGCCCGCCAGTTGGAAGCCAAGCGGGAAATGTTTGCAAAAGGTCAAGGCTTCGACTGGGCCACGGCCGAGGCGCTGGCCTTCGGCTCGCTTCAGGTCGAAGGCTTCGCCGTCCGCCTCTCGGGGCAGGACTGCACCCGCGGCACCTTCTCGCAGCGCCACTCCGGCTGGATCGACCAGACCACCGAGGAACGCCATTACCCGCTGAACCACATCCGCCCCGGTCAGGCGCGGTATGAGGTCATCGACTCGATGCTCTCGGAATACGCCGTCCTCGGCTTCGAATACGGCTACAGCCTTGCCGAGCCCAATGCGCTCACCCTCTGGGAAGCCCAGTTCGGCGACTTCGCCAACGGCGCGCAGATCATGTTCGACCAGTTCATCAACTCGGGCGAATCCAAGTGGCTGCGCATGTCCGGTCTCGTCGTCCTCCTGCCGCACGGTTTCGAGGGCCAGGGCCCGGAACATTCCTCCGCCCGCCTGGAACGGTTCCTGCAGCTCAGCGCGGAAGACAACTGGATCGTCGCCAACTGCACGACCCCGGCAAACTACTTCCACATCCTCCGCCGCCAGCTGCACCGGACCTACCGCAAGCCGCTGATCCTGATGACGCCGAAATCGCTCCTGCGGCATCCGATGGCGATCTCCCGCGCCGAGGACTTCACCGACGGCTCGACCTTCCACCGCGTCCTCTGGGACGATGCGCAGAAGGGCAACTCCACCCTAAAGCTTCAGGCCGACGACAAGATCAAGCGCGTCGTCCTCTGCTCGGGCAAGGTCTACTACGACCTCCTCGCCGAACGCGACGCGCAAGGTTTGGACGACGTCTACCTCCTCCGCGTGGAACAGCTTTACCCGCTGCCCACCATCTCCCTGGGCCAGGAACTCGCCCGCTTCCCGAAGGCCGAGTTCATCTGGTGCCAGGAAGAGCCCAAGAACCAGGGCGCCTGGCTCTTCATCGAGCCGGACATGGAGCAGATCCTGACCAAGGTCCGCGGCAAGACCACCCGCATGTCCTACGCCGGCCGCAAGGCCTCGGCCTCGCCCGCAACGGGCCTCGCCTCCCGCCACAAGCTTGAACAGCAAACCCTCGTCGCCCAGGCCCTGGGCCTGAACTGACCGAAGACCGGAGTAAGAAAAATGACTGACGTGATGGTCCCCGCCCTTGGCGAATCCGTGTCCGAGGCCACCGTATCGACCTGGTTCAAGAAACCCGGCGACGCGGTGAAGCAGGACGAGATGCTGTGCGAGCTGGAAACCGACAAGGTCTCGGTCGAGGTCCCCTCGCCCGTCTCGGGCGTCCTGGCCGAAATCCTCGCCCCCGAAGGCACCACCGTGGCAGCGAACGCCCGCCTCGCCATCGTGACCGAAGGCGCCGCCGCCGTTCCGGCCCCCACAAAGCAGGAACCGAAGACCACCGACCCGAAGATCCAGGCCGCCGCCGAAGTCGGCTCCCCCGGCGCGGGGCATGAGGAAATGCAGCCCCGCAAGGATGTCGAGGACGCGCCCTCTGCCAAGAAGGCGATGGCCGAGGCCGGCCTTAGCCGCGACCAGGTCCAGGGTTCGGGCAAGGATGGCCGGGTGATGAAGGAAGACGTGGCCAAGGCCGCCGCTGCCCCGACCCCAGTCCCCGCCGCCGCGCCCGCCGCCGCTCCGGCCCCGGTCTCCGTCCCCCGCGCGCCCATCCCGGCCGAGGACGCCGCGCGCGAGGAACGCATCAAGATGACCCGCCTGCGGGCCACCATCGCCCGCCGCCTGAAGGACGCGCAGAACACCGCCGCGATGCTGACGACCTACAACGAGGTCGACATGTCCGGCATCATGTCCCTGCGCAACGAATACAAGGACGCCTTCGAGAAGAAGCACGGCGTGAAGCTCGGTTTCATGTCCTTCTTCGTGAAGGCCTGCGTCCACGCCCTGAAGGAAGTCCCCGAAGTCAACGCCGAGATCGACGGCCAGGACATCGTCTACAAGAACTACGTCCACATGGGCGTCGCCGTCGGCACCCCCTCGGGCCTCGTCGTCCCGGTGGTCCGCGACGCCGACCAGATGGGCTTCGCCGCCATCGAGAAGAAGATCGCCGAACTGGGCGTGCGCGCCCGCGACGGGAAGCTGTCGATGGCCGAGATGCAGGGCGGCTCCTTCACCATCTCGAACGGCGGCGTCTACGGGTCGCTGATGTCGTCGCCCATCCTCAACCCCCCGCAGTCCGGCATCCTGGGGATGCACAAGATCCAGGACCGCCCCGTCGTGGTGAACGGCCAGATCGTCATCCGCCCGATGATGTACCTCGCGCTGAGCTACGACCACCGGATCGTGGACGGCAAAGGAGCGGTGACCTTCCTGGTGCGCGTCAAAGAGGCACTGGAGGACCCGCGTCGGCTGCTGATGGATTTGTGAGAACATCAGACAAGTGCCCCACTCTACAGATCAAGGTATGGTGGGGTTCTCCACTGGGCTCATCCCTGTATTGGACTAAGAGGAATGGCGCGACGCGACACCAGTCTTGAGGCTGAAGGAGCCGAGTTTCTTGTGTGCGGTCATTTGATGATCGAGGGAATTGTGGCTCACAAGGCCTACACCCGCACCGCAGGGTACGACGTCCTCGCAGTAGAACCGAGTTCCGGTCGGTCTGCACGCGTTCAAGTAAAGAGCCGATGGGCGACTGATGCACGGCAGCAATTTCCCATAAAGAATGCTGACTGTGATTTCGTTGTGTATGTGCGGCTTAACCGGGGGGACAAAGTGACCGGTAACCTCGCTACACGACGAGACCCGGAATACTTCGTATTTCCCATTGCATCCGTGCTAGGCGTTCGGCGGCACGATGGATGGGGGGTTGCGCGCGTTAGCAACATTCTGGGACTGAACGACTATCGCAACGGTTGGCATCTAATCCGAGAGTATCTGACTTCGGACTCGCCTTCCCAATCAAATCACGCGTCCAGTGGAGAGGACAAACTCGGCGCCCCTTCCGGCGGCGCACCTTAGCGCACCGACGAAAACCCTAGCTCCAGCAAACGGCGCCCCCAAATGACCCAACTCCTGATCCAGACCACCGTCCCCGACTACGCCGCCTGGAAGGCCGCCTTCGACGCGGAATCCGAAAACATCGCCGCCGCCAGCCTTTCCACCCTCCAAATCTGGAAGGGAGACCAGAACGCCGTCCTCGTCCTCTTCGAGGTCGCGAACCGCAAGAACGCCGAGGCCTGGCTCGCCAAACAATCCGCCCTGGGCCACCCGTACCAGGCCCAGTTCCTGCAAACCGCATGACCCAGCCCGCCGCCTGCCCAACATCCAGCGCCGCTCCCCGTCCGCCCGCGCGGGGCAGGGCCACGGCTGCGACGTCGGGCCGGCTCGGCCTCCTCGCCACCCTGCTCCTTGCCCTTCCCGCACCGGCGCAGGTCGTGCCCACCGGCTCCCCCGCCGCCGACATCCTCCTCTCCCGGGCCATCGCCGAACATCGCGTCTTCCTCACCTGCTCCATCCTTGACGCGGAAGCCCACGCGCGCATCCGCACCGCATGGGAGGCCGACGTCGCCACCGCCCTGCGCCTGCTCGGCGATCGCAAGATCGACCCCGCCGCCATCGCGGCCTTCGATGCCGCCGCACGACCCGAGGCTCTCCTCCCCACGCCCGAAACCCCCTTCGTCGACCTCCGGGCGCTGTGCGACCAGCATCCCGACTGGGCCAGCCGCTACGCCGCCGGACGCTTCGTCCAACTCGCCCCAGAGCTGGGGAGCCTCCTGCCGTGACACCTGTCGCGCTGATGTCCTGCATGCGGAACGAGGGCATCCACATCCTGGAATGGCTTGCCTACCACCGCCTGATCGGCTTCGGCCCCGTCGTGATCTGCTCGAACGACTGCGATGACGGCTCGGACCGGCTGCTCGACCTGCTGGGCACCCACGGGCAGATCGACCACCTCCCGAACCCCGTTCCCGCAGGCGAGCCACCGCAGAAACACGGTATCGCCCGCGCGCTTGCCTACCTTCAGGACACCAGGGCCGACTGGCTCGCGCACCTCGACGCGGACGAGTTCCTGAACATCTCCCCCGGAGCCGGAGCCGTCCAGGACCTGATCGCTGCGGCTGGCGACGCCCATGCCATCGCCCTGCCTTGGCGCCTGTTCGGCGACAACGGCCACCAGACCTGGCCCGGCGAGACCTTGCGCGCCTTCACCGCCTGCGAGCGCGCCCCCGACCCGGCGACCGTCAAGTTCAAGTCGCTCTTCCGCCACCGCGCCTTCGCCTCGGCCTCCGACCACATGCCCACCCGACCCCGCATCGAGGCCCCACTCGCCGTCAATGCCGCGGGCGAGCCGCTCTCCTCCGCCCCGCTCTTCGGCCGCCCCGTCTCGCGCTACCAGCCCGTGGGGATCGCGCTGCGTGGCGGCACTGTCGTGAACCACTACGCCACCCGTTCGACCGACACCTTCCTTTTGAAACAGGCCCGCGGCCGCGGCATGGGTCCGCCCTCGGACAAGTACCGCCCAGGCTCGAAATGGCACCGGCTCGCCAACCGCAACGACAGCCAGGACCGCTCCATCCTCCGCCGCTGGCCCGAGATCCAGGCCGAGCTGACCCGCCTCCGCGCCCTGCCCGGAGTTGCCGCAGCCGAAGCCGCCTGCCGCGCCTGGTTCCTGGACAGCCGCGACCGCCTCCTTTCCGCAAGGACCCCTGCATGACGCCCGAGCTCACCGCCCTCACCCTCGCGGGCCTCCTCCAGGCCGCCCAGTTCGTGCTCTTCGCCATTCCCGCGAACCTGGACCTCGGGACAGCCTATACCACCAGCCCCCGCGACACGCCCCCGCCGCGGCCCTTGTCGACCGTCACCGGCCGGCTGCAACGTGCGCTGAACAACCATTTCGAGGGCCTGATCCTTTTCACCCTCGCCGTGGTCGTCGTGACGCTTGGCAACCAATCCACTACCGTCACCCAGACCGCCGCCTGGACCTACCTCGGCGCGCGCCTCCTTTACATCCCCGCCTATGCCGCGGGCCTCAGCCCTTGGCGCTCGGCGATCTGGGCGGTAGGTTTCTTCGCAACCGTCACCATGCTCATCGCAGCACTTCTCTAGGCTTTCCCTTCTGCAAATATCCCACGGGGGTGCGGGGGTGTGAAACCCCCGCTCCCCGGCCAGACCAAAGGACCGACCACATGGCAGATTTCGACACCATCATCATCGGCGCCGGCCCCGGAGGCTACGTCGCCGCCATCCGCGCCGCCCAGCTCGGCCAGAAGGTCGCCTGCGTCGAAGGGCGCGAGACGCTGGGCGGCACCTGCCTCAACGTCGGCTGCATCCCGTCCAAGGCGCTTCTCCACGCCACGCACCTCCTGCACGAGACGCATGAGAACTTCGAGAAGATGGGTCTGATGGGCGCCGCCCCCACCGTCGACTGGGCGAAGATGCAGGCCTACAAGGCCGACGTCGTCTCCGGCAACACCAAGGGGATCGAGTTCCTGTTCAAGAAGAACAAGGTCACCTGGCTGAAGGGCTGGGCCACCATCCCCGCGCCCGGCCAGGTCAAGGTCGGCGACGAAACGCACACGGCGAAGAACATCGTCATCGCAACGGGGTCCGAGGCCTCCAGCCTCCCCGGCGTCGAGATCGACGAACAGACCATCGTCACCTCCACCGGCGCCCTCACCCTCGCCAACCCGCCGAAGTCGATGGTCGTCATCGGCGCGGGCGTCATCGGGCTGGAGATGGGCTCGGTCTATGCCCGCCTCGGGACGCAAGTCACCGTGGTCGAATACCTCGACGCCATCACCCCCGGCATGGACGCCGAGGTCGCCAAGACCTTCCAGCGCATCCTCACCAAGCAGGGCCTGAAATTCGTCCTCGGCGCCGCCGTCCAGTCCGTCACCAAGACCGCCACCGGCGCGACCGTCTCCTACAAGCTGAAGAAGAACGACTCCGAGGCGACCCTCGACGCCGAGATCGTCCTCGTCGCCACCGGCCGCAAACCCTATACCGCAGGCCTAGGCCTCGAAGCCCTGGGCGTCGAGATGGGCCCCCGCGGCACCATCAAGACCGATGCCCACTGGCAGACCAACATCCCCGGCCTCTACGCCATCGGCGACGCCATCGCCGGCCCCATGCTCGCCCACAAGGCCGAGGATGAAGGCATGGCCGTGGCCGAGGTCCTCTCGGGCAAGCACGGCCACGTCAACTACGGCGTCATCCCCGGCGTGATCTACACCACGCCCGAGGTCGCCAACGTGGGCCAGACCGAGGAGCAGTTGAAAGCCGAAGGCCGCGCCTACAAGGTCGGCAAGTTCCCCTTCATGGGCAACGCCCGCGCCAAGGCCGTCTTCCAGGCCGAGGGCTTCGTGAAGCTCATCGCCGACGCGCAGACCGACCGCATCCTCGGCTGCCACATCATCGGCCCGGCGGCAGGCGACCTGATCCACGAAGTCTGCGTGGCGATGGAATTCGGCGCCTCGGCCCAGGACCTGGCGCTGACCTGCCACGCCCACCCCACCTGGTCCGAAGCCGTTCGCGAAGCCGCACTCGCCTGCGGCGACGGCGCGATCCACGCGTAAGGGCAGCGCCCGATCCTGCCGCTCCGGCCCCGCGCCGGGGTGGCCTCCCGGGTCGGGGTCAGCCCTCCCAGGCCCGCAACCGCGCCAGCGTCAGCCCCACGGCGCGCAACTCGCGGCTCTCGGACTTCAGCCGGGCCAGGCCTGCCGCCAGCCACCCGACCGGACGCAACCAGCCCACCAGCCGCCGCACCGCCGCCACCGACCCCTCGGGTGCCGAGACCGCATAGGCCCCCAGCGCCGCCTCCAGCCAGCGCCCGTCCTCCGGCCACAGGGTGAAAGCCGTCTGCGCGAACATCACCACATCCGCGGCCTGCCAGAACCCCGCACGCTTCGCCCGCCGGAACCGCTCCAGGTCGATGAACCGCGCCTCGCGCCCGTCCCAGCACACGTCCCGCACCGCAGGCCGCCCATGTGCCATCCCGGCCCAATGCAGCCGCCCCAGAGCCCGCCCCGCTGCCTCGAACGCTCGCAGCTTTTCGGCCTCGTCGCGGCCCGGGTCCCGCACCACCTCGGGCAGCACCGGCCCCGCATCCGGCATCAGCACCCAGTCCGGCCCCTCGGCCGCAAGCCCCGCCACCGGCAGCCCCGCCGCCGCCAGCGCCCGCAGCCCCTCGCGCTCGGCCGCAAAGGCTCGCGCCGGATCGCCTTTCTGCAACCGCAACCGACCGGACAGCCGCTCCACGCGCTTCAGCCAGAACTGCCGTCCGTCCGGCAGCTCCACCCGCCGCACCCGGCGCGGCGGCTCGGCCAAGGCGGCCTTCAACGAAGCATCAAGATCGGGATCGGGCAAACCAAAGCTCCAGCGCCTCTTTCGGCCCCTGTAACCCCTCTGGCACCAATTTGCAAAACCGCCCGGCACGCAAGCCACAAAGCGTCCCAAGCCGCCGCCCCTGCTCCGGGGCGACAGGAGCGTCAGTCGAAGAACCCCGGCCCCGCACGACCCAAGAGCTCCTCCGCCAGGACCCGGCCGATCTCGGCCCCCTCGCCCACCGGCCCGCGTCTCTCTCCGGCGACCGAGGCCGACCCGTCGGGCCGCAGGATTTCCCCCCGCAGCCACAGATCGCTGCCGTCCAGCACCGCGAGCCCGGCAATCGGCGTCTCGCAGGACCCGTCCAGCGTCGCAAGGAACGACCGTTCCGCCGCCAGCCGCAGCCCCGTTTCCCCGTCATGGATCGCCGCCAGCATCGCCGCCACCCGCGCATCCGCCGACCGCCGCTCTACCCCGATCGCTCCCTGCGCCACCGCCGGAAGCATCTCTTCCGGCGCAATCGCCGACCGCGCGACCTCGACCATCCCCAGCCGCGTCAGCCCCGCCATCGCCAGGAAGGTCGCATCCGCCACCCGCTCCTCCAGCTTGCGCATCCGCGTCTGCACGTTCCCCCGGAACTCCACCAGCCGCAAATCCGGCCGCCGCAGCGCCAGCTGCGCCCGCCGCCGCAAGGACGACGATCCGACCGTGGCGCCCTGCGGCAGCTCCGAGATCGACCCGAAGCGCGGCGAGACAAAGGCATCCCGCACATCCGCCCGCTTCAGGTAGCAGTCCAGCACCAGCCCCTCGGGCTGCAACACCGGCATGTCCTTCATCGAATGGACCGCGATGTCGATGCCCCCGTCCAGCAGCGCCTCCTCGATCTCTCGGGTGAAGAGGCCCTTCCCGCCGATCTCGCGCAGCGCCTTGTCCTGGATCTGGTCGCCCGTGACCTTGATCACCACGATCTCGAAGGCCGCCTCGGGCAGCGCAAAAGCCGCCATCAGGCGCGCCCGCGTCTCATGCGCCTGCCACAGGGCCAGCGGAGAACCACGGGTGCCGATCTTCAGCGGGCGGGCGGGGGTGGGCAGATCATCGCTCATGGCACAACGCTTAACGCTGTCACGCCAGCCTGACAACTCTTGACAACGCCCGCCCCACAGCCGACCCATGAACCGAACCGAAAGGACCCGCAATGACCAAGACCATCCTGCGCGCGCTGAAGGGCGAGGTGCTGCCCACCCCCCCGATCTGGATGATGCGCCAGGCTGGCCGCTACCTGCCCGAATACCGCGAAACCCGCGCCAAGGCCGGCGATTTCCTGTCGCTCTGCTACACCCCCGACCTCGCCGCCGAGGTCACGCTGCAACCGATCCGCCGCTATGGTTTCGACGCGGCCATCCTCTTCGCCGACATCCTCCTCCTGCCCCAGGCGCTCGGGCCCAAGCTCTGGTTCGAAACCGGCGAAGGCCCGCGGATGGAGACGACGGACACCCCCGGCCAGGTCGCGAACCTGAAGCCGACCGAGGCGATCCACGAAACCCTCGCGCCCGTCTACGAAACCGTCCGCATCCTCGCCCGCGAACTCCCCGCCGAGACCACCCTCATCGGCTTCGCCGGCGCCCCCTGGACCGTCGCCACCTACATGATCGCCGGCCGCGGATCCAAGGACCAGGGCGCCGCCCATGCGCTCAAGGCCCACGACCGCCCCACCTTCCAGGCGCTGATCGACAAGATCACCGAAGCCACCATCGAATACCTTTCCGCCCAGATCGACGCCGGGGCCGAAGTGGTCAAGCTCTTCGACAGCTGGGCCGGCTCCCTGAAAGGCCAGGATTTCAAGGACTTCGCCGAAGCCCCGGCGCAGAAGATCATCGCCGCCCTCAAGGCCCGCCACCCCGGCATCCCCGTCATCGCCTTCCCGCGCGAAGCGGGACAGGGCTACATCGGCTTCGCCCATCGCACCGGTGCCGACTGCGTCGCCATCGACAACTCGGTCAGCCCGGAATGGGCCGCCGCCAATGTCCAGATCGACGGCTGCGTCCAGGGCAACCTCGCGCCGGAACACATGGTCACCGGCGGCCAGGCGCTCATCGCCGCAACGCGCCACGTGGTGAAAGCCTTCTCCAAAGGCCCCCACATCTTCAACCTCGGCCACGGCATCACCCCCGACGCGCATCCCGACAACGTGCAGCTGATGATCGACACGATCCGCGGCACCTGATCGCCCGCCGCATCGCCCCACCCCCCTTGCTCTTTTTCCAAATACTCCCGCCGGAGGCACCCGCCCCCGGTCCCGTCTCCGCCGCTCCCAAACCCGGGGACGGCTGAACCTGCCCTCCGTAGGGTGGGCAATCTGCCCACCCTACCCCGGCGCTTGCTCCGGTCCGCTCCTGCGACTAGACCTCCGGGAAACGGAAAGGCCTCCATGCCCCACTCCTTCCCCCCGCCGCTTTGCCGCCTGAGCGCCCCGCAATGACCGGCACGATGCTCCTTGCGCAGCTGTGGGTTCCGGTCACCCTTGCTGCCGCCATCGCGCAAACCGGACGCAACGCCGCCCAGCGCGGGCTGACCGAACGGCTCGGAACCCTGGGCGCCACCAATGTCCGCTTCCTCTACGGCCTCCCCTTCGCCTGCGCTTTCCTGGCCCTGGCGCTCTGGCTCACCGGCGCGCAGCTGCCCGCCCTCACCGCCCGCACCCTGACCTTCGCCGCCCTCGGCGCGACAGCCCAGATCGTCGCCACGGCGCTCATGCTTCAGGCGATGCGGACCCAGGGCTTCGGCCTGGTCACCGCCTGGCTGAAGATCGAGCCGGTCCTCGTCGCCCTCATCGGCTGGGCCGTCCTCGACGAACCCCTCACCCTCCCCATGCTGGCCGCCATCGCCGTCGCCGTGACCGGAGTCCTTGTCATGACGCTGAAACCGGGCCAGGGCCGCGCCATGCTGGCCGACCTCCGCCCTGCCACGCTTGGCCTCCTCGCCGGCCTCGCCTTCGGCCTCTCCGCCATCGGCTTCCGCGGCGCGATCACCGCCTTGCCCGAGGGCAGCTTCCTGATCCGCGCCCTGACCTGTCTTGCCCTGACCCTCGCGCTCCAGACCGCCGCGCTTGGCGTCTGGCTTGGCCTGCGCGACCGCGCCGCGCTCGCCGGCAGCGTCAAGGCCTTCACGCCCTCTCTTGCCGCGGGCTTCCTCGGCGCTCTCGCCTCTGCCGGCTGGTTCACCGGCTTCGCCCTGACCTCAGCCGCCAACGTCCGCACCCTCGCACTGGTCGAGGTCGTCCTCGCCCTGCTCCTGGCCCGCTACGCGATGGGACAACGTGCGACGGCCCGGCAACTCACCGGCATCGCGGTCCTGCTTGTGGGAGTCGTCCTTCTCCTCCAGGCGCAGCCCTGAGGTAGGGTGGGCAATCTGCCCACCCTACGTACGCTGCCCCAGAGAACGGCACCGCACCGCCGCGCCGCAAAGTTCCACGGCCCGCCACCTGCTTCGGGAAGCCAGCCGCCCCAGCCGTCAGTCTCCTTGCGCAACGCGCACCCGTGCTTCCGTGGACCGAGGAAGCCGCCGCCATGCCGAGACCACGGGTCAAGAAACCTTGGCCTCTGGAATGAGCCGCAGCGCCCGAAGTTTGACGAGGGGTCGCGATGGGGGCTGACGCGGTACGCGCAGGGTGCAAAGTGGGCGGCAATCTTTCCGAAGCATCCCCGGGGACAAGCCAGCAGGAAATATCGCGGCTCCACGCCCGTCCGGCGATGACGATCTGCCACGAGTTGGCGCAGCGGTTACGGATCGGATCGGCAGGCGACGCGGGACCGGGATATTGTCCGCAGGCTGGCCCACCCGCCCAATACCCGGTGTGGCCGCGCTGCAGACCCCGGCCAACGTCGTTCCGGACCGGTCGCGCCGGGGCTGGCTCTGGCACCCCCTGGTCAAATTCCGCGGCTTGCCCGACTGACCGCCGCGACGCTCCGGTCCGTGCACCCCGATGACCCACAAACCCGCATCAGCCACAGGACGGTCTGCGCCATGATCTGCGCCCAGCCCCACAGGCGAGGCCAAAGACCGCAAGGCCCTGCCCTGCCAGGGCGACCTCATGCAGGGCGGCGGCAGTCCTAGAGGGCTTCACCCGCCAGATGGCGAAGGCGGGCCGCGGCCTGCGAGGCCGCGTAAGCCGGACTGAACATCTGCCCACCTTCCTGTGCCGGAACTTGACTCGCGACCGGGGCGTCGAAATGGCCGTCACCCGGAACTGCCGCGCCGCCTGAGGACCGACTGGCATTGCGACACCACCAATCTGCAGGAAGACGGTCCACCGGACTGTCTTCTGATCCGCTTCCCACCCGGCAGCGCGGCTCGAACAAGGCAACCAGGGCAAGCGCGGCCAAAGGCGCTGCAGTTGGAAGCGGGGTTAACCAATTACTAACGGAAATCAACAACCCCTTGAAATCCGTGCCGTCTCGCTGATTGTCCACCGTGGACACGTCACACGGCCTCCCCCTGGTCCAGCCGCGATAGCACCCGCTCGGCCCCGGCCAGCACCGCATTCCGGTGGCCCGCCTCCATCCCGTCCCAGATCCGGTACATCTGCCCCATCCGGGGATTGGCCCGGAACCGCTCCCGATGCCGGTCCAGGAAGTGCCAGTAGAGCAGGTTGAACGGGCAGGCCCTGTCCCCGATCTTCTCCTTCACCCGGTACCGGCACCCCCCGCAGTGGTCCGACATCCGGTCGATATAGGCCCCGCTCGACACATAGGGCTTCGACCCCAGAAGCCCCCCATCGGCAAACTGGCTCATCCCGACCGTGTTCGGCGCCTCCACCCATTCGAAGGCATCGACATAGACCGACAGGTACCACTCATGCACCTCGCTTGGCGCGACCCCCGCAAGCAGGGCAAAATTCCCCGTCACCATCAGCCGCTGGATATGGTGGGCATAGCCGACGTCCCGCGTCTGCCCCACGGCGGCCTTCATGCAGGCCATCCCTGTCTCACCCCCCCAATAGACCCCCGGCAGCTTCCGCGCATGCCCCAGCGCATTCCCCTGCAGATAGACCGGCCCCTTCAGGGCCCAGATCCCGCGGACATACTCCCGCCAGCCGATCACCTGCCGGATGAACCCCTCCGCGGCCTGGATCGGCACCTTGCCCGACTTCCACGCGTCCTCCACCGCACGGCACACCTCCATCGGCCCCAGAAGCCCGATGTTCAGGTAAGGCGAGATCACCGCATGGCTCAGGAACGCCTTGCCCTCCAGCATCGCATCCTGCTCCTCCCCGAACCGGGGCAGCCGCTCGGCCACGAACTCGGCCAGAGCCTCCAGCGCCCCTTCCCGGTCGGTGGCCCAGCGGAACGGCCTCAGCCGCCCGAAATGCCGGAACCGCGCCTCGACCAGCCCCAGCACCTCCTCCACCACAGCATCCGGCGCAAAATCCCGTGGCCGCGGGCGAAGCAGGTCCGCCTTCGCCGGCTTCCGGTTGTCGTGATCAAAGTTCCACTGCCCCCCGGCGGGCTGATCCCCCTCCATCAACAGCCCCGTCTTGCGCCGCATCTCGCGGTAGAACCACTCCATCCGCAGCTGCTTGCGCCCCTCGGCCCAACCCGCGAACTCGGCTTCCGAGCAGATGAACCGGTCATCTTCCAGCATCCGCACCGGTAGAGGCAGCTCCTCCAGGTCGCGCAAAACCCGCCACTCTCCCGGCTTCGTCGCCAGCACCTCCGAGGCCCCGAACTCCCCGGCGCGCCGCAGAAGCTCGCCCGACAAAGTTTGTGAGTTCTCCGGGTCGTCCAGCCGGGAATAGGCGACGCGCCAGCCCGCCGCACGCAGCGCAACTGCAAACTTCCGCATCGCCGCCAGGATCAGCACGATCTTCTGCGGGTGATGCGGGACGCTCTCTCCCTCCCCCATCACCTCCGCCATCACCACCACGTCCCGCGCCCGGTCCGCCGCCCGCAGGGCTGCCACCGAAGGCGTCAGCTGATCCCCCAGCACAAGGACAAGCCTCACCACGGAACCACCTCGCCCCTCCAGTCGTAGAACCCGCCCGAGTCCTCCGGCCCCAGCCCCTCCAGCACCCGCACCAGATTCGCCGCCGCCACCTCCGGGCTGACCGAGGGATGCCCCGCCCGCAAGGCAGGCGCGAGGCCCGTCTCCACCGTCCCCGGATGCAGCGCGACAAAGACCGACTGCGGATGCGTCCGCTTCGCCTCGATCGACATGGTCCGCAGCAACTGGTTCAGCGCCGCCTTCGCCGCCCGATACCCGTACCAGCCGCCAAGCTGGTTGTCCCCGATCGACCCGACCCGCGCCGACAGCACGGCCAGCCGCGACACCCGATCCCGCGGCAACAGCCGAAGCGCATGCTTCATCACCAGCGCCGGTCCCACCGCATTCACCGCGAACTGCGCCGCCAGCCCCTCTGCCGTCACCGCGCGCACGGACTTCTCCGGCCCCACTCCGCCCAGCACGAGCGCCCCGGTCGTCACCACCACAAGGTCGAACCCCGGCTCGAGCCCGCCCAGCACCGACGCGACCGAAGCCTCGTCCGTCACGTCCAGCCCATGCTCCGACCGCGACAGACCCACGACCTCGCCCCGCTCCCGCAAGGCCGCCACCAGTGCCCGACCGATTCCGCCCGACGCCCCCGCAACCAATGCCCGCATCCCGCCCCTCCAAAGCCTCTGGCCTCAGATAGAGCCCCGCCCTCACCCGGCCATGCTTTCCCTTCTGCAAATATCCCCGCCGGAGGCTCCGACGCCTCAGTCCGAACTGCCGCAAGCCACATCGCCGCGGCAGCGCCGCCGAGAGGGGGCTCGATGCCCCCCGAGGCGGCTCCCCCGTTCGGGAAGGGTCAAGCCCGCCAGTGGGCGGACTTGCGAACCGCCGGTTCTCAGGAAACCCGAAGGCCGCCCTGCATGGACGGCGCTCAGGCCGCGATCTCGCGCGGGACGATGAAATCCACCGTCACTCCCGACCCGAAGGTCACGTCCGCCCAGTCCGCCACATCGAAATCGGCAACCAGGGTCGCCCCTGTCGGATAGCGATGGAACTCGACATTCGAGGGCGGATGCGCGACCAGCCGGGCCGCAAACTCCGCAATCCCCGGATTGTGCCCGATCATCATCACCACGTCCGCTTTCGCGTGCCGCAGCACCGCCATCATCACATCCGGCCCGGCATGATAAAGCGCGGGCTTCAGCTCCAGCACCGGCGCCCCCGGCAGCGCAGGCGCGATCCCCGAGAAGGTCTTCCGCGTCCGCACGGCATCCGAACACAGCACCTCGCCCGGCACGTAATCGCGCGAGGCCAGCCATTGCCCCAGGTCGGCCGCAGCGGCCTTGCCGCGGTCGTTCAGGGGGCGGTCATGGTCAGGGGTCAGCGGATCATCCCACGAGGATTTCGCGTGCCGCGTCAGGATCAACCGCTTCATCTGTGGAACTGCCCCATGTGGTACGCCGACTGTTCCGGCAGTCTTGCATAGCTTTGCGACACCGGGCAAGCGCGGCGCACAAGGCAGCCGCCCGACAGACAGTTGCCCCCCTCCGCCCGGTCAAGCCAGGCATGGCAGGCGGGGACGTCATACCCCGCCCCGGTCAGCGCCCCCGCCGGGCATGCCGTCAGGCAGGGGGCTGCACAGGCCTCGCACGGCTTGGCCAAGGGCGGCGGCACATCCACGGCCTCCTTCAGGGCAAGCGCGCCGCGAAAGCTGACCATCAGCCCCTGGCCAGAGTGCACCAGAAGCCGGACCGGGCTGTCCCAGACCCGTCCGGTCCGCAGCGCCCACTGGTAGAACGGATGATACGGCGGCCCGCCGAAGGGAAACAGCGCCTTGGCCCCGAGGTCGCAGGCGATCCGTCCGATCACCCGGCGCGACCATCTGTCCACCGGGTCAGGCTCCCCCCACTCCGGCTGCGCCTGCAGATGCGCCCAGAACCCCGGCTCCTTCGGCCCCAGAAGCAGAAGCGTCCGCGTCCCCGCCGGAAAGCCGTCCTCGCCGTCTGCCACGGCAAACCCGCCCAGCACCTCCAGCCGTTCGGCATCCAGCCGAGCCTCTAGTGGCGGAAGGGCAATCCCAGGGTCCATCCCAGTTTCGCCGGCCTCTCGTCCTGCCATTCCAGTCCCACCGTCATGCCGCCATGTCCCGCCTTCGGTTCTGCCACATAGGTGCCGAACAGCCTGTCCCAAACCGACAGGGCGAAGCCGTAATTGCTGTCATGCTCCTCCCTGTGCACCGAATGGTGGACCCGGTGCATGTCCGGCGTCACCAGCACCAGCCTTAGCCCCCGGTCCAGCCAGCCCGGCAGCGCAAGGTTCGAATGATTGAACAGTGCCGTCCCGCTGAGGAGGACCTCGAACACCAGCACCGCCAAAGCCGACGGCCCCACCACGTAAACCAGCCCGATCTTCAGCCCCATCGAGGCCAGGATCTCCACCGGATGGAACCGGAACCCCGTAGTCACGTCCATGTCGCGGTCGGCATGGTGGACCCGGTGG
The DNA here is from genome assembly GCA_027489355.1 of Paracoccaceae bacterium. Lineage (GTDB taxonomy): Bacteria > Pseudomonadota > Alphaproteobacteria > Rhodobacterales > Rhodobacteraceae > Tabrizicola. Next base: position 41,320 of record JAIXZY010000080.1, on the reverse strand, counting down.
AACCGCCAGAAGAACGTTACCTTGTGCGTCAGCAGATGCTGCGCCCAGATCGCAAGGTCCAGGATCAGGACCGCGAGCACCAGTTCCAGCCAGCCCGGTCCGTCCAGCCGGTTGAACAGCCCCCAGCCCTGCGCCTCTGCATCCAGCGCGGCCCCGATGGCCAGCAGCGGCAACACCACCGCCAGCCCCCGCAATGCCAGCGTGTTCAGCGCGGTGATCGCCAGGTTGGTCGGCCAGCGCCGCCCCCGCGTCAGGGCGCGCGCACGGCGCGGGGCCAGTGCTTCCAACCCCGCGAACAGGGCAAAGAGCCCAAGGAACACCCCGCCGCGCCAGAGAAGGTCATATTCCATCCGGCGATGTTACAGCCGATTCGCCGTATTGGTTAACCCCTTCCGCGTCCTGCGCACGTATGGCCGGTTTCCATACGATATCCAGACGGAAATCAGACGCCGAAAATCATGCCGTTTCAGCCGGTTAACACCCCGAGCTCTCAGCGCCGGACATGCGGCTTCACCCGCGGCTCCGTGCTTCGGATCTGGCTCCCGGCGCCGTGGTCGGTGAACAGTTCCAGCAGGCAGGCGTTCGGCACCTTTCCGTCCAGGATCGTCACCGCCCGCGTCCCTTGCTCGATCGCCATCAGCGCGGTCTCGGTCTTCGGGATCATCCCGCCCGAGATCACGCCTTCCTCGGTCATCCGGCGGATTTCCTCGGGCGTGATCTGGGTCATCACCTGGCCGTTGGCGTCCTTCACCCCCGGCACATCGGTCAGCAGAAGCAGACGGTCCGCCTTCAACGCCCCCGCAATCGCGCCAGCCGCCGTGTCGCCGTTCACATTGAAGGTCTCGTTGTCCTTCATCCCCGTCGCCACCGGAGCGACCACCGGAATGATCCCGGCGTTGTAGAGGTCGCGCAGCACCTGCACGTTCATCTCCACCGGTCGGCCGACATAGCCCAGTTCCGGGTCGTCCGCCTCGCAGACCATCAGGTCGTCGTCCTTGCCAGAGATCCCCACGGCCCGGCCGCCCGCATCCATGATCGCCTGCACGATCCGCTTGTTGACAAGGCCTGACAGGACCATCTCCACCACCTGCACCGTGGCCTTGTCCGTCACCCGCTTGCCGCGGACGAACTCGGATTTAATCCCAAGCTTATCAAGCATTTCGTTGATCATGGGCCCGCCGCCGTGGACCACCACGGGGTGCACGCCCACCTGCTTCATCAGCACGATGTCGCGGGCGAACTCGGCCATCGCCGCATCGTCGCCCATCGCGTTGCCACCGAACTTGACCACCACGACGGCACCCTCGAAACGCTGAAGGTAGGGAAGAGCCTCGGACAGCATCTTGGCGGTCGTCTTGGCGTCTTCGGCGGTCAGGGTCTGCTGCTTCATCGGGACCTCCATTCTTTCGCGCCGCATAAGCCTTTTCCGCCCCCCCGCCAAGACCATTCGGCCAAGCCTTGCCTTCCCCGCAGGGAAGGATAGCCTTCCCGGTCAAAGGAGACCGCGATGTCCGAACAGAAGACCCTTGTCCTGACCGGCGCAAGCCGCGGGATCGGCCATGCCACCGTCAAGCGGTTTTCGGCCGAGGGCTGGCGGGTCCTCACCTGCTCGCGCCAGCCCTTCGATCCGCGCTGCCCCTGGCCGGGGGGCGAGGAGAACCATATCGAGATCGACCTCGCGGACCCCAACAAGACCATCGCGGCGATCGAGACGATCAAGGCCAAGGTCGATGGTCGGATCCATGCCCTTGTGAACAATGCCGGAATCAGCCCCAAGGGTCCCGGTGGCGCGCGGTTGAACACGCTGGATACCGATCTGCGGACCTGGGGCCACGTCTTCCACGTCAACTTCTTCGCCAGCGTCATCCTGGCCCGCGGCCTCAAGGACGAGCTGACCGCTACCAAGGGCAGCATCGTCAACGTCACCTCGATCGCAGGCTCCCGCGTTCACCCCTTTGCCGGCGCCGCCTATGCCACGTCAAAGGCCGCACTGGCCGCACTGACGCGCGAAATGGCCCACGATTTCGGGCCCTTGGGCGTACGGGTCAATGCCATCGCACCGGGTGAGGTTGAGACGGCGATCCTATCGCCCGGCACCGACAAGATCGTCGAGAAGCTGCCGCTGCAGCGGCTCGGCCAGCCGAAAGAGGTCGCAGACGTGATCTGGTTCCTTTGCTCGGACCAGTCCAGCTACATCTCGGGTGCCGAGATCGAGGTCAACGGCGCCCAGCACGTCTGACCTTTGCCCTTCGCGGCGGCCTCTGGCATAAGGGCCCATCCCGACGAGGCCGCCATGCTTGACGATACCGACGACGACATCCATCCGCTGTTCCACGGTGCCCCCAAGGGACTCGAGTTCCGCAAGCTGCGCAAACGCCTGGTGCAGCAGGTGCGCGAGGCGATCGATACCTATGGCATGGCCCGTCCCGGCGACCGCTGGCTCGTCTGCCTGTCCGGCGGCAAGGACAGCTATACGCTGCTCGCCATCCTCCACGAACTGAAGTGGCGCGGGCTTTTGCCGGTGGACCTCCTGGCCTGCAACCTGGACCAGGGCCAGCCGAACTTCCCCGCGACGGTGCTGCCCGAATTCCTGACGAAAATGGGCGTCCCGCACCGGATCGAATACCAGGACACCTATTCGGTCGTCATCGACAAGATCAAGCCGGGCGGGACGATGTGCAGCCTCTGCTCACGGCTAAGACGTGGAAACCTTTACCGGATCGCCCGGGAAGAGGGATGCTCCACCGTCGTGCTGGGGCACCACCGCGACGACATTCTCGAGACCTTCTTCATGAACCTGTTCCACGGCGGCCGCCTTGCCTCGATGCCGCCGCGGCTTCTGAACGAGGACGGCGACCTGTTCGTCGCCCGTCCGCTTGCCTTCGTGTCGGAAGAAGACTGCGGCAAGTTCGCCGCCGCGATGAATTACCCGATCATCCCCTGCGACCTTTGCGGCAGCCAGGAGGGGTTGCAGCGCGCCCAGGTGAAGAAGCTGCTCGATGAGTGGGAGGCGCGGACACCGGGCCGGCGGCAGGTGATGTTCCGGTCGCTGATGAACGTGCGCCCCTCGCATCTGGCGGACCCGACGCTGTTCGATTTCGCGGGTCTTGCAACCGCCGGGGCCGATACCGGCCTGGCAGATCGGGACAATTCTACGCAACTTTCGGATGAGCATTAAGGAACCGATCATGAACATCCGCCTAGCCTGAGCCCCAGACCGCGGGTTCGACCCGCCGACATGGGGGATGGTTGGCATGATGGTGACGCTTCCGAAAGGCACGGACAGGCCTTGGCAACTGGTTGCGCTGGCGCCCGTGCTGGGTGTGCTTGCCTATTGGTCCGGGGGTGAGGTCGCGCTTTCTGCCCTCGCCGCAGCCTTGCCGCTGGCGGTTCTGACCCGGCGGATGGGTGCGCGGGCAGCGCAACCGGTGGCCATGTCGGACCAGGTGATCGCCCGGCTGGACCAGACCCTCGCCGAGATCGCCGCCAAGGGCGGCGCGACGGGCTGCATCGTGATCCAGTTCGATGACCCGGGCCAACTGGCGGACCGGCTGGGCCGGGCCCGGCAATGCGAGGTGCTGGCCGCCTGCATCGCCCGCCTGCGCGGTGCCTTGCGGCCGGACGACATGCTTTTCCCGATGGAGGATGGCAGTCTGGCGGTCGCACTTTCCGCCACGCCGCGGCTGGATGCCGAGATCATGGTGCGCCTCTCGGCCCGGCTGCACCTGGTGGTTCAGCAGCCGCTGCAACTGTCGGACGGCCCGGTGCAGGTGACCTGCTCGATCGGCTTCTGCCACGCCCAGCAGCTGCGCCAGCCCAGCGGCCGGTCCCTGCTGGACGCAGCCCAGGTCGCGGGGGACGAGGCCGCGCGCCACCGGCCCGGGGCGATCCGCGGCTATTCCGACGACCTGGCCCGCGTCCGTGCGGACCGCGATGCCTTGCGGGCCGGCTTCTCGCAAGCCGTGGACCGGGGCGAGATCCGGGCCTGGTTCCAGCCGCAACTGTCCACCGACAGCGGCGAGGTTTCGGGCATCGAAGCGCTGGTGCGCTGGCACCATCCCGACCGCGGACTGCTTGCGCCGGGTGCCTTCCTTCCGGCGATCGAGGGGTCCGACCTGATGGAGCTTCTGGGCCAGACGATGCTGACGCAGGCTCTTTCCACCCTGTCAGAGCTGGACCGCAAGGGCCTGCGCGTGCCCACCGTGGCGGTGAACTTCTCGGCGCAGGAACTGCGCGACCCGCAACTGCCCGACCGCCTCCGCTGGACGCTGGACCGCTTCCAGCTGGCGCCGTCGCGCCTGACGGTGGAAGTGCTGGAATCCGTGGTGGCCGGCGACGGGGATGAGGTGATCGCTTCGAACATCAGCCGAATCGCGGCGATGGGCTGCGGGGTGGACCTTGACGACTTCGGGACCGGCAATGCCTCGATCACCGCGATCCGCCGCTTCGCGCTGAACCGGCTGAAGATCGACCGCAGCTTCGTGCGTGAGGTCGACCAGAACCGCGACCAGCAGAAGCTGGTGACGGCCATCCTCTCGCTGGCCGAACGCCTGGGACTGGAGACGCTGGCGGAAGGCGTCGAGACTCCGGGGGAGCACGCGCTTCTGGCGCAACTCGGCTGCGGCCATGTGCAGGGTTATGTCATTGCAAAGCCGATGCCGGCCGAAGAGCTTTCCACCTGGCTCTCCACCCACCAGGACCACCATCGCGAGGCGATCCGCATCGGGGTCAAGGCGCGCTGATCGCGGGTGGCCCTGGGGGCGGGCTTCCTGCCGAAGAAATGGGCCTTGCACGCCGTGGAAACCCGGCCTGACCCACTCCTGGAATTGATCGGGCGGCGGGCCCGTTCCCGGTGAAACCGCTTGACCTTTGCCCGCCCCTGTCGTTGAAGCACCGCTGATCCGATGATCGGCATGGTGGCGGGCAGATGGAAGAGCAGAACAACAAGAACCTGATCCTGGCGATGGTTCTAAGCGCGGTGGTGATGATCGTCTGGTTCATCTTCTTCCCACCGCCCGAACCGCCCGCCGACACCGCCACGCCGTCCCAGACCAGCACCGAGGCGGTCGCCACCACCCCGACCGAGGCCGAACCGACCCAGGCCGCCCAGACGGAAGCCACCGCCGTCCCGGAAGCGCCCCGCCTGACCATCGACACCCCGAAACTTTCCGGCTCCTTGTCGCTGCGGGGCGGACGGATCGACGACCTGTCGCTCAAGACCTACCGCGAGGAACTGGCCCCGACCTCCCCGGAGGTGCGGGTGCTTTCGCCGGTGGGCGAGCCGCTGTCCTACTACTCGGTTTTCGGCTGGCTTCCGGGCACCGGGCTGGAGGCCGCGGATGTTCCCGATGCGAACACGGCCTGGACGGCCGATGCTGCGACAACGCTGAGCCCCGGCAAGCCCGTCACGCTCCGCTGGGAGAACGGCAAGGGCCTGACCTTCCTGCGCGAGATCGCGGTGGACGAGGACTTCATGTTCACCGTGACCGACACGGTGCAGAACGGGTCCGGAACCGCCGTGGCACTTCAGCCCTACGGCATCGTCGCCCGTCACGGCCTGCCCAAGCTGCAGAACATCTTCGTCGTCCACGAAGGCGTGGTTCAGCGGATCGACGGCAAGCTGACCGAGACCGACTACAAGGACGTCACCAAGCTTGAGGTCGATGCGCGCGAAGGTCTTCCGGCCGAGGTTTCCGAAGCGACGACCGACGGTTGGATCGGATTCACCGACCACTACTGGATGACGACCCTGGTCCCCGAGCAGGGCAAACCCTTCAAGTCTGTCCTGAAATACGTCCCCACCGCCGACATCTACCAGGCCGAGGTTCGCCAACCCGTCGTCTCGCTTGACCCCGGCACCACCGCGACGTCATCCATGCGCTTCTTCGCGGGCGCCAAGGAATGGGCCACGATCCGCGCCTACGAGAACGACCACGGCATCCCGGGCTTCATCGACTCCATCGACTGGGGCTGGTTCTATTTCCTGACAAAGCCGATCTTCGCGGTCCTGCACTGGCTGAACGGCCTGATCGGCAACATGGGCCTTGCCATCATCGCGCTGACCTTCTTCCTCAAGTTCCTCGTCCTGCCGTTGGCCTACAAGTCCTACGTCTCGATGGCGCGGATGAAGGAGCTGCAGCCCGAGATGGAGGCGCTGAAGGAACGCGCGGGCGAGGACAAGCAGAAGCTCCAGCGCGAGATGATGCAGCTTTACAAGGACAAGAAGGTGAATCCGGCCGCGGGTTGCCTGCCGATCCTGATCCAGATTCCGATCTTCTTCAGCCTCTACAAGGTGATCTTCGTCACCATCGAACTGCGCCACGCGCCGTTCTTCGGCTGGCTGAAGGACCTGTCGGCGCCCGATCCGTCGTCGCTATACAACCTGTTCGGCCTGTTGCCCTGGGACGCGCCGGTGCAGGGCACCGTGCTGCACCTGATCTTCATTGGCGTGCTGCCGATTCTGCTGGGCATCACCATGTGGCTGCAGCAGAAGCTGAACCCTGCACCCACCGATCCGGTCCAGGCCTCGATCTTCGCCTGGATGCCCTGGGTCTTCATGTTCATGCTGGGCGGCTTTGCAAGCGGCCTGGTGGTCTACTGGATCACCAACAACACGATCACCTTCATCCAGCAGTACCTCATCATGTGGAGCCACGGAAAACGGCCGGACATCTTCGGCAACATCCGCTCGGCCAAGGCTGCGCGGGTCGAGGCGAAGGCAAAGGCCGCCCCGCCTCCGGCCGCCGCGCCGAAGAAGGGCAAGAAGTGACGGCCGCCGGCGGGGGACGCGTCGCGCTGCTGGTGCGCCACCCGATCAAGTCTGCCGGTTACGAACCCGTGGCCGAGGCCGTGCTCCGAGAGGGCGCGGCCTTTCCCTTCGACCGGGTCTGGGCTGTCGCCCATGCCGCCGCCCGCCTTTCGGAGCCGCCGACCTGGGCGCCGAAGCTGCAGTTCCTGCGCGGCTGGGGTTCGGCCGATCTGATGGCGGTATCCTGCCAGTCCGACGCAGCGGAGAGGACGGTAACCCTCAGCCACCCGCGCCGTCCGACCGAGACGTTCCGGCCGGACAACTCCTCTGATGCGGACCGCTTGATGGACTGGCTGCGTCCCCTCTGGCCCGGGAACCGGCCTGAACCCGCTCGGGTGATCCGCGTTCCCGGACAGGCGCTGACGGATCAGGATCAGCCGCTGGTCTCGATCAACTCGCTGTCGTCCCTGGCCGACCTGGCGGCGGGGATGGGTCAGGCGCTGTCGCCGCACCGCTTCCGGGGCAACATCTGGGTCGAGGGCTGGACACCCTGGGCCGAGCTTGACCTGATCGGCCAGGAGATCACGGTCGGCGAGGCCCGCCTCCGGGTCGAGGAACCGATCGGCCGCTGCCGCGCCACTGGGGCGAATCCCGAGACCGGCCAGCAGGATGCCGATACGATGGGCGCTTTGGAAACCGGCTACGGCCATACCGACTTTGGCGTCTTTGCCCGGGTCGTCGCCGGCGGCCGGGTTGCCCTGAACGACGAGGTGCGCTGATGGCCATGACCTTCTCTCTGACGCCCGAACCCGAGGACGAAGCGCGCGAGGCCGGGCGGCTTCTGTTTGCGGGGCCGGTCACCTTCGTCAAGGGTGTGGTCGCCATGTCCGGCCTGCCCCCGGCCGACAGGCTGGAAGTCTGCTTCGCGGGCCGGTCGAACGTCGGGAAATCGAGCCTGATCAACGCGCTGACGGGACGCAAGACGCTGGCCCGGGCCTCGAACACGCCGGGCCGTACGCAAGAAATCAACTACTTCGCCCTGGGCGAGGAACGCTATCTCGTCGACCTGCCGGGCTATGGCTACGCCGAGGCGCCGGTTGCCGTGGTGGCCAAGTGGCAGGCGCTCTTGAAGCAGTACCTGTCGGGTCGCGCGACATTGCGGCGCGCCTTCGTGCTGATCGACGCCCGTCACGGCGTGAAGGCAGTGGATGAAGAGATCCTGAAGCTTCTCGATCGCTCGGCGGTGACGTTCCAGGCCGTGCTGACCAAGGTCGACAAGATCAACCGCACCGAACGCGAGGCGGTGATCGAGCAGGTGAAGGGCGCGCTGGGGAAACATCCGGCGGCCTACCCCGAGATCGTGGTCACCAGTTCCGAGAAGGGCGAAGGGATCGAGACACTGCGCGCCCTGATCGCGACGATGGAATAGGGCGAGAATCCTTACGCAAGGATTTTGCCCTACCGCCTCGCGTCGTGGTCGGGGTCCGCCCCCGGTACCGGGTCATAGCCATGCCCACCCCAGGGATGGCAGCGGCAGATGCGATGCGCGGCCAGGTAGCCGCCCTTCACCGCGCCATGCCGCGCCAGGGCTTCCAGCGCATAGGCGGAACAGGTGGGCTGATAGCGGCAGCCGTGACCAACCCAGGGCGACAAGAGCAGGCGGTAGGCGCGGACCGGCAGCGCCACGATCTGCGCCAGCGGGCTCACGGCCGGGCCCGGTGGACGCTGCGCAGGGCCTGCTCGAGGTCGGCGCGAAGCTCGGCATAGGGGCGGGTGACGGTCGCCTCGGGCCTGGCGACCAGGACGTAGTCCCACCCCGGCCGGGCAAGAGCGGTCAGGATCTCGCGCGCCAAGGCGCGCAGCCGACGCTTGGCGCGGTTTCGCAGGACGGCATTGCCGATCTTCTTCGAAGCGGTGAATCCGACGCGGCGATCCGAAGTGCCGTCGGCCCGGTCCCGGGCCTGCAACAGGAAGCCGCCCGTCCCTTGCCGCCGCGCCGAGGCGGCCTTCAGGAAATCCGCGCGCTTCTGCATCACGCAAAGCGAAACCGCCGGAGAGCCAGCGGGCACTTCGGCAGCTATGCCTTGGCCCTGGGTCTCCGGCGGTGTCATCAGCAAACCCTGACGCCCCTTGGGGCGCGCGATCAGGCGGTCAGCTTGTGACGGCCCTTGGCGCGGCGGGCAGCCAGGACCAGACGGCCATTCTTGGTTGCCATGCGCGCACGGAAGCCGTGGCGGCGCTTGCGAACCAGGTTCGACGGTTGAAAGGTGCGCTTCATCGCGGCTCTCCATCAGACTTGACCCGAACCCCGAAAGGATTCGAGGGCCCGTAACTTGAAGCCAGTCCTTTACGGTCGGTTTCATCCCAAGTCAACGCAGGGCACGGGATTTTCCTGCAACATTTCGCAGCGCGACACGGCGAGAATGTTTCAGCCCGCCCGGGAAAGCCCCGGTCCCCATCAAGGCCGCGTGAAGCCCCTGTCGTGGGGCCACGGGATGCGCCATGTTCGACTGCCATGCAAGGACCCCTCATGCACAAGACCTGGCTCCGCCGCCTGCCCTTCCTGCTGATCCTGGCCACGGCCGTGCTGGGTGCCGTTGCCCTGCGCGACGAGTTCAGCTTCGAGACGCTTGCCAGGCACCGCGAGCAACTGCTGGCCTTTCGCGACGCGCATTACCTTTGGGCGGTGCTGGCGTTTCTCGGCGCCTATGTCGCCATTGTCACGCTCAGCCTGCCGGGCGGCACGGTGGCTACGCTGACAGGAGGGTTCCTGTTCGGGCTGTTTCCCGGCGTCCTCTACAATGTGCTGGGCGCCGGGACGGGCGCAATACTGGTCTTCCTCGCGGCCCGGTCCGGCTTTGGCGAGGCGTTGGCGGGAAAGCTTGCAGCGGCGGGCGGGAGGGCCGCGCGACTGCAAGCCCGCCTGCGCGAGAACGAGTGGTCGGTCCTGTTTCTGATGCGACTGGTGCCGCTGGTGCCGTTCTTTGTGGTGAACCTGATCCCGGCCTTCGTCGGAACCAGCCTGTTCCGCTTCGCCGTGTCGACCGTTCTGGGCATCGTTCCCGGCGCGCTGGTCTTCACGTCGGTCGGCTCGGGCCTGGGCGACGTCTTTGCGCGGGGCGAGGCCCCGGACTTGGGCGTGATCTTCACTCTGCCCGTGCTTCTTCCGCTTCTGGGACTGGCGGCGCTGGCAGCGCTGCCGATGCTGCTGCCTGTGCTGAAGAGGGTACGATGATGGACATTATCGAGACGGATCTTTGCGTGATAGGTGCCGGGTCGGGCGGTCTTTCTGTTGCGGCAGGCGCGGTGCAGATGGGCGCACGCGTCATCCTGATCGAGGCTGGAGAGATGGGCGGCGACTGCCTGAATGCGGGCTGCGTCCCCTCCAAGGCGCTGATCGCGGCTGCCAAGGCAGCGGAAGCGCAGAGGCGGGGGTTTCGCGGTGTGGCGGGGACCGAGCCGGAGGTCGATTTCGCCGCGGCGAAGGACCATGTCCGGGCCGTGATCGACCAGATCGCCCCGGTCGACAGCCAGGAGCGGTTCGAGGGCCTGGGCTGCACCGTGATCCGCGCCTTTGCCCGTTTCATCGGCCCGCGCGAGGTCGAGGCGGGCGGAACGCGCATCCGTGCGCGGCGGTTCGTCGTCGCCACGGGCTCGCGGCCGATGGTACCGCCGATCCAGGGCGTGGAAACCGTTCCCTACTTTACCAATGAGACGATCTTCGACCTGCGCGAGAGGCCCCGGCATCTGATCGTCATCGGGGGCGGCCCCATCGGCGTCGAGATGGCGCAGGCCCACCGCAGACTGGGCTGCGAGGTAACGGCAATCGAGGGGGCCCAGGTCCTTGGACGCGAGGACCCGGACCTTGCCGCCGTCGTGACCTACGCGCTGAAAGCCGAGGGAATCGCACTGGTCGAGGGGCAGCCCGTGGTGCGAATCGCGGGCGCGGCGGGTGCGGTCGAGGTCACTCTGGGCGACGGACGCCAGATCAGCGGCTCGCATCTTCTGATTGCGGTCGGTCGGAAGGTGGCGCTGGAGGGGCTGAACCTGGACTCCGCGGGCGTGGCCCACACGGCCAAGGGTGTGACCGTCGATGCGCGGCTGCGGTCGACGAACCGCCGGGTCTATGCGGTGGGCGACGCGGCGGGCGGGTTGCAGTTCACCCATGTCGCGGGCTGGCATGCCGGGATCGTTGTGCGACAGGCCGTGCTGGGCCTGCCCGCCAAGGCAGATCCCCGCGCCTTGCCCCGCGCCACCTACACCGACCCGGAACTCGCCCAGGCGGGACTGACCGAAGCCGAGGCGCGCAAGACGTATGGCGGTGCGCTTGAGGTGGTGCGGGCGGAATTTGCCCATAACGACCGGGCGCAGGCCGAGGGCAAGACCAAGGGGCTGATCAAGGTCATGGTGGTCAAGGGCCGCCCCGTCGGGGCCAGCATCGTCGGTCCCCAGGCGGGCGAGCTGATCGGTCTTTGGGCGCTGGCGATCAGCGCGCGCCTAAGGATGTCTGCGATTGCCGGAATGGTTGCGCCCTATCCCACACTGGGAGAGGTTTCCAAACGCGCGGCGGGTGCCTATTTTAGCCCCAGGTTGTTTGAAAGCCCGGCGCTGAAACGCTTTGTGCGGATCGTGCAGCGTTGGGTTCCCTGAAGCCGGACAAGGAAGGTTCGGGTGGCCGAAAGACGCAAGAGCTTCCTCAACACGCTTTCGGGACGCTTCCTGATGCTGACCGTCATCTTCGTGATGCTGGCCGAAGTGCTGATCTTCGTGCCCTCGATCGCGAGCTACCGGGCGGATTTCATGCTGACCCGCTTGAAGCAGGCGCAGATCGCGGCCCTGACCCAGCTGGCGGCGGAAGACATGGTCTCGCCCGATCTGGAAAAGGAACTGCTCGCCAATGCCGAGGTCTACAACGTCGTCCTGCGGCGGGACGAAGTGCGGCAGCTCGTCCTGTCCTCTCCGATCCCGGGCGAGATTCACGCCACCTACGACCTGCGGATGGCAGGCCCCTGGGAGCTGATCCGCGACGCCTTTGCCGTGCTCTTCGACCCGCATGACCGGGTGGTGCGGGTGATCGGCTACCCCGTGCAGGATGCGGGGACGCTGATCGAAGTGACGATGGACACCAAACCCCTGCGCGATGCGATGCTGGACTACGGCCTGCGCATCCTGATCCTGTCGGCGCTGATCTCGGTCGTCACGGCCTTCCTGCTGTTCTTGGCGGTGCAGCGCCTGCTGGTCATGCCGATCCGCCGCGTGGTGCATCACATGAAGACCTACGCAGAGGCACCGGAAGATGCGCGGCGGGTGATCGAACCGAATGCCCGGGTCGATGAGCTGCGGTCGGCCGAAGAGGCGTTGCAGTCGATGCAGACCCAGCTGACCGGCGCGCTGAGGCAGAAGGAGCGGCTGGCGCAGCTGGGCGGGGCGGTGGCGAAGATCAGCCACGACCTGCGCAACATCCTGACCACGGCGCAGCTGTTCGCCGACCGGCTGGAGGGCAGCGCCGATCCCGTGGTGGCGCGGTCGGCCCCGAAGCTGATCAACTCGATCAGCCGGGCGGTCAGCCTGTGCGAATCGACGCTGGCCTTCGGCAAGGCCGAGGAGCCGCCCCCGCAGTTGCGGCGCCTGAACCTGGCGCAATTGGTCGGTGACGTCGCCGAGGGCGAGGGCCTGGGCGCCGAGACGGCGATCACCTGCCTGATCGACGTGGCACCCGGCCTGATGATCCGCGGAGATTCGGAACAGCTGTTCCGCGTGCTGTCCAACCTGATCCGCAACGCCCGCCAGGCCATCGAGGCCACCGGCCAACCCGGCACCATCGAGGTATCGGCCGGCGAGGACGAGGCAGAGTGGTGGATTCGCGTGGGCGACACCGGCCCTGGCCTTCCTCCGAAAGCGCGCGAACACCTGTTCGCGGCCTTTCAGGGCGGCGCGCGCAAGGGCGGCACCGGGCTTGGCCTTGCAATCGCGGCCGAACTGGTGCGCGGCCACGGCGGCCGGCTGGACCTTGTGCGCAGCGATGCGGAAGGCACGGAATTCGCAATCCACCTGCCAAAGGAAACGATGGACGCTTCCGCGTGATTTCGCCCTTGCAATGCCCGCCGCGCAAGGCTACATCGCCCGCAAGACGGACCCGTAGCTCAGCTGGATAGAGCATCAGACTACGAATCTGAGGGTCGGGCGTTCGAATCGCTCCGGGTCCGCCATGACATTCAAGGGCTTAGGCTTCGCGCCTAGGCCCTTTTGTTTTGCGGCGTTCCGGGAAAAGTCCTTCCAATGCCAGCCGACGCGTCTTGCGAACGCGTCAGCCCAGCATACGGTCGGCGCTGGCGTCGAACAGGCTGCGGGCGTAGGGCGTCGTCATCCGGGCCTGCGCCAGGTCTTCCCGCCTCATCTGTTCCACCGCGCGGCCGTGCTGCATCACCAGGATGCGGTCGCACATGTGGTCGATGACCGCCAGGTCGTGGCTGACCATCAGGAAGGTCAGCCCCCGTTCCTCGCGCAGGCGCGACAGGAGGTTCAGCACCTCGGCCTGAACCGAGGCGTCCAGCGCACTGGTGGGTTCGTCAAGGAGCAGGATCCGGGGTTGCAGCATCAGCGCGCGGGCGATGGCGACCCGCTGGCGTTGGCCGCCTGAAAGCTGGTGCGGATAGCGGAAGCGGAAGCCCGGCGGCAGGCCCACGTCCTGAAGCGCCTGCACCACCCGCGCGTCGCTGTCGCGCAGGCCGTGGATCGCCAGCGGCTCGGACAGGGTGCGGTCGATGGTATGGCGCGGGTGCAGGCTGGCATAGGGGTCCTGGAAGACCATCTGCACCTGTGTCGCGAAGCCCGAGCCACGCGGACTGGGCAGAGCCTTCCCGCCGATGCGGATCGTCCCGGCCGTGACCGGGGCCATGCCGCAGATCGCACGCAGGATGGTCGACTTGCCCGAGCCGCTTTCGCCGACAAGGCCGAAGCTTTCGCCCTCGTCAACGGAGAAGCTGACATCTTCGACGGCACGGACCTCGCGGCCCTTGGCGCGGAAGGTGACAGAGACGTGGTCGATCTCGATCAGGCTCATTGCGCCCAGGCCCCCGACCGGTCAAGTGCAGGCAGCGGGCCGCGCGGACCGCCGATCCGTGGCAGGCAGTCCAGAAGCCCGCGGGTGTAGGGATGCTTCGCCTCGAGCAGGTGGCGGGCCTCCAGCTCTTCGACGACCTTGCCCTTGTACATCACCAGCACCCGGTCGCAGAAGCGCGCGACCAGCCGAAGGTCGTGGCTGATGAAGATCAGCCCCATCCCTCGCTCCCGCACCAGGCGGTCGAGGATCGACAGGACCTCGGCCTGGACGGTCACGTCCAGCGCGCTGGTCGGTTCGTCGGCGATCAGCAGGTCGGGTTCGGGGATCAGCATCATGGCGATCATCACCCGCTGGCCCATGCCGCCGGACAGTTCATGCGGGAAGGCCTCCATCACGCGCTGCGGGTCGCGGATCTGCACCGCCTCCAGCGCGGCCAGCGCCTTTGCCTCTGCGTCGCGGCGGCCCAGGCCATCGCGGCGGCGCAGGCCTTCGGTCAACTGGTCGCCCACGGTCATCACCGGGTTCAGGCTGTACTTCGGGTCCTGCATCACCATGCCGATGCGCTTGCCGCGCAACGCGCGCATTTCGCGGTCCGATGCGCGCATCAGGTCCTGGCCATCGAACAGCATCGCATCGGCCTCGATCCGGCCCGGCGGGCGGATCAGACGCAGCACCGCGCGGCCGGTCATCGTCTTGCCCGAGCCGGACTCGCCCACGATCCCCAGCCGTTCGCGGCCAAGCGAGAAGGACACGCCGCGCACGGCTTCGACCGGGCCGGTCTCGGTGTCGAAGGTGACGCGCAGGTTGCGGACGTCGAGCAGGGTCATTTCGGTGCGCTCTTCGGATCAAGGACGTCGCGGAGACCGTCGCCCAAGAGATTGAACCCCAGCGACACGATAAAGATCGCGAGGCCGGGCATGGTGGCGACCCACCACTGCTCGAACAGGAACTTGCGCCCGGACGAGATCATCAGCCCCCATTCCGGCTGCGGCGGCTGCACGCCAAGGCCGAGGAAGCCAAGCCCGGCGGCGATCAGGATCACACCGGCCATGTCCAGCGTGACGCGGATGATGACCGAGGGCAGGCACATCGGTACGACGTGTCCCAGAATGATCCGCGGCGCGCCCGCGCCCTGCAGGCGGACGGCGGCGATGTAGTCCGAACTGCGGATGGTCAGCGTCTCGGCCCGTGCGACGCGAGCATAGGGCGGCCAGGCGGTCAGCGCGATGGCAAGGACGGCATTCTCGATCCCCGGCCCAAGGACGGCGACCAGCGCAAGGGCCAGGATCAGGCGCGGGAAGGCCAGGAAGATGTCGGTCAGGCGCATCAGCACGGCATCGACCCAGCCGCCAAAATAGCCCGAGATCGTCCCCACCAGCAGACCCAGCACCGGCGCCGTGACGGCCACCAGCGCGATGATGTAAAGCGTGATCCGCGCGCCATACATGATGCGGCTCAGGATATCCCGGCCGAAGTCATCGGTGCCAAGCCACTGACCGGGAGTGCCGGGCGGCTTCAGGCGATTGCCGAGGTCCTGCACGAAGGGATCGTGCGGCGCGATCCACGGCGCAAGCGCGGCGACCAGCAGGAGGATACCGACGATCACCAGCCCGGCCATGGCCAGCCGGTTGCGGCGGATCCTCAGCCAGGCCAGCCAGAGCTGTCCCAGCCGGGCCTGCCGGCGCGAGGTGGGGCTTGGGTCCTGCAACCAGGCGCGAAGCGTCGTCATGTCCGCGCCCTCGGGTCGACCAGGCGATAGATCATGTCAGACAGCATGTTCAGCGTGACGAAGACCACGCCGACCACGACGGTCCCGCCCAGCACGGCGGGCATGTCGGCAGCAAAGAGCGCGTCGGTGATGTAGCTGCCCAGTCCCGGCCAGGCGAAGATCGTCTCGGTCAGGACCGAACCTTCCAGTAGATAGGCATAGGACAGCGCGATGACGGTGATCAGCGGCACCATCACGTTCTTCATCGCGTGGACCCAGATCACCCGCCATTCCGGCATCCCCTTCACACGGGCCGTGGTGATGTACTCCTGCCCAAGCTCGTTCATCATGAAGCTGCGGGTCATCCGGCTGATATAGGCCATCGAGACATAGCCCAGCAGCCCCGCTGGCAGGATGATATGGCTCACGGCATTGGCGAAAACGTCCCAGGCCCCGTTCAGCGCGCTGTCGATCAGGATCATGCCGGTGTAGGAGGTCAGCGTGAACTCCATCATCATGTCGTAGGTCGGATCCAGCCGACCGGGACCGGCGACCCAGTCGAGCTGACCGTAGAACACCAGAAGGCCGATCAGCCCCAGCCAGAACACCGGCATCGAATAGCCCATCAACCCGACGACCCGGACGATCTGGTCCGCGATGCTGCCGGGCCGGGTGGCGGCCAGCACACCCGCCGGGACACCGACCAGCGTGCCGAAGATGGTCCCCAGCGTCGCCAGTTCCAGCGTGGCGGGGAAGTAGCGCGCGATCTCGGACGAGATGTCCGCCCCGGTGCGGATCGACTGGCCCAGATCGCCCGTCAGCGCGTCGCGGACATAGATGAAGAACTGCTGCCACATCGGCAGGTCCAGCCCCAGCCGGTCGCGGACGGCCTGGATCTGCGCCTCGGTCGCGCGTTCGCCGACGATGGACAGGACCGGGTCAATCGGCACGACCCGCGCGATCACGAAGGTGACCAGAAGCAGACCCAAAAGCGTGATCGCCAAGGTCATCAGGCCAAGTCCGACCTGCTGCAGGATCTGCAACAGCCGGGTGTTGCGCGGAGGAGCGGGAATATCGGTCATCTGGAATCGGGCCGCCGCGCGGGGTGCGCGGCGGCCCTTTCGCTCACTTCGTCACGGTCCAGTAGCTGGCCGAGTCCGTCGCGCCACCGGCATAGAAGCCGCTCACGTTGGCGCGCATGGCGTCCTGACGGGCCTGCTGGAACATCAGGATGAAGGCCGAGTTGTCGCGCACCTTGCGCTGGATGTCGCCGTACATCTCGGCGCGTTTGGCGCTGTCCTTCTCCTCGACCGCGGCGGCGGTTTCGGCGTTCAGCTCGGCACCCGGATCCCATGCGGTCCGCCAAGCCAGGTAGCCGGTCGCATTGGCCTCGTCGCTGTTGTCCGGGTTCATCGCGAAGGTGGACGCGTTGGTGTGCGGGTCGGGATAGTCCGGCCCCCAGGTCTGCAGCGTGATGTCATGCTTGCGGCCCCGATAGGTCTCCAGCCCCTGCGCACCATCGCCAACGTCCAGCACCAGGTTCACGCCGATCTGCGCGAAGGTGTTCTGGATCGAGGTGGCGATGTCCAGACGCTCCTGGTTGTTGCGGACGGTGAAGCCGATGTCGATGGGCAGCGTCAGCCCGGATTCGGCCATCAGCGCCTTGGCCTTTTCGACGTCCAGCGCATAGGGATTCTCGTCCAGCGCGCCAAGGAAGCCCTTGGGCAGGAAGTTCTGGTGGACGACCCACTGGCCCTTCAGGATCGAATCCTGCATGCCGGTGTAGTCGATGGCCCAGCGCATCGCTTCCTGCACCTTCGGGTTCGCCAGCTCTTCCTTCTTCTGGTTCAGCGCCAGGTAATACACCTGTCCGCCCACGTCGCTTTGCACCTTGAGGTCGGCATTGCCCGAGATCCCCTCGATGTCGGTCGGGGTCATCTCGCGCGCGATGTCGATGTCGCCCTTTTCCAGAAGCAGGCGCTGGGTGGCCCCTTCCGGGATGTGCTGCATGAAGACGTTCTTGATCTTCGCGTCACCGCGCCAGTGGCCCTGGCGGGCTTCCAGGACATAGCCCTCGTTCGGCTTGAACGACTTCAGCACATAGGCCCCGGTCCCGGCGCTGTTCGCCTTGAGCCAGGCGTTGCCCATGTCGCCGTCAACCTCGTTCGCCATGACGGTCTTCATGTCGACGATGTTCGCCACGCCGGCCGTCAGGCAGTTGTAGACGAAGGACGGCGCGTAGGCCTTGTCGGTCTTCAGGGTGACGGTGTCGCCCTCGAAGGTGATCATCTGGTCGACGTTTTCCGGCGTCAGGCCGAACTGGGTCAGGATGAAGGCCGGGGTCTTGTTCAGCTTGACCACGCGGCGCAGCGAACCTGCGGCATCCTCGGCCGTCAGCGGGTTGCCGCTGCTGAAGGTGATGCCCGACTTGATCTTGAAGGTGTAGGTCATGCCGTCGTCGGCGACCGACCAGCTTTCTGCCAGGCCCGGGACCAGTTCGCCCGGCTTGGTCGGGTCAAGCTCGATCAGGGTGTCGTAGACGTTGTTGTTCAGGTCCACGCCCGAAAACTCGAACGCTTCATGCGGGTCGATCGAGACGATGTCGTCGATCGCATCGGCGACCACCAGAGTATCGGCAGGCGTCTCCGCCATCAGCGCCATCGGCGCCGTGCCGATCATCAGTGCCGCAATTGCTGCAGCACGCGCAAATTCATGCTTCAGGTGCATTATCCATCTCCCTGGAGTTGTTGAGGAGTCGGTCTTGGCCGTCTCTGGCCTGATTGGAGGAAGGCCAGCGGACGGTGTCAACGGAAATCGTATGTCGGCCAGACGTTTGCGTGAGTCACGATGGTCGCAACTCCGCCTGTGCAGCGCCCGCTAGTGCCCCAGAATCTGGCTGAGGAACAGCTTCGTCCGGTCGCTTTTCGGGTTCGAGAAGAACTCCTTCGGCTCGTTCTGCTCGACGATCTGACCCTGGTCCATGAAGATGACCCGGTTCGCGACGGCCTGGGCGAAGCCCATTTCGTGCGTCACGCAGATCATGGTCATGCCTTCCTGGGCAAGCTGGATCATGGTGTCCAGCACCTCCTTGATCATCTCGGGGTCAAGCGCGCTGGTCGGTTCGTCGAACAGCATGATCCGCGGCTTCATGCACAGAGATCGCGCGATGGCCACACGCTGCTGCTGGCCGCCGGACAGCTGGCCGGGATACTTGTGCGCCTGTTCGGGGATCTTCACCTTGGACAGGAAGTACATCGCCGTTTCTTCGGCTTCCTTCTTCGGCACCTTCCGCACCCAGATCGGGGCCAGCGTCAGGTTCTCCAGGATGGTCAGGTGCGGGAACAGGTTGAAGTGTTGGAACACCATCCCGACCTCGGACCGGACCTTGTCGATGTTCTTCAGATCGTTCGTCAGCTCGGTCCCGTCGACGATGATCTGCCCCTGCTGGTGTTCCTCCAGCCGGTTGATGCAGCGGATCAGCGTCGACTTGCCCGACCCCGACGGCCCGCAGATGACGATCCGCTCGCCCCGGTTCACCGTCATGTTGATGTCGCGGAGCACGTGGAACTGGCCGTACCACTTGTTCATGTTCGTGATCTGGATCGCGACTTCGTCCGAGACCTGCATTTTAGCTGCTTCTGCCATGATTTGCCCTTAGCGATGATCGGTCTTCAGCTTGCGTTCCAGGTACATGGAATAGCGCGACATGCCGAAGCAGATGACGAAGAAGATGACGCCGACGAAGATGTAGGGCTCCCAGTAGATGCCCTTCCAGTTGATGTCGGCGCGGACGATCTGCGTGACGCCCTTCAGCGGGTCCATCAGGCCCACGAAGGCGACGAGCGTAGTGTCCTTGAAGAGACCGATGAACGTCGACACGATGGCGGGAATACTGATCTTCAGCGCCTGCGGCAGGATGATCAGCCGCTGCGCCCGCCAGTAGTCCAGACCCAGCGCATCCGCCGCCTCGTACTGGCCGCGCGGCAAAGCCGCCAGACCGCCCCGGATCACCTCGGCCAGGTAGGCGGCCGCGAAGAATGTGACAAGGATGATGACCCGCAGGATGATGTCGAAGTTCGTCCCCGGCGGCAGGAAGTATTGCAGCAGCAGCGAGGCCGTGAAGAGCAGCGTGATCAGCGGCACGCCCCGCACGAACTCGATGAAGCCCACCGACAGCGACTTGACGATCAGCATGTCCGACTGCCGCCCCAGCGCCAGCAGGATGCCGATCGGCAACGAGAAGGTGATCCCCGTCACCCCGATCACGATGGCCAGCAGGAAGCCGCCGAACTGGTCGGAATTGATCGACTGCAGCCCGAACGGCAGAACACCTTGCAGCAGGTCCACAACCGTCTTGTCGAGGTAAAGCCACCAGACCACCGCCACCACGATCCCCGCACCGGCCGCGGGGGCCAGCCCGATCAGCGGCGAAGCCAGGCGGAAGACGGCATAAAGGATCGCAAAGCCCGCCATCGCCACGATGGGCGACCAGACAGAACCGCCCCAAAGCAGCCAGAAGCATAGCGCGGGGTAAAGCAGGGTGAACCACAAAAGCCTGCCGGGCTGTATCTGCGCCAGTGCCAGCATCCCGACAATCAGCACAAGCGACAGGGCAAAGGGAAGGGCCGGCGCCCCCGCAAGGTAAAGCGTCACGACCAGATAGACCAGCACTCCACCCAGAACGATGGTCAGGTTGCGCTTCTGCCCGGCGAACAGCACCGGGGCGAGAGCCGCAAACAGCAGCCCGAACGCCAGGATCGGCCGCCACCATTCCGGCGGCGGGTAGAAGCCGAACAGGAACTGGTGCCAGCGTTCGCGGATCATCGCCCAGCAGGCGCCCGTCGCGCCCGGCCCGGCGTTTGCCTCGACGATCTGCCGACACTCGCCCAGCGACGAGGCATTCCAGACCGAGTTCAGCCACCACGGCAGCGCGGCCGCGATCAGCCAGTAGACCACCAGCGCGCCAAGCACGGTCAGCGCGATGTTCAGCGGCGTCGAGAACAGGTTCTCGCGCATCCATTTGATCGCCCCACGCTCGGTCACCGGTGGCGGGAGGGGGGGAAGCATTTCGCTCCGGGTGAAGCTTTCGGCCATGTCAGCGCGCCTTCAGCTGGACGGATTTGTTGTACATGTTCATCGCTGCCGAGATCATCAGGCTGATGGACAGATAGATCAGCATCATCAGCAGCATGCATTCCAGCTCGCGTCCGGTCTGGTTCAGCGTGATGCCGCCCAGCGTGCCGCGCAGGTCAAGGTAGCTGACCGCGATCCCCAGCGAGGTATTCTTCGTCAGGTTCAGATACTGGCTGATCAAGGGCGGGATGATCACCCGCAGCGCCTGCGGCAGGATGATCAGGCTCATCGTCCGGTTCGGGCGCAGTCCCAGGGCGAAGGCCGCCTCGGATTGGCCGCGGCTGATGGCCTGGATGCCGGCGCGGACGATCTCGGCGATGAAGGCCGCGGTGTAAAGCGTCAGGGCAATCAGCAGCGCGGTAAAGCTGTGCGCCACCAGGATGCCGCCCTGGAAGTTGAACCCTTTCAGCGAAGGGATTTCCAGATGGAAACCCATCGCAATCAGAAGGACGATGACCGGAGCGAACAGCACCAGGATCGACTTCCACCACGTCACCGGCCGGACCCCGGTGGACTCTTGCGTGGCCCGGGCATGCGAAAGGATGCGGCGGTTCACGAAGACCGATGCAGCGATCACCACGACGACCGCCCAGAAGTTCAGATTCAGCGTCATGAACCCCAGATCCAGCGTCCCGAGGCCGCGCTCGAACAGGGGCGCCGGAATGTTCGTACCGCGGTTCGTCACCGCGACCGAATCGAAGAACATCATCGAGGCCGCAGGCTCCTGCCCGGCCGCCACCATCTCATCCGTCACGCGGAAGTCGCGGGGGGCTGGGGTGGTCTCGGAAAGAATGACGTAGGACAGCAGGATCCACAGCAGTAGCGGCACGTTGCGGAACATCTCGACGTAGACGGTCATCAGCCGGCTGACCAGCCAGTTCCGCGACAGCCGCAGCACACCCACGATCACGCCCAGCACCGTGGCGAAGATGCAGCCGAAGAACGCGACAACCAGCGTGTTCAGCAGGCCGACAAGCAGGGCGCGGAAATGGTTGTCGTCGTTATTGTAGGGAATCAGCTGCTGGCCGATGTCATAGCCCGCGCGCTGCCACAGGAAGCCGAAGTTGAACTCCTTCCCCCGGGCCGCCAGGTTCTGCACGGTATTGTTCAGCAGCCAGGCGACCGCCAGCGCGAACAGCACCAGGACCACGATCTGGATCGTGTAGGACCGGTACCGCGTATCGTAGATGAGCATCGAGAGCCGAAAGCCATCTTTCGGCGCATCCGTTGCCATTGTCATGGCCACCCCCTGTTTCCCGCTGGCAGTCCCGAGTTTCCGGTGACGGCGAGGTCAAGCCTCAGGCCAGGCGGGCATCTTGTCTTGAAGAAGAACGGGGGTGCCCGAAGGCACCCCCAAAGACCCGTGGATCAACGGAAGGGCGGAGCGTACTGCAGGCCACCCTGGGTCCACAGCGCGTTCAGGCCGCGGGCCAGGTTGATCGTGGTGCCTTCGCCGATGTTGCGGGCAAAGACTTCGCCATAGTTGCCGACTGCCGCGATGGCGTTCTTGAACGCGGCATTGTCCAGACCGAACTTCACACCCATGTCGCCCGACGCGCCGAGGAGACGCTTCACTTCCTCGTCCGCGCTCGAGGCAAGGACTTCCTCGACATTCGCCTTGGTGACGCCTTTCTCTTCCGCAATCAGCAGCGCGAAGAAGGTCCAGCGGACGATGTCGCCCCACTGGTTGTCGCCATGACGGACGACCGGGCCCAGCGGCTCTTTCGAGATGATTTCCGGCAGGATGATGTGGTTTTCCGCATCCGGCATGGTCGCGCGGCTGGCGGCCAGACCCGAGGCGTCGGTCGTGTAGGCATCACAGGCGCCGGCCAGGTACTGGCGCTGCGCTTCCGAATCGTCGGCCACGGTGACGGGCTGATAGGTGATGTTGTTCTGCTTGAAGAAGTCGGCCAGGTTCAGCTCGGTCGTGGTGCCGGTCTGGATGCAGACGGTGGCCCCATCCAGCTCCTTGGCCGAGGACACGCCCAGGTCCTTCTTCACCATGAAGCCCTGGCCGTCGTAGTAGTTCACCGCCACGAAATCCAGCGCCAGTTCGCTGTCGCGCGACGAGGTCCAGGTCGAGTTGCGGACCAGCAGGTCCACTTCGCCCGATTGCAGCGCGGTAAAGCGCGTCTCGCCGGTGGTGGGGACGAACTTCACCTTGTTCGGGTCGCCAAGCACGGCCGCAGCCACCGCACGGCACAGGTCGACGTCGAAGCCGGTCCAGTTGCCGCTGGCGTCCGGGTTGCCGAAGCCGGTCAGACCGGTGTTCGACCCGCACAACAGCTCGCCCCGTGCTTTCACGTCGTCGAGCGTACCGGCCAGCGCCATTCCCGAGACAAGAGTGGTAGCCGCGAGCGCGCCGAAGAATACGGATTTTTTCATTCTTACCTCTTCCTGAGTGGATGACCCTTTGCGGGCCATGCTTTTTCGGCGCGATGGTCGCGCCCTTGGTTTTGCAGAAGGGGGCTTCCCTTCCACTGCCCCCACTTTCGACGAAAGCGCTTTTGCAGGTCAAGCGGGCACTGAGGGATTTGGGAAAAATGCCGGTTTTCGTCGCGTTAAGGCAGGCAATCTGCCCGCAGGACGCAGCTTGCCCGGAAACCGGGCGGCATTGTCACCGACACAAACGGTAGAATCGGTCCGCCTGCAGCACCGCCGCGCGTTTTCGGGCCGCCACTTCAGCCGCTTCCTCGTCCTCGCCCCAAAGCGAGATCTGCCAGTCCTCGTCAACCCGCGACAGCGTCCAGGCCTCGTCCGCCGTCACCCGCCCCTCGGTCACCGCCAGCGCCAGCACCAGCGAACCCGAGATCGCCACAAGGTCGTGAAACGCCGCCAACTCGAACGCTGTCATCGCCGCGACCCGTTCGTGCAGGCGCGACAGGCTCTCGGCGGGCTGTTCGACGTGCATCACGCCCTGCGTCACCACCAGGTCCGCGCCCAGGACCTCCAGCGCCCAGATCAGGATCGGGTCCCACGCCTCGGCTTGCCGGGCCACCAGATCCGGAGGCCCCTCGGCGCGGTAGCACAGAAGGTCGCTGCCGCCATAGGCCGCCAGCATCCCGGCCACCTCGTCCATCTGCGGAGCGACCTTGTCGATGGCCGAGTTCGCCGTGCGCGTGAACGGCATCGTATCGGGGTTCACCTTTGTATCCTGCGCCTGCCACTCGGCCGCGATCGCCTCGGCCAGCGCAAGCGTCGGCACGACCAGCGGAGCCTTCAGCGGCGTGCGCACCGCACGCGCGTCCAGATGCACGGCATAACCGCCTTCGACCGGAACGGCGCTGGCCGTGGTCCAGAAGCGGCGCGCGGACCAGGCGCTCACCGGATCACCTCGAACGGATCGGCGGGGACGTCGTCCTCCTTCCAGTCCAGAAGTTTCCAGGTCCGGGCCATGTGCTCGGGCAGAGGGGCAGTGAAGGTCATCAGTTTCTTCGTGATCGGATGTTCGATTGTCAGGCTGCGGGCGTGCAGGTGCAGCTTCTTCGACAGATCGCCCCCCGCCCCAGCGCCCCAGCCGTCGCCCAGGTTCTCGGTCTCGGACCCGCCATACTTCCCGTCCCCGATGATCGGATGCCCGATCTCGGCCATGTGGGCGCGCAGCTGGTGGGTGCGGCCCGTCACCGGCTCCAGCGCCATCCACGAGAGGCGCGTGCCCAGGAACCAGAGCGTGAAGTAATCCGTATGCGCCCGCTTCGCGTCGGGATGCTCAGCCATCTTCGCCGGGTGGACGCAGAGCATCTTTTCGCCCTCGCCGCCCCTGCCCCGACCCGGAGCCTTCTCCAGCGCGAACTTGATCGACCCCTGCTTCGGGTGCGGCACGCCCGCCACCACCGCCCAGTATATCTTCCGCGCATTGCGGTGCCGCAGCGCCTCGGACAAGGCGCGCGCGACCCGGTCGGTGCGCGCCAGCATCAGAACGCCCGAAGTGTCCTTGTCCAGCCGGTGCACCAGCTTCGGCTTTTCCTTGTAACCGAACTTCAGCGCCTCGGCCAAACCGTCCACATGCCGGTCGCCCTGCCCAGAGCCGCCCTGAGACGGCAGGCCCGCGGGCTTGTTGAGCACAATCATGTGCTCGTCCTTCCACAGCACCGCCGCCTGGATCATCCGCGCATCGGCTGCCGACACGCCTTGCACTCGCGCCTCGGTCCGGGGCGCGGCGTCGGGCAACGGCGGCACCCGGACGGTCTGGCCCGGCAGCACCCGGTCCGAGGCCTTTACCCGGCCGGAATCGACCCGGATCTGCCCCGTGCGGCACAGCTTCTCGACCGCGACCTGGTTCAGCTGCGGAAAGCGGCGACGCAGCCACTTGTCCAGCCGCTGCTCTCCTTCGTCCTCGGTCACGGTCAGCATCTGGACGGTCATGTCAGGCCTCGGGCTAGGGTCACGCCAAGCGCGACCGCGATCAGGGACAGGGCCACGGATCCCAGGACATAGGCCACCGCCTGCATCGGCTGCCCGGTCTCGACCAGCTTGAGCGTGTCCAGCGAAAAGGCCGAGAAGGTGGTGAACCCGCCCAGAAGGCCGGTCATCAGCAGAAACTGCCAGGCCTCGCGACTGCCCAGAGCCACGAAGAGCACCCCGATTGCGAAGCTGCCTGCAACGTTCACGGCGGCCGTGCCCAAGGGCGCACCGATGGCCGAAACCATCAGGTAGCGCAGGATCGAGCCCGCGGCGCCGCCAAGCGCGATCAGGGGAAGGGTCAGGGACATTGGGGTCCTTTGCGGCGGGCAGAGCGGATTGTCAATGTGGAGCGACCTTGCCTTTGCCTCCGGCGATTCGCCAAGCTTGGTAAACCGCTTCCGCACCAGACGTGCATATGTATCGTTCCCATACGGAAATCAGAGCCGTTCCATACGGCCTGAACGTCGTTGAGACGCAAGGTTTAACCCAACGATTCAAGACGTTCTGGCGGCCCGGTACCGGTGTTGCATAGCGCTGGGAAAAACGCGTTCACACGTTTGATTAACCGCGTTCTACCCGTCCTGCCGCTTCGCCCGCAGCTTGGCGAAATACTCGACCCGCTTCTTCAGCTCGCGTTCGAATCCGCGCTCGGGCGGCAGGTACCAGACCGGGCGCTTCATGCCCTCGGGGAAGTAGTTCTGCCCCGAAAAACCGTCCTCGGCATCGTGGTCATAGGCATAGCCAGCCCCATAGCCGATATCCTTCATCATCCGCGTCGGTGCATTCAGGATATGCTTGGGCGGCATCAGGCTCCCCGTCTCGCGCGCGGCCGCCCGGGCCGCCTTGTAGGCCGTGTAGACCGCGTTCGACTTCGGCGCGAGTGCAAGATAAACAACGGCTTGCGCCAGCGCGAGCTCTCCTTCGGGCGACCCGAGACGCTCATAGGTCTGCCAGCCATCCAGGCACACCGCTTCGGCCTGCGGATCGGCCAGGCCAATATCCTCCACCGCCATCCGGGTGATCCGCCGGGCCAGGAACCGCGGATCCTCGCCCCCCTCCAGCATCCGGGCAAACCAGTACAGCGCGGCATCGGGGTCAGACCCCCGCACTGATTTATGAAGGGCGGAGATCAGGTTGTAATGCTCATCCCCCGACTTGTCGTACTTCGCCGCGCGACGCATCAACCTTTGGGAAAGCTGGTCACGGGTAAGGTTCTGATCGACCTTCCATGCCGCCACCTGCTCGATCAGGTTCAGCAGCGCCCGCCCATCCCCATCCGCCATCTCCAGCATGGCTTCCCGCGCCTCGCCCTTCAAAGGCAAGGCCCGGCCCAGTTCCTTCTCGGCCCGCTGCGCGAGCCGCTCCAGATCTGCCAAGGAAAGCCGTTCCAGAACAATGACTTGACTGCGCGACAGCAGTGCGGCGTTCAACTCGAAGCTGGGGTTCTCGGTGGTCGCGCCCACCAGCAGGATCGTCCCATCCTCCATATGCGGCAGGAAGCCATCCTGCTGCGCCTTGTTGAAGCGGTGGATTTCGTCGACGAACAGCAGCGTCCCCTTGCCGTTCTGTCGCCGCAGCTTGGCCGCCTCGAAAACCTTCCGCAACTCTGGCACGCCGGTGAAGATCGCCGAGATCTGCACGAAATGCAGGTCCGTCTCATCCGCCAGCAGCCGCGCGATGGTCGTCTTCCCTACCCCCGGCGGCCCCCAAAGGATCAGCGAGGAGAGAGACCCCGCCGCCAGCATCGCCCCCAAGGGGCCGTCGCGCGACAGGACCTTTTCCTGCCCGATGACTTCGGACAGCGACTTCGGTCGCAACCGGTCCGCCAGCGGCCGGGGACCGCTGTCCGAACTGGCAGAGGGCATGTCGAAAAGATCGGCCATGCGCGCACCTTACCGGGCGATGCGACCGGACTAAAGCCGGAACCGTAGCCGCAGGGGCTCGCCATTGCGGATCAGGTCCAGTTGCCAGCGACGCGAGGGTTCTTGCACGGCGGCCACCGCCTCGGTCGGAGTCGAAACCGGATGCCCGTTGACCGCAACCAGAATGTCGCCAGCATGCAGCCCGATATCGAAAGCAAAGTCCGATGTTTCCAGGACCGCTACCCCCTCGGCATCAAGCGGCAGGCGAAGCTCGGCGATGACCGCTGGGTTGATCCGCGCCAGCACGGCCCCCCGCAGGATCACATCCTCGCTCACCCGGGTCAGTGCGCGATCCGGCGTGTCAGCTGCCGGGCCAAGATTGACCACCGCCTCGGTAACCGCACCGTCCCGGACATAGCCGCAGACCTGGGCGCCATTGCCCAGGACGGCAAGCCGATACAGGAACTCCTGCGGAGTGTTGACCGGCGCGCCGCCAAGCGACAGAACCACGTCGCCTTCCCGCAATCCCGCTGCTGCGAAGGGGCTTTGCGAATGCAGGGCGGTGATCATCACCCCCAGCGGCCGGTCCAGCCCCAAGGCGTCGGCCAGGGCGCCGTCAACCTCCTGCGCCGTCATCCCCGCCCAGGGGCGGCGGAAGTGAGGCTCGCCCGCTTTCGCCTGCGCAATTACCGCCGCCACCAGGTCCGAGGGCACCGCGAAGCCGATCCCGTTGGACCCGCCGTCGCGCGTCAGGATCGCCGTGTTGATGCCGATCAGGCGGCCGTCCATGTCGACCAGCGCCCCGCCAGAGTTGCCGGGATTGATCGGCGCATCGGTTTGCACGAAGTAACCGGTCCCGTCCCCCACCTGCAGGGCTGACCGGGCGAGACCCGACACGATGCCCGAGCTGACGGTCTGCCCCACGCCGAACGGGTTGCCGATGGCCAGGACAAGGTCGCCGACCTGCAGCGAGTCACTGTCGCCCAGCTCCAGCGCCGGCAAAGGTTCGTCCGCCTCGACCTTCAGCACCGCAAGATCGCTCTGCGGATCGGCCAGCAGAACCTTTGCCGGATATTCGCGCCGGTCCGACAGGACGACGCGAATATCCGTCGCATCCGCGATGACATGGTAGTTCGACACCACGATGCCGTCGGCTTCCGCGATGACACCTGACCCCAGGGAGTTCTGCACCCTCGGAGGTCCGTTCAGGTCGCGAAAGAACTGGTCGAAGAAAGGGTCGCCCGCAAAGGGGTTGGAACGGTCCTGCACGACCTGCCGGGCATAGATGTTCACGACGGCAGGTGCAGCCTTGCGCGCCACGGGCGCAAAGGAGAGCGAGATTTCCGCTGTGCTTCGCGGCACCACAGTCTCGGCAGGAAGAGAGGTGGGAAGAACCAGAAGGATCAGCAGGACAAGACGCAGCATGTGACGACTCGAAGGCTGTTGGCCCGCGCAATCTGTCGCCTTGCGACGGGACAGGCAACAGGCGACCAGCCCGCGCCTGTCCCGAAGCGATCAATGCTTCGTGCCCGAGAAGTCCATTTCGACCACCTGGTTCTCGATCCCGTCGATCACCAGGACCGGCCCCATCTCGCGCATCTTCACCCCGACCCGGTCCGCCCAGCGGGGCCAGGTCGCGGACAGAAGCGTAAGGCAATGCGTTGCGCCCAGGCTGCGCACCGTGTCGCCAAGCTGCATGATCAGCTGTGTATGCACCCGGCGCCGGATCGCCGCCGGGACATCGTGGCTCACGAACAGCCGGGAGCTTTCCCAGACATGCGCTGCGGTCGGCGCGGTGTCGTGCAGCAGGTTTGCCGGGATCGTCTCGAGCAGCCCGCGCTGCGCGTCGCGGATCATGTAGCTGTAGATGCCGCAGGCATGGGTCGTGGGGGTCAGCCGGTTTCCGGCCAGTACCTTGCCGGTCTCGTCGTGGACAACGACCCAGCGGCTGGCCGGAGTGTCGTACTGGTCGTACTCCATCCCCAGCGCCTCGGGCAGGTTCCACTTGTTGTGGACGATGAAAAGCTCGCGCCGTGCGCGCAGCATGTTGGCAAAAAGCTCGCCGTGGTTGTGCATGTTGGCAAAGGAAAGCGTCGTGGTCTGCATAGGGTCCTCCTGCAGGTTGGGTTGGTCGTCACCTTGCAGGGGCGGACGTCAGATCAGATGGCTGTCCTTCGCGCGCTGGATCGCCTCGGCCGTCGTCCGGGCCATCAGCCGGTTGCGGGCCGAGGTGATCCGTGCCTTCAATGCGCTTTCGGAAATGCCAAGCTTCTCTGCCGCGGCTGCGATCCGGTCGCCTCCTGCAATGCATCTCAAGGCCTCGATCTGGGCCTCGGTCAGTGCTTCGGGGGGTTCGCTCAGATCGTGCAGCCGCAGGACCGCGCGCTCAATCTTGTCTATTTCCTCATCCCGAAACTCCCGGTCGGACCGGGCAAAACTGGCAATGGTGCGCGACTTGATGGGGCCGCAGGCCACCGTGATCCCGTAGTGCAACCCGTAGCGCGCCGCGTCCTTGAAAAGCCCGAACGGGTCCAGGAGGGCCGGATCGCTCCACCTTATCCAGCCGGTCCGGGAAAAACCCCAGGCGGTCATCGGATCGCGCAGGACGTAGCCGTTCTCGGTGTAGTGGTCGATCCAGCGCTGATCGTAGGTCTGGAACGTGAACAGCGGAGACGTGAACCGGATGTGCAGTCCAATGAAATAACCTGCGGATGCCAGTCGTGCCAGGTTCTGCAATTCGACGTCGATACGGGTTCTTACACTCATCTTCACTCAACAAATCACAGCATACCGCACAACCATAGGCTGACGGTATTGCAATGCCAATCCCGGACGCCGCGTAAAGTCGGCGGTGCGACGTGAAGCGGTCGCTCTCAATGCAGCTTGGTCGCCATGCTGATTGTGACGCAGACCGAACGGCTGCCCCCGGTGTCCATCACTGGACCCGAGGGGACGCAGTCCAGACCCACGCGACGCGCCAGGCGGGGCGAATTCTCGGGAATGATCCCCAGCAGCGTCGTCGCCCCCAGGTCACGCGCCGAGACCACCATCTCGTGGATCAGCTGCATCTGCACGCGCAGCCGGTCGGCGGCCGGAACGTCATTCGACACGAAGACCCGGCTTGATTCCCAGATGTTCGGATCCACCGGCGCCTCAAAGTTCAGCAGGTCGCGCGGGATGGTTTCAAGCAGGCCGCGTTGCGCGTCGCGGATCATGTAGGTGTAGATGCCACAGCGGTGCGTCGTCGGCGTCAGGCGGACACCGGCCATCACCTCTCCATTCTTGTGCACGCAGACCCAGCGGCTTGCCGGGGTATCATACTGGTCGAACTCCATGCCGTTGGCTTCCGGCAGATCCCACTTGGCATTCTGGATGAACGTCCGGTGTCTTGCCCGGAACATGTTCGCGAACAGCTCGCCATGATTGTGGAGGTTGTCGTAAGACAACGTGGTGGCTTCCATTCTTCATTCTCCTTCTTCTGGTCGTCCATGAACCTTCGAAGGGGACAGTCTGAATCAAAGCAGCCGATATTCCCGGGCCTTGCGGATCGCTTCCGAGGCAGTCCGCGCCTCCAGCCGGATGCGGGCCGACTGGACGCGCGCCTTGAAGGCGCTTTCCGTGATGCCAAGTTTTTCCGCCGCCGCAGCATGCCTGTCCCCGTTGGCAAGGCATTGCAGCGCCTCGATCTGAGCTTTCGTCAGATCCGAGGGCGGCTTTGCCTCAATGTGCAGCTGGATAGTCACTTCCTTGAGTTGCCCGATCTCCTCATCGGTGAATTCCCTGTCGGACCGGCTGATGCCGACGATCGACCGCGAGGTGATGGGTCCATAAGAAGAAACGGCGCCATATTTCAGGCCGTGGTTCGCGGCCTTCTTCATGACGCCAAACGGATCTGGCAGGGGAATCGCGCTCCACCGCGTGGTACCTTCGACGCCGACGCCCCAGAACACCAGCGGATCGCGCAAGTAGTAGGAATGGCTGTTGTAATGTTCGACCCAGGCCGCGGGATACGAGCTTTTGTAGATCAACGGCGTGGCAAACCGGATGTGGAGCCCGACGGTGTACCCCATGGGGGCCAGCCGATCCAGCTGCTCAAGCAACACGGTTATCGCCTTCCGTTCGGACATTCCCGATCACTTTCCTAACTCGCACGGCTGATTCTACTAAGAATTGATCTTGGTCCTAACGGTTACCTTTTCAAGATAGCCAATCCATGGCGGAAACAAGTTAAGAATTCAACCTTTTCAATGGAAAAGGCCCGCCGTGTGGCGGGCCGTCCATAATTCGACGCTGCGTGACGGATCAGGCTTCCGCCGCTTCCGCACGCGCCCGGTCGGCGGCGCCCTTTGCCGCGGTGTCGCGGTCGACGAACTCGATGATGGCCATCGGGGCCATGTCGCCATAGCGGAAGCCAGCCTTCAGGATGCGGACATACCCGCCCTGACGGTCCTTGTAGCGGGGGCCGAGGATAGCGAACAGACGCTCGACATGCTCGTCCTGCTTGAGCTGGGCTGCAGCCTGACGGCGGGCGTGCAGGTCGCCGCGCTTGGCCAGCGTGACCAGTTTCTCGATGATCGGGCGCAGTTCCTTGGCCTTCGGCAGCGTGGTCTTGATCTGCTCGTGCTCGATCAGCGAGCCGGCCATGTTGGCGAACAGCGCCTTGCGGTGTTCGTGGGTGCGGTTCAGGCGGCGATAGCCGCGGGCGTGACGCATGATGGTCTCCTGACGTCTGTTTTGCTTTGTGTTGCAGCCCGTGCGTGCGGACCGCGTCGTTGGGGCGGGATTGCCCGGGTAGAAGGTCGGGCGGGAATCAAGCCCCGCCCTTCCGAATTCAGAACTGGTCCTCGAAGCGCTTGGCCAGGTCCTCGATGTTCTCGGGCGGCCAGCTTTCGACGTCCATGCCGAGATGCAGGCCCATGCCAGACAGCACTTCCTTGATCTCGTTCAGCGACTTGCGGCCGAAGTTCGGGGTGCGGAGCATCTCGGCTTCGGTCTTCTGGATCAGGTCGCCGATGTAGACGATGTTGTCGTTCTTCAGGCAGTTGGCCGAACGGACCGAAAGCTCCAGCTCGTCCACCTTCTTCAGCAGCAGCGGGTTGAACTCGAGGCCCGAGTCGATCTCGCCCACCTTGGCGGATTCGGGTTCCTCGAAGTTCACGAAGATCGACAGCTGGTCCTGCAGGATGCGCGCGGCATAGGCCACGGCGTCATCCGGCGTCAGGCTGCCATCGGTCTCGATCTTCATGGTCAGCTTGTCATAGTCCAGCACCTGGCCCTCGCGGGTCGGGGTGACTTCGTAGCTGACCTTCTTGACCGGCGAATAGATCGCATCGATCGGGATCAGTCCGATGGGCGCATCTTCCGGGCGGTTCTTGTCGGCCGAGACATAGCCCTTGCCGGTGTTCACGGTGAGCTCCATGAAGACGTCGGCACCTTCGTCCAGGTGGCAGATCACGTGGTCCTTGTTCAGGACCTCGATGCCGTTCGATTCCGAGATGTCACCGGCCGTGACGACGCCGGGCCCCTTGGCCGAGATCGACAGCCGCTTCGGGCCGTCCACATCCATCTTGATGCTCACGCCCTTCAGGTTCAGGACGATGTCCGTCACGTCCTCGCGCACGCCCGCGACCGAGGAGAATTCGTGCAGCACGTTGTCGATCTGGACCGAGGTGATCGCGCCCCCCTGCAGGGACGACATCAGCACGCGGCGCAGCGCGTTGCCCAGCGTAAGGCCGAAGCCACGCTCCAGGGGCTCGGCGATCACCGTCGCGACGCGGGCGGCATCGGCCCCCGGCTTCACGACCAGCTGCGTCGGCTTGATGAGTTCCTGCCAGTTCTTATGGATCATTCTGAAGCCCCTATTCTTGTCCGCTGCCGATGTCCGAAGCCGGCGGACGCCCGAGGATCGTAAACGACGAAAACCGGGCCGCGAGGGAACACCCCCACGGCCCGGCAAAAATCAATGCCTTAGACGCGGCGACGCTTCGGCGGGCGGCAGCCGTTGTGCGCCAGCGGGGTCACGTCGCGGATCGAGGTGATCTGGAAGCCGACGGCAGCCAGAGCCCGCAGAGCCGATTCGCGGCCCGAACCCGGACCCTGCACTTCGACTTCCAGCGTGCGGACGCCGTGTTCCTGCGCCTTGCGGCCAGCGTCTTCGGCAGCCATCTGGGCGGCATAGGGGGTCGACTTGCGCGAGCCCTTGAACCCCATGGTGCCCGAGGACGACCACGAGATCGCATTGCCCTGGACGTCCGAGATCAGGATCTTGGTGTTGTTGAACGACGAGTTCACATGCGCCACGCCGGCGGCGATGTTCTTGCGTTCTTTTTTCTTGCCGCGGGCGGCCTTGGTATCACGTGCCATCTGTCAGCCCCCCTTATTTCTTCTTGCCGGCAATGGCCTTCGCGGGGCCTTTGCGGGTGCGGGCGTTGGTGTGGGTGCGCTGGCCGCGGACCGGCAGGCCCTTGCGGTGACGCAGGCCACGATAGCAGCCCAGGTCCATCAGACGCTTGATGTTCATCGTGACTTCGCGGCGCAGGTCGCCTTCGACGGTCAGGTTGGCGTCGATGTATTCGCGGATCGCCAGAACTTCAGCGTCGGTCAGCTGGTTGACGCGGCGCGCGGTGTCGATCTTCAGCGCTTCGCAAATGGTCTGGGCGGTGTGGGGGCCGATCCCGGTGATGTAGGTGAGCGCGATCGGAACCCGTTTCGCGGTCGGAATGTTGACGCCAGCAATACGTGCCAAACGTGTCGTCCTTCTTCTGTTGCGGTTCCGTAGCGCCAGAACCTTTTTTCACAACACCGCACGGGCCATTAACCCGGCGATACGAACTTCCAATATGGAAGGCCCGCAAGGCGATTCCACCGCGGGACGCCGTGCAATAAGGGCATTTCCCGGGGCCGTCAAGGCCGCAGGAACAGTTTTTCAGGCTTTGTCAAGAACCTTGGCGATGGCTTCGGCAACGGCATCCACTTCGGCCAGCCCGTCGACGGCGGAAAGCTGCCCCTTGGCATAGTAGTAGCCGATCAGCGGCGAGGTCTTCTTGTAATATTCCATCAGCCGCGTCTTGAGGGTTTCCTCGTTGTCATCGGCCCGCCGCTTCAGGTTGGTAGAACCGCAAACGTCGCAGGTTCCCGCAATCTTGGTCGGGTGGGTGACGTCGTGGTAAACCGCGCCGCAATTTCCGCAGGTGAACCGGCCCGTGACCCGTGCCACCAGCGCCGCGTCGTCAACCTGCATCTCGATGACGTGGTCCAGCGTCGTGCCCGTCCGGGTCATCAGCTCACCCAGCGCGTCGGCCTGTTTCAGCGTGCGAGGGAAGCCGTCAAAGATGAATCCGCCCTTGGCACCGTCATGCATCTTCGCCTCAATCAGGCCGATCACGATCTCGTCCGTGACGAGCTCGCCTCGGGCCATGATGCCCTCGACCCGCTTGCCCAGCTCGGTCCCCTTGGCGATCGCTTCTTTCAGCATGTCCCCGGTCGAGAGCTGCACCATGCCGCGCGCCTCTTCCAGACGTTTGGCTTGCGTTCCCTTGCCCGCCCCAGGCGGTCCCAGAAGGATGATGTTTGCCATGGGATCAGCGCCGTGCCGGGGGCTTGGCGGCGCCGGACTTCTTCTTCCCGCGCAGCTGCGACTTTTCGATCAGCGCCTCGTACTGGTGGGCCAGAAGATGCGACTGGACTTGCTGGATCGTGTCCATCGTGACCGAGACGACAATAAGGACCGACGTGCCGCCGAAGTAGAACGGAATGCCCACGCGGCTGATCAGCACTTCCGGCAACAGGCAGACGGCCGCAAGATAGGCCGCCCCCAGGACCAGAACCCGGTTCACGACATACTCCAGGTATTCCTCGGTCTTCTTGCCGGGACGGATACCCGGAACCGAGGCGTTCTGGTTCTTCAGGTTCTCGGCGACCTCATCGACCTTGAACGAAACGTTCAGAGTATAGAAATAGGCAAAGAACACGATCATCGCCGCCAGGAACACCAGGTGCAGCGGCTGGCCATAGCCAAGGTTCGCCGCCAGCCAGGAAAGGACCGGATTGGTGCCACCGCCCGAGAAGGTGGAGACCGTCGTCGGCAGAAGCAGGATCGAAGACGCGAAGATTGCCGGGATGACGCCCGCCGGGTTGACCTTGATCGGCAGGTGCGACGAGCCGCCCTCATAGACCTTCATCCCGACCTGGCGGCGCGGGTAGAGGATCGAGATCTTCCGCAGCGCACGCTCCATGAAGACGACGAAGGCAATCACCACGACTACCATCAGGATCACACCCAGGATCACCGGAGTCGACAGCGCGCCCGACCGGCCCTGTTCGAAGAACTGGGCGATTGCGCGCGGGATCTCGGCAACGATGCCCACGAAGATGATCAGCGAGATACCGTTGCCGATGCCGCGGGCGGTGATCTGCTCGCCCAGCCACATCAGGAACATGGTGCCGCCAACCAGCGTGATGACGCAGGAGGCGACGAAGAAGAGGCCCGGGCTGTGAGCAAGCCCGCCGCCCTGGATAGACATGGCGATGCCGTAGCCCTGCAGGATCGCCAGCGCCACGGTGCCGTAGCGGGTGTACTGGTTCAGCTTCTTGCGGCCCTGTTCGCCCTCTTTCTTCAGCTGCTGCCACGGGCCGTACATCGTCCCCAGCAGCTGCACGATGATCGAGGCACTGATGTAGGGCATGATCCCCAGCGCGAAGATCCCCATCCGGCTGATCGCGCCGCCGGTGAAGAGGTTCAGCATCCCGCCGATCCCCTGCCCTGCCTGCTGCATGAACTGCCGCAGCTCCTCGCCGTCGATGCCCGGAACGGGGATGTAGGTCCCCAGCCGGTAGACGATGAGAAGGCCGATCGTGAAGAAGATGCGTTGGCGCAGGTCGGTTGCCTTGCCGAGCATGCCCCAGCTGAGGTTCGCCGCCATTTGCTCTGCAGCAGATGCCATGTCAGGTCTCTTTCAAGCCAAGCGCCGCCGGACCGTTCTCCGGTTCGGCGGCGCGGGAAAACTTGGTGTGATGTAAGCGACCTTGCGGCCGCTCACAATGCTTATTCAGCCGCAGCCGCCACAGGTGCCAGCAGCGTGACCTTGCCGCCGGCCTTTTCCACGGCTTCGACGGCCGAAGCCGACGCGCCGGTGACGGTCAGGTTGACCTTGGATTTCAGCTCGCCCTTGGCCAGCACGCGGATGCCGTCGCGCTTGTTCGAGGTCACACCGGCTGCGACCAGCGCGTCTTCGGTGATCTCTTCCTTGGCGTTCAGCTTGCCGGCAGCAATGAACTTCTCGATCAGGCCCAGGTTGACCACCGAGTAGTGCAGCTTGTTCGGCTTGGTGAAGCCGCGCTTCGGCAGGCGGCGGTAGAGCGGCATCTGGCCGCCTTCGTAGCCACCCAGCGCCACGCCCGAGCGGGACGACTGGCCCTTGATACCCCGGCCGGCGGTCTTGCCCTTGCCCGAACCCGGGCCGCGCGCAACGCGCTTCTTCTTCTTCGCCGCGCCTTCGTTGTCGGCGAGTTCATGCAGTTTCATGTCGCTTCTCCTTGCCGGATGTGCCCCCGAAGCGAGAACGGGACACCCACGGCTTTTCTTGATTCTCATGGCCAGGATCGGCCACCGGGCGGCGATACAGCACGGGACCCCGAAAAGCAAGGGCGAGGCTGTCCACGGTGGACAGTCTCGCCTTGTGGAATGATTCCAAAGGCTTGCGATTTTCCGTTAGGGTGGGGTTAACCCTTGGAAAGGGCCGGTCAGTGCCCCTGCGGCCAGACGAAACTTGGCTGCAGACCCGAATAGACGGGGCGGCCGTCCTGCGGGGCGGGATAGCCCTTCGTCTCATCCCAGAAGGCATGGTAGGTGGCCTTGGGGAACTTCGAGTCGTCATAGCCCATCACATTCGGCACGGCGACACGGATGCGGCCCTGCTTGTCGTCGAGCATGAGCGCCGCCCCGCATTCCTTGCAGACGCAGATCTCCAGCGGGCCGTTCGGGTTGTCCTTGTTGAACGGGACCCGGTTCATCAGCTCGGGGTGGTCAACCTGGATGTCCTTGTGGTTGAAGAAGGCGACATGCGTCGTGTGCTGGCCGGTCACGGACTTGCAGACGTTGCAGTGGCATTCATGGTTGTCGATCGGTTCTGCGGTGGCGGTCACGTGGACGTGCTGGCAGCCGCCGGCGTAATGAGTGGTCATGGGTGTCCTCCCTGATCGCGACCCCCTGCCCCTCGCCGGGCAGGGTTGAGTCGCCGAGCCAAGCGTAGCACCGCACAGATGACGCAGGGTAAGCTTTTGCGACAGGCAGGATGCGGTCCTCGCCAACGCCTCATTGACAGACGCCTCCGCGATTCCGACGCTGTTCCTTGGGGGAGGAACAGGGATGAGCGCGTATTCCATCGAGAACCCGGTCTTCGTCACCTGGATCATTGCCACGGCCCTGACCGTGCTGAAAGTGATGGGCCAAGGCTGGATGACGGTCTACCGGATGATGAAGGTCGGCGGAGGCTATGCAGCGCCCGAAGATTTGCGGCCGGGACTTCTCAACACCGCGCCGGACCCGAAGCAGCTTGAGATCAACGATTACGTCGACCGATCCCGCCGAATGCACCGCAATGACCTTGAGAACATTCCGGCCTTCTGGGCCGCGGGGCTGGTCTTCGTCGCGGTCGCGCCGCCGCTATGGCTGGCGCAAGTGCTGATGTACGGCTTCCTTGCCGCGCGCGCGGCCCATGCAGTCGCCTATGCCACGGCTCAGTCGCACGAGCTGCGGGCAACGTTCTACACGGTCGGCTCGCTGATCGTGGTGACGATGGCGCTCTATGCGCTGGCGGCGGCCGTCTGAGGGGGCCTGCAAAGTTTTGCAGAAACAGGAGGCCATTCCGGCCTGTTCTCTCCATATGCCCGTCGGATCTCCTGGCGGGTAGGCAGCGGAGATCACGGAAAATGGCGAACAACCAGAACCAATCGGGCGGTCAGTCCGGTAGCAAGTCGGGCGGGCAATCCGGCGGCCAATCGGCGCGCAGCGATGTCGGTCAGGGTGACGTGAAGAACCGGGAAACCGACGGCCGTCTGAAAGAGAACGGTGGAGGAAAGCAGGGTCAGGGCGAAGTCCAAAGCTCGGACGACGGCCGCCTGAAGGAAAACGGCGGCGGGCAGCAGAACCGCGGCCAGAGCGGCGGTCAAGGCGGCTGCAGCGGGAACTGATCCGGCCCATTGACGAATGCGAAACGCCCCGCCGGTCTGGCGGGGCGTTTGATCTTGCTCGAATGGTGGGCAGATTGCCCACCCTACGCGGGCGCGAAGCTTAGCCGCGCTCTTCGATGATCTGCACCAGGTGGCTGATCGAGTTCACCATGCCGCGGACGGAAGGGGTATCTTCCAACTCGCGGGTGCGGTTCAGCTTGTTCAGGCCCAGGCCCTTCAGGGTCGCGGTCTGCACGGCCGGACGGCGGGCGGCCGAACGGATCTGCTTCACGACGATGGTTTTCTTGGCAGCCATGCTCAGGCCTCCACGGTTTCGGCTTCGGGCTTCCGAAGAATTTCGGCGACCTTCTTGCCACGACGCTGCGCGACCGAACGGGGCGAGGCTTCGTGCTTCAGCCCGTCGATGGTGGCGCGGATCATGTTGTAGGGGTTCTGCGAGCCGATCGACTTGGCGACGACGTCCTGAACGCCCAGCATCTCGAACACGGCGCGCATCGGGCCGCCGGCGATGATGCCGGTACCGGCCACGGCGGTCCGCATCACGACCTTGCCGGCGCCGTGGCGGCCTTCCATGTCGTGGTGCAGCGTGCGGCTGTCCTTGAGCGCGACGCGGATCATCGAGCGCTTGGCCTGCTCGGTGGCCTTGCGGATCGCTTCCGGCACTTCCTTGGCCTTGCCCTTGCCGAAGCCGACGCGACCGCGCTGGTCACCGACGACGACGAGAGCCGCAAAGCCGAAACGCTTGCCACCCTTGACGGTTTTCGAGACGCGGTTGATCGCGACCAGACGGTCGGCGAATTCCGGGGTTTCTTCCGGGCGGTTGTCGCGACGGTCGTCACGACGCTCCCGGCGGTTCTCACGTTCTGCCATATGGCAATTCCTTCGTGGTGGCACGTTGTGCCGTTAAAGCCAATCCTGGTGGGTGCCGCAGGGACACCCCCGGATCATCGGGGCGGCCCGTAGGCCGCCCACTGGATCAGAACTTCAGACCGCCTTCGCGAGCCGCATCGGCAAGCGCCTTGATCTTGCCGTGGAACAGGAAGCCGCCGCGGTCGAAGTAGCACTCTTCGACGCCCGCCTTCTTCGCCCGCTCGGCAATCGCCGCGCCCACCTTGGCCGAAGCCTCGATGTTGTTCTTGCCGACCACGCCGAGATCCTTCTCGAGCGTGGAAGCCGAAGCGATCGTCACACCCTTCACGTCGTCGATCAGCTGGACGCTGATGTTCTTCGAGGACCGGTGCACCGACAGCCGCAGGCGGCCATGCGAGGTCGCCTTGATCTTGTTCCGGACGCGCAGGCGGCGCTTGAGGAACAACTCTCTCTTGTTGTTTGCCATGTTCGCCACCCTTACTTCTTCTTGCCTTCCTTGCGGAAGATGTACTCATCCTTGTAGCGGATGCCTTTGCCCTTGTAGGGCTCGGGCGCGCGCCATTCGCGGATGTTCGCTGCCACCTGGCCGACCTGCTGCTGGTCGATGCCTTCCACGGTGATTTCGGTCTGCTTCGGGACGGTGATGGTCACCCCCTTCGGCACGTCGAAGTTCACTTCGTGGGAATAGCCCAGCGACAGTTTCAGCACGTTGCCGGCCATCGCGGCGCGGTAGCCGACGCCCTGGATTTCCAGTTCCGACTTGAAGCCGGTGGAAACGCCGGTGACGAGGTTCGCGATCATCGAGCGGGTCATGCCCCACTGCTGGCGCGCACGCTTCGACAGGCCACGCGGGGTCACCTTGACGGTATCGCCCTCGATGGTCAG
Organism: Paracoccaceae bacterium; assembly: GCA_027489355.1. Taxonomy (GTDB): domain Bacteria; phylum Pseudomonadota; class Alphaproteobacteria; order Rhodobacterales; family Rhodobacteraceae; genus Tabrizicola. Next base: position 1,457 of record JAIXZY010000080.1, on the reverse strand, counting down.
CGTGACATCGTCGCCCGCGGTGAAGGAACGGGTCCCTTTCGGGCCCTTCACTTCGATGGTTTGGCCGCTGATCGAGGCAGAGGTGCCTTTGACGAGCGTGACGGGTTTCTTGCCGATACGAGACATTCCACCCTCCTCAGAACACGGTGCAAAGCACTTCGCCGCCGACATTGGCAGCGCGTGCATTTGCATCCGACAGAACGCCCTTCGGGGTCGAGACGATGGCGACGCCCAGTCCGTTGCGGACCGAGGGAAGCTCGCTCACCCCCATGTACACGCGACGGCCGGGCTTCGAGACACGCTTCAGTTCGCGGATCACGGGCTCGCCTTCGTAGTACTTCAGGCTGATGGTGAATTCGCCCTGCTTGTTGGCAGTGTCCGACTTCTCGAAGCCACGGATGTAGCCTTCGTTCAGGAGCACTTCCAGGACACGGGCGCGCAGCGTCGAGGCGGGGGTCGTCACGGTGGACTTGCCGCGCATCTGGGCGTTGCGGATACGGGTCAGCATATCGCCGAGAGGATCGTTCATGGACATGTGATGCCTCCCTTACCAGCTGGACTTGACCATGCCGGGGATCTGGCCGAACGAGGCCAGGTCACGCAGCATGATGCGCGAGAGTTTGAGCTTGCGGTAGAACGCATGCGGACGGCCCGTCAGCTGGCAGCGGTTGTGGATCCGCGTCGCCGACGAGTTGCGGGGCATCTCGGCCAGTTTCAGAGTCGCCTTGAAACGCTCTTCCATCGGCTTCGACTGGTCGTTGATCACCGCCTTGAGGCTGGCGCGCTTGGAAGCATGCTGCTTCACCAACTTCGCCCGCTTCACTTCGCGGTTCACCATGGATTTCTTTGCCATATCTCAGGTTCCTCGCGGCTTACGACGTGAAGGGCATGTTGAAATGCTTCAACAGCGCCTTGGCTTCCGCGTCGGTTTTCGCGGTGGTGCAGATGATGATGTCCATCCCCAGAACCTCGTCGACCTTGTCGAAGTTGATTTCGGGGAACACGATGTGCTCTTTCAGGCCCATGGCATAGTTGCCGCGGCCGTCGAAGCTGGTGCCTTTCACGCCGCGGAAGTCGCGGACGCGGGGCAGAGCCACGTTGATGAGCCGGTCGAGGAATTCGTACATCCGGTCGCCACGGAGGGTGACCTTGCAGCCGAGCGGCATTTCTTCACGGACACGGAAGCCGGCGATCGACTTCTTGGCCTTGGTGATCACGGCCATCTGACCGGCGATCTGGCCAAGTTCCTCGGCAGCCTGCTTCACCTTCTTGGTGTCCTTGACCGCTTCGCCGACGCCCATGTTCAGGACGATCTTGTCCAGGCGCGGGATCTGCATGTCGTTCTTGTAGCCGAATTCCGACTTCATCGCGCCACGGAGCTTCTCACCGTAGGCGGCCTTCAGGCGGGGCGTGTATTTGCTTGCGTCGAGCATCAGATCGCCTCCCCGGTGGTCTTG
>JAIXZY010000012.1 GCA_027489355.1 Paracoccaceae bacterium | reverse complement strand
TCCTCCGGCCCGAAATCCGGCCAGAGCGTCTCGGTGAACTCATACTCGGCATAGGCCGCCTGCCAGGGCAGGAAGTTCGAGGTCCGCGTCTCGCCGCTGGTGCGGATCACCAGGTCAGGGTCGGGCAGGCCACCGGTATCCAGCCGTTCCGCGAAAGCCGCCTCGGTGACGTGGCGCGGGTCGAGGATGCCCTGCGCCGCCGCCTCGGCGATCTTGCGCACGGCGCGCACGATCTCGTCCCGGCCGCCGTAGTTGATCGCCACCGTCAGGTTCAGCCGGTCGAACCCGGCCGTCCGCGCCTCGATCCCGGCCATCATGCGCTGGAGCTTGGGGTCCAGCCGGCTGCGGTCACCGATGAAACGCATCCGCACGCCGGCCTTGGCCAGCCGATCCGCCTCACGCTCGATATAGCGCGCGAAGATCGCCATCAGGCCCAGCACTTCCTCGGTCGACCGCTTCCAGTTCTCGGTCGAGAAGGCGTAAAGCGTCAGCCAGCGAATGCCGAGGTCGGGCGCCGCCTTGACGATTTCTCGCACCCGCTCGGCACCCTTGCGGTGACCGACGAGGCGCGCCCAGCCCCGGTTCGTGGCCCAGCGGCCATTGCCGTCCATGATGATTGCCAGGTGGTTGACCGGCCGCATCGCGACGCCCACCTGCAGGTCCTTCGACAATCGCCACCCTCCCGATGCAGGTCAGACCTGCATGATCTCTGCCTGCTTGGCCTCGAGCGCCTTGTCGACGGCGGCGATCGCCTTGTCGGTCAGGTCCTGAACCTCGTCCGACCAGAACTTCTGGTCATCCTCGCTCATCCCTTGCGTCTTGGCCTTCTTGATCTGGTCCATGCCGTCGCGGCGCACGTTGCGAATCGCCACCTTGGCGGCCTCGGCATATTGCGCGGCAACTTTGGTCAATTCGCGGCGGCGTTCCTCGTTCAGCTCGGGGATCGGCAGGCGGATCAGCGGGCCGTCGGTGACCGGGTTGATGCCGATGCCGGACTCGCGGATCGCCTTCTCGACCTTGCCGATCATCGCCTTGTCCCAGACGTTGATCACGACCATCCGCGGCTCGGGGACGTTCACCGTGCCCAGCTGGTTGATCGGCGTCATCTGGCCGTAGGCGTCGACCTGGATCGGCTCGACGATCGAGGCCGAGGCACGGCCCGTCCGCAGCGAGGCGAATTCGGTCTTCAGCGCCGCCATCGCGCCGTCCATCCGGCGCTGGATTGCATCGGTGTCGATCGTGATCTCTTCATGTGCCATCGGACTGGTCCTTCACTTCCCCTGCGGGCCGGCGCCCGCGATTTTGCGCTCTATAGCAGAGCCGCGCCGCCCGGGTATAGGCCAAAGCTCCCGACCCCGGCGCACGTCATGCTTGCGGAAGCGGGTGGCAGCCCGGGTGCCAGAGAGGCCGACGGCCCCGTCCCAGGCCCCGGCTTAGTCCTGCACGCGCGTATAGGTGCCCTCGCCCGCAAGGATGCCGCGGAACCCGCCCGGCTCGTCCAGGCTGAAGACGATGATCGGCAGGTTGTTGTCGCGGGCCAGCGCGATGGCGGTCGCGTCCATCACGCCCAGGTGCTTCTCCAGCACCTCGTCATAGGTCACATGGTCATAGCGCTTGGCATCGGCATGCTTCTTCGGGTCCTTGTCATAGACCCCGTCCACCTTGGTCCCCTTGAAGATCGCCTGGCAGGCCATCTCGGACGCCCGCAGGGTCGCCGCGGTGTCAGTGGTGAAATAGGGGTTCCCCGTCCCGGCCGCGAAGATGCAGACCCGCTTCTTCTCCAGGTGCCGGACGGCGCGGCGGCGGATGTAGGGCTCGCAGACCTGGTCCATCGGGATGGCGCTGATCACGCGGGTGAACACCCCAAGGCTCTCCAGCGCCGACTGCATCGCCAGCGCGTTCATCACCGTGGCAAGCATCCCCATATAGTCGGCCGTCGTCCGCTCCATCCCCTGCGCGCTGCCCGCAAGGCCGCGGAAGATGTTGCCGCCGCCGATGACCATGCAAATCTCGACGCCCAGGTCGCGGACCGACTTCACCTCTTCGGCGATGCGCTTCACGGTCGGCGGGTGCAGGCCATAGCCCTGGTCGCCCATCAGCGCCTCGCCACTGATCTTCAGCATCACGCGGCTGTATTTGGTGGCTGTCTCCGGCATGGGACCCCTGCATTTCGTTTTATGTTTGGACTGGCGCGCAAAATGTCGCAAAACCGCGGCGGGTTCAACCGGGGTTTCTGGTGCGCATCGACGGCATATCACGCGAGGCTCCGGTCCTGATCGCAGGCCCCACTGCCAGCGGCAAATCCGCACTGGCACTGGAGCTTGCCGCGCGCGATGGCCGGCTCATCGTCAATGCCGATGCACTGCAGGTCTATGCCAACTGGCGCATCCTGACTGCCCGACCCAGTGTCGCGGACGAGGCCGCCCTGCCCCATGCGCTTTATGGCCACGTCCCCCGCGACGCGGCCTATTCCGTCGGCCACTGGCTGCGCGAGGTCGCGCCGCTTCTGGCACACCCGGTGGTGATCGTCGGCGGAACCGGCCTGAATTTCAATGCCTTGACCCGGGGGCTGGCAGAGGTTCCGGATGTCCCACCCGAGATAAGGGCAGAGGCCGACGCCCGGATGGAGGCCGAGGGACGCGAGGCTCTGCTGGCGGACCTCGACCCTGCCACCGCAGCACGGATCGACCGGCTGAACCCGGTTCGCGTCCAGCGCGCGTGGGAGGTCCTGCGCGCCACGGGCCGGGGACTCGCAAGCTGGCAGGACGCAACACCGGCCCCGCTTCTGCCGCTCGCCGAAGCCGAACCGCTGGTTCTGGTACCCGAGGTCGACTGGCTGAACGACCGGATCGGGCGGCGCTTTCAGCAGATGCTCACGGACGGCGCGCTTGAGGAAGCACGCAGCAACCTGCCCGGCTGGGACCCACGACGCCCTTCCTCGAAGGCCATCGGCGGGCCCGAGCTGATTGCGCATCTGCGGGGAGAGATGTCGCTGGATCAGGCTGTTGACGCCGCAACATTGGCCAGCCGGCAATATGCCAAGCGGCAGCGGACCTGGTTCAGATCGAACATGAAGGCGTGGCAGCAGGTTTCCCTTCCCTGACGGATACTTGCACGCCGCAGTTGCAGCGGCTTTCCGCTTATCCACAGGCTTTTACACAAGATAATGGAACATCGGTGGACAAGTGCCCCGTCGCCTGCCGGAATTTGCTTGGGTCCGCCTGCCTGCCCTGCTTTACTGCTTGCGTCAGCGCCTTTGCCACAGGATCTGCCGCGAAATGCTCAAGTCTGCACCCGCCTCGTCGCTTCGTCTCGTCGCCATTCCCCGCCTCTCGGCCGGGGGCCGCTGGCGGGTCGAGGCGATGCGTTCGCTTTCCGAACCCTGCCTCCTGTGGTTTACCAAGGGCCAGGGCCGCATCACGATCTCGGGGGTGACGCGCGGCTACACGGCACATAATGCGGTCTTCATTCCCGCTGGCGTCATGCACGGGTTCGAAGCCGGGCCGCAGGTCTTCGGCACGGCGGTCTTCTTCGGCCGCGATCCGAAGGTCGTCCTGCCCAAGTCGCCGCTGCATCTTCGCATCCGCGAAGTCCACGCCCAGCAAGAGGTGAACGTCCTGCTTGATTCGATCCTGCGGGAACTGGAAAGCGACACCCCGGCCCACGAACGCGCGACTGAGGCCTATGTCGGCCTCCTCGGCGTCTGGCTGGAACGGCAGGCGAAAAAGGCCGATCCGCTGGAAAGCCCACGCCAGGACGCGACCCGCCGCCTGGTCGCGCGCTATACCGCGTTGCTGGAGCGGAACTTCCGCACCGGCATGAACGTGGCCGATTTCGCTGCCGCCCTTGGCGTGACCCCCACCCATCTGACGCGGTGCTGCAACACCGCCTGCGGCCGCCCAGCCAGCGCGCTGCTGCAGGATCGCCGGATCTTTGAAGCCCGCAAGCTGCTGGCCGAGACAAGGATCCCCGTCGGCAAGATCGCCGAACAGCTGGGTTTCAACTCGCCCGCCTACTTCACCCGGGCCTTCCAGCATCTCACGGGAAAGTCACCGACCGCCTTCCGCCGCGCCGGATGACTTTTTCCCAACCGGTAAAGAAATCGACGTATTCGTGTCGTTTTTGGACGCCAACCGTCGAAACCAGTCGTTGACGCAAGGTCGAAAAAAATGCGCAATAGGCATGGGGGTGCGCAGGTCGCGCAAGTCGCGGAAACGGCTTTGGTCGTGATGCGGCAAGGGGTTCTGCGTCGCCACAAAGAATGAAAAAAACCTGACAGGGAGACGAGAATGAAAGACATGAACCACGAGGGCGGGCTGCACTCTGCCGCGACGATGTATGCCGCTGAATATGCCGAGGGCAAGCTGAGCCGCCGCGAATTCCTGACCCGCACCACCGCTCTTGGCGTCTCGGCCGCGGCGGCCTATGGCCTGATCGGCCTGCCCGCCCCGGCGCAGGCGCAGGAAGCCAAGGTCGGCGGCACGATCCGCGTCGCGATGGAAGTCAAAGGCACCAAGGACCCGCGTCTGGCCGACTGGCCGCAGATCGCCAACGTCTACCGCGGCTGGCTGGAATATCTGGTCCAGTACAACAACGATGGCACATTCGAAGGTCGTCTCCTGGAAAGCTGGGAAGCCAACGAGGATGCGACCCAGTACACCATGAAGATCCGCCCCGGCGTGACCTGGAACAACGGCGACGCCTTCACCGCCGATGACGTCGTCCGCAACTTCGCCCGCTGGACCGACGGCAACGTCGAGGGCAACGCGATGGCCTCGCGCTTCCCCGGCCTCGTTGACGAAGCCACCAAGACGCTGCGCGAGGGCGCTGTGGTCAAGGTCGACGACTCGACCGTGCAATTGAACCTGACCGCTTCGGACATTGCCGTGATCGCAAACCTGTCCGACTACCCGGCCGCCGTGGTGCATTCCTCGTTCAAGGACGGCGAGGACCCGGCCGCGAACCCGATCGGGACCGGCCCCTACGTCCCGCAGGAAGTCTCGGTCGGCCAGAAGGCAATCCTCGTGCGCGCGCCGAACCACACCTGGTGGGGCGGCACCGCGCCGCTGGATGAAATCCACTACATCGACTTCGGCACCGACCCGGCCGCGATGGTCGCGCTGTTCTCGTCGGACGAGGTGGACGCGAACTATGAATCGGTGGGCGAATTCATCGACATCCTCGACGGCATGGGCCTGGTGAAGGAAGAACTCACCACCGCCTCGACCATCGTCGTACGGATGAACTCGTCTTCGGACCTCTACAAGGACAAGGCCGTCCGCTCGGCGATCCAGCTGGCAGTCGATCCGAAGGTCGTGCTGGAACTTGGGTACAACAACCTCGGCAAGACCGGCGAGAACCACCACATGTTCCCGATCCACCCGGAGTATCCGGAGCTTCCGCCGCAGACGATCAACCCGGCGGGGCTGATGCCGGCGCTGGAAGCCGCGGGCCTGAAGGACACCGAGTTCGAGGTCATCTCGCTGGACGACGGCTGGGAATCGGCCACCACCGCAGCGGTTCAGGCCCAGCTGAAGGACGCGGGCATGAACATCAAGCACACGGTCATGCCCGGATCGACCTTCTGGAACGACTGGCAGAAGTATCCCTTCTCGTCCACGACCTGGAACCACCGTCCGCTCGCCGTCCAGAACATGAGCCTGGCCTACACTTCGACCGGCTCGTGGAACGAAACCTCGATGGCCAACCCCGAATTCGACGCGCTGATGACCCAGGCGCTGTCGATCGCGGATGCCGACAAGCGGCGCGAACTGGCGGCGAAGATGGGCACGATCCTTCAGGAAGAAGGCTACATCATCAACCCGTTCTCGCGGTCGCTCTTCAACCACCACAAGGAAGGCTTCACCGGCCTCGCCCAGCACCCGGCCTTCGAGCATCACCACTACAAGTGGTCGACGGTCTGATCGCTCTGAACGGCTGAACAACGACGAAGGGGCGCGCCCGGCGCGCCCCTTCCCGGGAGCTTATTCCAAAAACCAAGGGGACCGGCATGGGACTGTTCGTGCTGCGGCGGCTGGGAGTCATGCTCCTGACGGCCATCGCCCTGACCTTCGTGGTCTTCTTCCTGACGAACCTGCAGCCGAACCTTGAAAAGCTGGCCCGGACCGAAGGCTCCGTCCGGATGAGCGAAGAGGCCGTGCAGGACTGGATCGAACAGAACGGCCACTCGGGCTCGGTCTTCCTGCGCTACGGCCAGTGGCTCGGCGTCGTGCCGGGCTGGACCTACACCGACGAGAAGGGCGACACCCGCGGCCGCTGCTTCCAGATCGGCGAGGACCCCGCCACCGCCCCACGCTATTGCGGTCTTCTCCAGGGCAACTGGGGCTATTCGACCTTCTTCAAGGCCCCCGTTCTGGACTCGCTGGGCGAGAAGCTGGCCGCGACCGGCTGGCTGATGCTGGCGGTCATGCTGGTGATGGTGCCGACCTCGCTGATCCTTGGCGTGTTGTCGGGGATGCGCGAGGGCTCGGTCACCGACCGGACGCTCTCGACCTTCTCGATCGCCTCGACCGCGACCCCGGAATACGTCTCGGGCGTCGTGCTTGTCGCCCTGTTCGCCACCGCCGCTACCGGCATCTCGCCGCTTCTGGCCGAGTGGGGGCTGATCGAGCCGAAGAAGACCCTGTTCCTTGCTTCGGCCACCTCGGCGATGGACGACATCACCTTCTGGAACTTCGCCCTGCCGGTGATGACCATCGCGCTTTACGGCATCGGCTACATCGCCCGCATGACCCGCGCAAGCATGACCGAGGTGATGACCCAGCAATACATCCGCACCGCGCGGCTGAAAGGCGTCCCCTTCCGCACCGTGGTCATGCGCCACGCGCTGCGCAATGCACTGATCGCGCCGTTCACCGTCATCATGCTCCAGTTCCCCTGGCTTCTGAACGGCGTGGTGATCGTGGAAAGCCTCTTCAACTACAAGGGCTTCGGCTGGACGCTGGTCCAGGCCGCCTCGAACAACGACATCCCTCTGCTCCTGGCCTGCTCGGTCGTGGCGGTGGTCGTCGTCCTGCTGACGCAGCTGATCTCGGACATCGGCTATGTCTTCCTGAACCCCCGCATCCGGCTGGCCTGAGGGAGGGCGCGTCATGGACCAACTCACCTGGACCGGATCGGCAGGCACTATTCTTCTGCCGGTGATCCAGATCACTCTGCTTGCCCTTGCGGTGGCGCTGGTTGCGAAACTGGTGCTTGTCCTTGCCGGCCTTGACGGCCCGGGCCTTCCCGGCCCCGACGGCGCGGCCACCGCCCGCGCGCCCGGTCATTACGCCAGCCTCGCCATCCGGCTGAGCTTCTTCGCCGCCCTCGCCGCCATCCTCTGCATCCTCGCCGCCGGAGCCGTGATGCCCTCGCCGGTCGAGGCGGGCATTCTCGGCGCGATGACAGTGCGGTTCTGGCCGGTCTGGCTGGGCCTTGCCGCCACCTTCATCCTGTCGATCCGCTTCCGCCGCCGCCTTGGCCTTTACGGCAAGCTGTTCGATTCCACCGTGGGCATGATCGGCTTCGCCATCGTGATGTTCTGGGTCTTCACCGCGATCTTCGCGGACGTCATCATCACCCAGGACCCCTTCGTCCAGCTCTCGGGCCTGAAGAACAAGGTCCCAGGCATCGCGGCCCCCGACAGCCCCTATGGCTGGTACCTGCTCGGCGGCGACCACCTTGCCCGCGACGTGTTCAGCCGGATGGTGATGGGCGCGCGCGAGGTGCTGAAGATCGCCCCCGCCGCCACGCTCTTTGCTTTCATGGTCGGCATCACGCTGGGCCTGCCCGCGGGCTACTTCGGCGGCAAGCTCGACACCTTCATCTCCTTCCTTGCAAACCTCGTCCTCGCCTTCCCGGTGATCCTGCTCTTCTACCTGCTGGTCACGCCGGAAATCCGCGACACCGGCATCCCGATCGTGCTGGCGGGCCTCTTGTTCCTGTTCCCGATCATCTTCCTGACGGTCCTGTGGAACAGCCGCTACTACACCAACCCGCCGCAGCGGAACCTTTACGTCGGCATCACGCTGCTGATCGGCCTCTGGGCCTATTCGGGCCTGGCCTTCAACATGGACCCCCTCGGCGTCTGGTCGATGGAGCCGAACATGCTGAACGTGTTCGTGTCCGTGGTCTTCGTGAACTCTCCCGGCGTGTTCCGCATTGTCCGCGGCCTTGTCATGGACATCAAGGCGCGCGACTACGTTGCCGCCGGCCAGACCCGCGGCGAAGGACCGTGGTACATCATGCTGTGGGAGATCCTGCCCAACGCCCGCGGTCCGCTGATCGTGGACTTCTGCCTCCGCATCGGCTACACCACGATCCTTCTCGGGACGCTCGGCTTCTTTGGCCTCGGCGTCTCGCCCGACAGCCCGGACTGGGGCTCGACCATCGACGACGGGCGGAAGCTTCTGAACCTCTTCCCGCATCCCGCGCTTGCACCAGCCCTTGCCCTCATGAGCCTCGTCCTCGGCCTGAACCTCCTTGCCGACGGCCTGCGCGAAGAAAGCCTGAAGGATTGATGCCATGACATCCTCACCCACCTGGGACCCGTCGCAGCCGATCCTGGAAATCGAGCATCTCTCGATCTCGTTCTTCACCCGCCTGCGGGAAATCCCCGCCGTGATGGATTTCTCCTGCAAAGTCATGGCCGGTGAGGCGATGGGTCTGGTCGGCGAATCCGGTTGCGGCAAGTCGACCGTCGCGCTGGCCGTGATGCGCGAGCTGGGCAAGACCGGCCGCATCGTCGGCGGTTCGATCAAGTTCAAGGGCCGCGACCTGACCACGATGAGCGCGGAAGAGCTGCGCCACATCCGCGGCTCCGAGATCGCGATGATCTACCAGGAGCCGATGGCCTCCCTGAACCCCGCGATGAAAGTCGGCGCGCAGCTGGCCGAGGTGCCGATGCTGCACTCCGGCATGTCCAAGGCCGACGCCTGGAAGCTTGCCCGACAGATCGTCGCCGACGTGCGCCTGCCCGACCCCGACCGCATCATCAACTCTTACCCGCATCAGCTTTCGGGCGGCCAGCAGCAGCGCATCGTCATCGCGATGGCGCTGATGGCGAAGCCCGCGCTGCTGATCCTTGACGAACCCACAACCGCGCTGGACGTGACGGTGGAGGCGGGGATCGTCGATCTGGTGAAGGAGCTGGGCGAAAAGTACGGCACGTCGATGCTGTTCATCAGCCACAACCTTGGCCTGGTGATGGATGTCTGCGACCGCATCTGCGTGATGTATTCCGGCGAGGCGGTGGAGACGGGGAACGTCGAGCAGGTCTTCGACGAGATGCGCCACCCCTATACCCAGGCGCTCTTCCGGTCGATCCCGCTGCCCGGCGCCGACAAGAACGCCCGGCCGCTCATCTCCATCCCCGGCAATTTCCCCCTGCCCCACGAACGCCCGCCCGGCTGCAACTTCGGCCCCCGCTGCGACTATTTCCAGAAGGGCCGCTGCGACGCCGCCGAGGTCCCGATGTTCCCGGTTCCCGGCAGCGACCGGCACGAGACCCGCTGCTTCCGCTGGGCCGAGATCGACTGGGACGCGCCGCCCGCAAAGCGCGAGGTCAAGGAAAAGGCCGAGATCGGCCGCGTCGTCCTGAAGATGGAGGATCTGCGGAAGTACTACTCCGTCTCGGGCGGGGCCTTCGGCGGCGGCACGAAGAAGGTGGTGAAGGCCAACGAGACGCTCAGCTTCGAGGCGCATGAAGGCGAGACGCTGGCCATCGTCGGCGAATCCGGCTGCGGCAAGTCGACCTTCGCCAAGGTGCTGATGGGGCTGGAAACCGCGACCTCCGGCTCGATCATGCTGTTCGACGAGAACGTGCAGTCGACCCCGATCCAGAAGCGGAACACCGACACCGTCAGCCAGGTACAGATGGTGTTCCAGAACCCCTTCGACACGCTCAACCCGTCGATGTCGGTGGGCCGCCAGATCATCCGCGCGCTGGAAATCTTCAAGTACGGCAAATCGGATGAGGAACGCCACCAGCGGATGCTGGAGCTTCTGGACCTCGTGAAGCTTCCCCGCGCCTTCGCCGAACGGATGCCGCGCCAGCTTTCGGGCGGGCAGAAGCAGCGCGTCGGCATCGCGCGCGCCTTCGCGGGCGGGGCCAAGGTCGTCGTGGCGGACGAACCTGTCTCGGCGCTCGACGTGTCGGTGCAGGCCGCCGTCACCGACCTCCTGATGGACATCCAGCGCGAGAACAAGACGACGCTTCTCTTCATCAGCCACGACCTGTCGATCGTCCGCTACCTCAGCGACCGGGTCATGGTGATGTATCTCGGCCATGTGGTCGAGATGGGCACGACCGACCAGGTCTTCTCGCCCCCCTACCACCCCTATACCGAGGCACTGCTGTCCGCCGTGCCGATTGCGGACACGCATGTGCAGCGCAAACGCATCGTGCTGGAAGGCGACATCCCCTCGGCGATGAACCCGCCCCCCGGCTGCCCGTTCCAGACCCGCTGCCGCTGGAAGTCCCAGGTTCCGGGCAACCTCTGCGAGACCGAGGTGCCGCCCGTCCAGGTGCTGGAGGGGGGCCACCAGATCAAGTGCCACCTCAGCCGTGAAATCCTTGCGACGATGGAGCCGGTGATCAAGATCGCGGCGGAATGATCGGGGTCCGGGCGTAGGGTGGGCGATCCGCCCACCTTCCCTAGCCGAGGATCGCCTTCACGTAGCCTTCGGTCTCGGCGAAGGGCGGGATGCCGTCATGCTGTTCCACCGCACCCGGTCCGGCGTTGTAGGCCGCCAAGGCCAGCTCCCATGTGCCGAACTTGTCGAACATCATCCGCAGGTAGCGCGCCCCGCCCTCAAGGTTCGACTCGGGGCTGGTGATGTCCACGCCCAGAAGCTCCGCCGTCTCAGGCATCAGCTGCGCAAGGCCCGTCGCGCCCTTCGAAGACACGGCCACCGGGTTCCAGCCGCTTTCCTGCTGCACCAGCCGCAGGAACAGGTCCTCGGGCACGCCATGCTTGCGCGCCGCGGCCTTTGCGACCTCGAGATACTCGCCCTTGTAGTTGCCACGGTAGGACGGAATCCCCTCGGCCGCGGCAATCTCCTCGCCCTTCTTGTACTTCGGCGTATGCTTGACCGAGCCGGAGTATTGCTTCTTCAGCTTCTTGTCGATCAGGTCGGCCTGCGACTTGAAGATGGCCGAGCGCGACTTGGTCGAACCCGACAGGTTCAGCCCCTCGGCCACGGCAGGCATCGGTGCGCAGAGGATCAGGGCCGCAACCGAAAGCTGGCAGACGAACTTCATCCCGACCTGTCCCACATGTCTTTTCTTGCAACGGCGGTGACTATAGCCACTTCCGCCGGTTTTTCCAGACGGCAATTCCGCGGCATTCCGGACCTTGCCGAGCGCCGGTTGCAGATGCCCCGAACCTCGCTATAGGTTTGTTAACCATCCGCGGCGAACCTGCCCGGGACATCTGCAAGGGAGAATCGCATGGCGGGGTCAGTCAACAAGGTCATCCTCATCGGCAACCTCGGCCGCGACCCCGAGGTCCGCAGCTTCCAGAACGGCGGCAAGGTGGTGAACCTGCGTATCGCGACGTCGGAAACCTGGCGCGACCGCAACACGGGCGAGCGCAAGGAACGTACCGAATGGCACTCGGTCGCCATCTTCAACGAGGCGCTGGGCAAGATCGCCGAGCAGTATCTGAAGAAGGGCAGCACGGTCTATATCGAGGGTCAGCTTGAAACCCGGAAATGGCAGGACCAGTCCGGCCAGGACAAGTACACCACCGAAATCGTGCTGCGGCCCTATTCCGGCAACCTGACGCTTCTCGGCGGGCGGGGCGAGGGTGGCGGTGGCGGTGGCGGCGGCTACGACGACCGCGGCGGCTATGACGATGGTGGCCAGGGCGGCGGATACGGCAGCGGTGGTTCCTCGGGCGGCGGGCGTGGCGGCTTTGGCGGCGGGTCGACCTCGGGCGGCGGCGGCGGCCGGTCAGACATGGACGACGAAATCCCGTTCTAGACGACAGCCCGGAACCTTCCCGGCGGCACTGGACCTTGACCGGCCCATTCCCTATATAATCGGTCAACAACCCTTGCCGCCGAGTAGAAGACATGCAGGACCAGACTGAGGGCGCGCCGCTCATCAAGCCCTCGACCACCGACCATCCGCTCTACCCGCAGATCGTCGAGGCCTGCCGGACGGTCTATGATCCGGAAATCCCGGTCAACATCTTCGACCTCGGCCTCGTCTACACGATCGAGATCGGCCCTGAGAACGAGGTCGAGATCACCATGACCCTGACCGCCCCCGGCTGCCCCGTGGCCGGAGAGATGCCGGGCTGGGTGGCGAACGCGGTGGAACCGCTGCCCGGTGTGAAGCAGGTCGATGTCAACATGACGTTCGATCCTCCTTGGGGCATGGACATGATGTCCGACGAGGCGCGGCTGGAACTGGGCTTCATGTAGGGTGCAAGCCTTTCGCTTTGCTTCACCAAGATGCAATCCTTTTGGCTTGCCTCCATCGATAGCAAATCTTTCCCCTTGCCTTGATCGCCTGCAAGGCGAATACTTGGCGTATGGCCCCCTCTGCCCCCGTCGCCATCCTGACCGGAGACCTCGTCCGCTCCACCTCCGCCAGCCCGGCAGCGGTCGAGGCAACGATGACGGTCATCCGGGACTGTGCCACGCGGCTGGGTCCGCGCAGCGACTTCACCCGCTTCCGCGGCGACGGCTGGCAATTGCGGCTGACACAGCCGGGGGAATGTCTGCGCGCCTGCCTGCTCATCCTGGCAGGCCTTAGGGCGGACGCTGCGGCGCTGGGCTGCCGCATTGCGGTCGGCATCGGCGAGGAATACCCGACCGACGCCCGCGACCTGTCCACGGCGATGGGTCCGGCCTTCATCGCCTCGGGCCGGGCGCTGGACCGGATGAAGCCCGACCGCATCCTTGCACTGGGCGACCTGCCCGCCACGGACCCCTTCCGCCAGCTTGCCTTCACCGTGGCCGGGGAACTTGCCTCGCGCTGGTCGCACAGCCAGGCCGAGGCGATGGCGCTCAAGCTCGATCCCGACAGCGGGGCCGAGGACCGTCGGACGAACGAAGCCATCGCCCGCCGCCTGGGCATCTCGCGACAGGCGGTCGACGCGCGGCTGAAGGCGGCCGACTATCCGCTGCTGGATGAGATGATGCTGGCCTTCATGGCCGCCTACCCCGCTGCGAGCGATCATGGCTGAGACCCTTGCCGCCCTGCTTCTGGCCCATGCGCTTGCCGACTTCGTGCTGCAAACCGACTGGATCGTAACGAACAAGCGGCGCCCCGAGGGCCTGGCACTGCATGGGCTGATCGTCCTGCTCGCCGCCATCGCCTGCACCGGCACCCTGTCCTGGGGCCTTCTCTGGCTGACCGCCATCCACCTGGCCGTCGACGCCTGGAAAGCGACCGCCCCGCGTGGCCTTGCGCCCTTTCTGATCGACCAGGCCGCGCATCTGGCCTGCCTCGCCGCACTGGCCGTTTGGCAGCCGGGCCTCTGGTCCCAGGGCCTCTGGTCCGACCTTCCCGCCCTTGCCCCGGTCGCGCTTATCCTGGCCGGGGCGATCCTCGCCACCCGCGCCGGCGGTTTCGCCATCGGCCTTCTGATGGAGCCCTTCGCCTCGCGCCTCCTGCCCGACATCACCGCCGAAAGCCTGCCCGGCGCTGGCCGCGTGATCGGGCATCTCGAACGCGGGCTGATCTTCGCGCTGATCCTGCTGGGCCAGGCGCAAGGCGTGGGCCTCTTGATCGCCGCCAAGTCGATCCTTCGCTTCGGCGCGGTCCGCGACGACCGGGCGCTGTCCGAATACGTCATCATCGGCACGCTCGCCTCGTTCGGCTGGGCGATCATCCTGGCCTATGCCACTCTTTCCGGCCTGAGCCTCCTGCCCCCGCTTGGAATTCCGCCCGTCGCACCCTAGATTGACATCAAAGGAGCATCCCATGTTCGGCATCCCCGGCAAAGCCGCCGTCACCCTGACCCCCGCCGCCGTGCGTCAGATCACCCGTCTGATGCAGCGCGAGGGCTCGCAAGGTCTGCGCATCGGCGTCAAGAAGGGCGGCTGCGCGGGCATGGAATACACGATGGAATACGTCACTTCGGTCAACCCGCTGGACGAGATCGTGGAACAGGACGGCGCGCGGGTGATGATCGCCCCTATGGCGCAGATGTTCCTGATCGGGACCGAGGTCGACTACGAAACGGGCCTTGTGGAAAGCGGCTTCAAGTTCCGCAATCCCAACGTGGTCGAGGCCTGCGGCTGCGGCGAATCGATCAAGTTTCGCGACGCCCCCGCCGCCTGATCCGGCTCCAGACTGTTCACGTTCTGCCGTCTTTTCCTTTGGGCGCTGACAGGCTAGGCGTTTGGCACCCTTGGAAGGAAACCCGAAGATGAAGAAGCTCGCCGCCGGCAACTGGAAGATGAATGGCACCAAGGCCTCGCTGGCCGAGGTTTCGGCGCTTCTGGCTGCGCATCCTGCCCCGGCCTGCGAGATGCTGCTCTGCCCGCCCGCCACGCTGATTGCCCAGATGGCCGCTGCCGCAAAGGGTTCGCCGCTGCTGGTCGGGGCGCAGGATTGCCACGCCAAGCCCCAGGGCGCACATACCGGGGACATCTCGGTCGCCATGCTGAAAGATGCGGGCGCGACGCACGTGATCCTTGGCCATTCCGAGCGCCGCACCGACCACGGCGAAACCGATGAGCTCGTCCGCGCCAAGGCGCAGGCCGCGGTGGACGCCGGGCTCGTGGCGATTGTCTGTATCGGCGAGACCGAGGCCGAGCGCGATACGGGCCAGACGCTAGCGGTGATCGGCACCCAGATCGACGGCTCGATCCCGATGGGGGCGACAGCGGCAAACCTTGTCGTCGCCTACGAACCCGTCTGGGCCATCGGCACCGGACGCACCCCGACCCTGGCCGAGATCGCCGAGGTCCACAGCTTCCTGCGCGGCCGTCTGCGCGGGCTGATCGGGGACGAGGCGAACGAGGTCCGCATCCTCTATGGCGGCTCGGTCAAGCCCTCGAACGCGGCCGAGATCTTCGCCGTGCCGCATGTCGACGGGGCGCTGGTCGGAGGCGCCAGCCTGAAGGCCGCCGACTTCGGGGCCATCGTCGCCGCGCTTTCCGCCGCCTGATGACGCTGCGCTGTCGCGGACAGGCCAGCCCGACGGGCCGTGCCTGCCTAGGTTGACCCGATGACCCTGACCGATCCTGCGGCGCGCGCCTCGCTCGTCACTTCGAACCTGATCTGCCTTGCCTCGATGGTGGTCTGGGCCGCCGGACTTCCTGCGGCCGATCTTATCCTGCCGCACATGCCGCCGCTGGCGCTGACCGCCTGCCGCGCGCTGCTGGCTGCGGCGGTGCTGCTGCCGGCCTGGTGGCTGGTGGACGGCGGCAAGGTCGTCCTGGGCGCGAACTGGCTGCGCGGGGCCTGGGTCGGCTTCGTGACCCTCGGCCTCGCCTCTGTCCTGGTCATCATCGCGCTTCGGCTGAACGATCCCGTCACCGTCGCGATCGTCAGCGCGATCATGCCGGTGATCGGAATCCTGCTGGAATGCGTCGCCGACCACCGCCCGTTCACACGGGCCCTGGCCATCGGGTTGGTGCTTTCGGTGGCAGGCGGCCTGATCGCGGTCAGGGGGGCCGAAGGCGAGATCAGCTTCGGCATCGGCGTCCTCGCCGCCCTTGGTTCGACCACCCTCTACACCTGGGGTTCGCGCGAGACGGTGAAGGCCTTCCCCGACCTGAGCCCGCTTGGCCGCAGCACCCTGACCATCGCGGCCGGCGCCATTGTCGCCACGCTGGTTGCGGTGTGTGACGGCCTCTGGCGCGACCAATGGCCGGATTGGGCCGCGATCGGCTGGGTGGAGTTCGGGGGCCTCGCCGCCTTTTCCATCGGGTCGATGGCGATTGCCCAGCTCCTCTGGATCGTCTCGGTCGGCCGGATCGGCATCGGTGCCGCCTCGATGCACATGAACGCAGTGCCCTTCTACGTGATGCTGATCGTCTTTCTGATGGGCGGCCCGTGGAACTGGTGGCAGACCCTGGGTGCGGCCGTCGTGGTGACCGGCGGGGCTATCGCCCAGGGCCTGATCGGCAAGGAGAAGACATGATCGAGCTTTCGCAATCCCCGACAGAGCCGGCCTTCGTCCAGGACCCCTACCCCTTCTACGAACGCGCCCGTGCCGCAGGACCGTTCTTCCGCTGGACCGACTACAATCTCGTCTGCACCGGCAACTCGGCCGCGGTGCACGCCATCTTCCGCGACCGCCGCTTCGGGCGTGAGCCGGTCGAGCCCCCGGTCATCCCGCCGCATCTCGCGCCCTTCTACGCGGTCGAGGCGCATTCGATGCTGGAGCTGGAGCCGCCCCGCCACACGCGCCTGCGCAACCTCGTCCTGCGCGCCTTCACCTCGCGCCGGATCGCGGGCCTTGCGCCCGACATCACCGCGCTTGCGACCGAACTCGCCCTTGGAATTCCCCGCGGGGAATTCGACCTTCTGACTGCCTTCGCCCAGCCGCTTCCTGTCCGCATCATCGCGCGCCTCCTGGGCGTGCCCGAGGACATGGCGCCCGACCTCCTGCGCTGGTCGAACGCGATGGTCGGCATGTACATGGCCGGCCGCACCCGCGCGATGGAGGATCGCGCCGTCGCCGCGACCGAGGCCTTCGTGGCCTTCCTGCGCTCTTACGTCGAGGAACGCCGCGCCCGTCCCGCAGACGACCTGATCACCCAGCTGATCGCCGCCGAGATGGAGGGCGAGAAGCTCACCACCGATGAACTCATCGCCACCTGCATCCTCCTGCTGAACGCGGGCCACGAGGCCACGGTCCACACCATCGGCAACGGCGTGAAGACGCTCCTCGAAACCGGGACGCCGCTCTCTGCGCTTGCCGCCGAGAACGTTGAAGGCACCGTCGAGGAGATCCTTCGCTTCGACCCCGCGCTGCACATGTTCACCCGCTGGGCCTACGAGGACATCGAGGTCATGGGCCACCAGTTCCGCCGCGGCGACCAGGTGGGCCTCCTTCTTGCCGCCGCTAACCGCGATCCGGGCGTCTGGGAGAATCCCGCCCGTTTCAACCCCGCGCGCCCGCCGAAGCCGCTCGCCACCTTCGGCGCGGGCCTCCACTTCTGCGTGGGCGCCCCCCTGGCACGGCTGGAACTGCAGATCGCGCTCCCGATCCTCTTCCAGCACCATCCCGACCTGGCCCTGGTCGGGACACCCGCCTATGCCGACGTCTACCACTTCCACGGGCTGAAGGAACTCCGCCTATCCACCTGACGGAGCCTCATTTTCTGTCCGAAAATATCCCCGCCGGAGGCATCCCGAGGAGGAGGGCGAAGCCCCGACGACGAGACAAAAGCCTTGCGCGTCAGCGCTCCTTCTGAAAACCGCCCGTCACAGCGGCAGGACGGTCGTCGACTTGATCTCTTCCATGCTCAGCAGCGCGGTGACGTTGTAGATCCGCACCTCAGAGATCAGCGCCTGGTAGAAGGTGTCATAGGCCCGCGCATTCTTCACCCGCACCTTCAGGATATAGTCGATGTCCCCCGCCAGCCGGTGCGCCTCCAGCACCTCGGGCCGTTCCCGCAGGGCCTTCAGGAACTTGCGCTGCCACTCCGCCTCATGCTCGGACGTGCGGATCAGCACGAAGAAGCAGGCTTCCAACCCAAGCGCCTCGGGGTCCAGGATCGCCGTGGTCCGGGTGATGACCCCCTGCTCGCGCATCCGGCGGATGCGGTTCCAGACCGGGGTCTTGGACGACCCCACCTTGCGGGCGATCTCGTCCAGCGACTGCTCGGCATCGCCCTGCAGTTCCGACAGGATTTTCCGGTCCAGATCGTCCAAGGCGGCGGTCATTCCTGAAACTCCCCTTCCGGCGGAACATGTGTTCGCATTGTCCGCAGTATCGGAACACACATCCTTATCTGCAAGGGTCTATGGCCCCGGGACGGGAAAATGTCCTATATTCGACAATGAAAATCCAGGAACATCGCCATGAGCCGTCGCTTCACCCCCAAGGTCGTCACCGCCAACCGCCTGCGCGAGGGCGATGTGGTCTACCTGACCGCTGACGACCGCTGGTCGCCCCTCCACCACGAGGCCGAGCTGATCGAGGACGAGGCGCATGCCCAGATGCGGCTTCTGCACGCCAACGCGCAGAAACTGCTTGTGGTCGGCGCCTATCTGGCCGATGCCAAGCCCGGCGCGAAGGGTCCCGAGCCGACCCACTTCCGCGAGGAATTCCGCACCCGCGGCCCCTCGAACTACAACCACGGCAAGCAAGCCGACCTCGCGAGCTGACGCATGTATTCCTATTCCGACTTCGACGAAGCCTTCGTCCGTTCCCGCGTCGCGCAGTTCACCAACCAGGTGGAACGTCGGCTTGACGGGAGCCTCACCGAGGATGAGTTCCGCCCGCTGCGCCTGATGAACGGGCTTTACCTGCAGCTGCACGCCTACATGCTGCGCGTGGCGATCCCCTATGGCACGATCTCGCCCCGCCAGATGCGCCAGCTCGCCTATATTGCCGACACCTGGGACAAGGGCTACGGCCACTTCACCACCCGGCAGAACATCCAGTTCAACTGGCCGAAGCTTCCCGACGTGCCCGCGATCCTGTCCGCGCTGGCCGATGTGGAGATGCACGCGATCCAGACCTCCGGCAACTGCGTCCGCAACGTGACCGCCGACCATTTCGCCGGCGCCGCCGCGGATGAGATCGCCGACCCCCGTCCCTATGCCGAGCTTCTGCGCCAGTGGTCGACCGACCACCCGGAATTCCAGTTCCTGCCACGCAAGTTCAAGATCGCCATCACCGGCAGCCCGAACGACCGCGCCGTGACCAAGGCGCATGACATCGGCCTGCGCATGGTCCGCAATGCGGCTGGCGAGCCGGGCTTCGAGGTCATCGTCGGCGGTGGCCTGGGCCGGACCCCGATGATCGGCATGACCGTCCGCGACTTCCTGCCCGAGGCTGACCTGCTGCCCTACGTGGAAGCCGTCCTCAGCGTCTACAACGTGCTCGGCCGCCGCGACAACAAGTACAAGGCGCGGATCAAGATCACCCTGCACGAGACCGGCAAGGAAGAGATCACCCGCATGGTGGAGGAGGAATTCGCCCGCCTCCGCCCGCTTTTCGGCGGCAATGACCAGAAGCTTCTGGCCGACATCCGCGCGGCCTTCGCGCCCCCGGCCTTCCGCAACGCACCGGTGGACGCCTACGACGCCTTCTACAAGGCCGACCCGGTGTTCCGCGCCTGGGCGGACACCAACCTGACGCAGCACCGGAACGACCAGTATGCGATCGTCACCGTCAGCATCAAGGCGCATGGCGCGACCCCCGGCGATGCCACCAGCGAACAGATGAGGTTGCTGGCCGATCTGGCTGAAAAGTATGGCCATTCCGACCTGCGCATCAGCCACGAGCAGAACGTGATCCTGCCGCATGTCCACAAGTCGGACCTGCCCGCGCTCCATGCGGCGCTGGTGAAAGCGGGTCTCGGCACGGCGAACGTCGGGCTTCTCTCCGACATCATCGCCTGCCCCGGCATGGACTACTGCGCGCTCGCCACCGCCCGCTCGATCCCTGTCGCCCAGGAACTGGCCACACATTTCGAGGCCCTGAAACTGGAGCACGAGATCGGCCCGCTGAAGATCAAGATCTCGGGCTGCATCAACGCTTGCGGGCATCACCACGTCGGTCATATCGGCATCCTCGGCCTCGACCGAGCGGGGGTGGAGAACTACCAGATCACCCTCGGCGGCGACGGCACCGAGGACGCGGTGATCGGGGAAAAGACCGGCCCGGGCTTTGCCTACACCGAAATCGTCCCGGCCATCGAACGCATCCTCCGCGCCTACCTGGAGCTTCGCACCGAGCCGTCCGAGACCTTCCTCCAGGCCTACAAGCGGGTCGGGATGGAGCCCTTCAAGGCCGCGCTTTACAACACGGAAGACGCGCAAGATGCCGCGTGACGGGCGCCACGAAGGCCCGGTCGCCGAGCGCGTCGCCAGCCTGAACGCGCGCTACAAACACCACTCGGCGACCGCCGTGCTGGAGCATGCGCTGAAGGACGACGATCTGGGCCGCGTGGCGCTGGTGTCGTCCTTCGGGGCGGAGTCGGTCGTCCTGCTGCACCTCGTAAGCGTCATCGCGCCGGAGACGCCGGTCCTCTTCATCGACACGCGGATGCTCTTCCAGGAAACGCTCGACTACCAGCGCGAGCTGGCAGAGAAGCTGCATCTCTGCGACATCCGCACGATCCGCGCCAACCCGGCCCGCGTCAGCTTCGAGGACCCGGATGGCACGCTGCACCAGTTCAACACCGACAGCTGCTGCAACGTCCGCAAGGTGGAACCCCTGGAACGCGCCCTGTCGAAGTTCGACGGCTGGATCACTGGCCGGAAGCGGTTCCAGAACGCCGACCGGGGCACCATCGACTTCTTCGAGAACGAGGGCGACTTCCGGATCAAGGTCAACCCGCTGGCCCACTGGGGCCGCGAGGACCTTGAGGAATACATGGTCGAGAACCGCCTGCCCCGGCATCCCTTGGTGGCCAAGGGCTACCCTTCCATCGGCTGCGCGCCCTGCACCAGCCCGGTGAAACCCGGCGAAGACCCCCGCGCGGGTCGCTGGCGCGGGCAGGCCAAGACCGAATGCGGCATCCATTTCATCGACGGCAAGGCCGTTCGGACCCCCAAGGAGAACGCGGCATGAGCGTGCCCCAGAAAACCGTAATCGTGACCGATGCGGGCTTTGCTCCCGCCCCCGAGCGTCAGGTTGTGGCGCTGGCCGACCTGACGGCCGATGCCACTGCGGTGGACCTGGCCCATACCGACGACCCCTGCGTGCTGGAAGGCGCGCTGGACCGGCTGACCCTGATCCGCGTGGCCTTCCCCGCCTTCAACGACGGGCGTGCCTTCACGGTGGGCCGCAAGCTGCGGATGATGGGTTACAAGGGCCAGCTCCTCGCCCTTGGTCCCGTGATCGCCGACCAGTACGCCATGCTTCGCCGCGTTGGCTTCGACGGGGCCGAGATCCCGGACGAGATCGCCGCCCGCCAGCCCGAGGATCAGTGGAAGTTCCGCGCCGCCGACTGGCAGGCGCACCATTATCAGGCCCGTCTGCGCGCCTGAGACCCGCCCACCCCGAGATTTCGCCGCAGGGGGACACCCTTCCCTTGCGGCGCTTGCTCGCTTATGGAGGCCACGAAGGCCATGACCGAGACGATGACGATGGACGCCGCCCGCCAGAAGCCCCACCTGCCCGACGCGCAGACCGTGACCTCGGTCCAGCACTGGACCGACCGGCTGTTCTCGTTCCGGGTCACCCGGCCGCAAAGCCTGCGGTTCCGCTCGGGGGAGTTCGTGATGATCGGGCTACTCGGCGACAACGGGAAGCCGCTTCTGCGGGCCTATTCCATCGCCTCGCCCGCCTGGGACGAGGAGTTGGAGTTCTACTCGATCAAGGTGCCGGACGGGCCGCTGACCTCGAAGCTCCAGCATATCCAGCCGGGGGATGAGATTATCCTGCGGCCGAAACCCGTGGGAACGCTGGTCCACGACGCGCTGATGCCGGGCAAGCGGCTGTGGTTCCTGGCAACGGGGACCGGGATCGCGCCCTTCGCCTCGCTCATGCGGGAGCCGGAGACCTACGAGAAGTACGACCAGGTCATCATGATGCATACCTGCCGCGAGGTGGCGGAGCTTGAGTATGGCCGGCGGCTGGTGGAGAGCCTGAAGGACGACCCGCTGATCGGAGAGCTGGTGGGGGACAAGCTGGTCTATTACCCGACCACGACCCGGGAACAGTTCCACCACATGGGGCGGGTCACGGACAACCTGTCCTCGGGCAAGGTCTTTGCCGACCTCGGCCTGCCGAAGATGAACCCCGAGGAGGACCGGGCGATGGTCTGCGGGAGCCTTGCGTTCAACGTCGACGTGAAGGCGATCCTGGAAGGGTTCGGGCTGCGCGAGGGGGCGAATTCGGACCCGAAGGAATTCGTGGTCGAGAAGGCATTCGTGGGCGACGGGATCTGACCCTGTCCACGGTGGACAATGGCGGAAATCTCTGAAACATCAATGGGTTGCAAAATCTTGTTAGGGTGGTCTTAACCATCCGGATGTTGCAGGCCGCAGGGGAAACCTTGCGGCCGTTTTCATCGCCCCAGGGCAAAGAAAAAGGCCGCAGGAAACCTGCGGCCTTTCGTTTGCGGCATGTACCGGAATTACATGCCGAGAGCGGTTTTCACCTGCGCGATGGTGTCGGCAACCAGCGCCGGGTTGGCGCGGGCGGCTTCGACGGCGGTCTTCAGGGTCGCCTTGGTCGCGTCGTCGAGGGTCGAGCCGTCGATCAGCGCCACAACGGCATCGGCGTTGAAGTTGGCCGGGTCCAGAGCGGCAGCGGCGGCGTCGGTCGCGGCAGCGGTCGCGTCGGCGGCAGCTTCGGTCGTCGCAGCGGCAGCATCGGTTGCAGCTTCGGTGGTCGCCGCAGCGGCATCGGTGGCAGCTTCGGTGGTAGCGGCAGCGGCGTCGGTCGCAGCCTCGGTAGCGGTGGCGGCGGCGTCGGTCGCAGCTTCGGTCGCCTCGGTCGCGGCCTCGGTGGTCGCGGCGGCAGCTTCGTCGGCAGCCTGCTGCGCGGCAGCGGCGGCCTCTTCGGCGGCCTTGGCGGCAGCCTCTTCGGCAGCCTTCGCATCAGCCTCGGCCTGAGCGGCGGCAGCGGCGGCGGCAGCTTCGGCTTCCTGCTTCGGCTTGTAGCTGAACTGGTAGTAGCCGCCAGCGGCCAGAAGGACGACGATGGCGCCGATGATAACGGTTCTGTTCATGTTTGATACTCCCATGACCGGAGCTAGCGCCCGGATGGCGACCCATATGGCACCTAGACCGGGAAATGAAAAGAGTGCTGCACCGCAGCACGTGGAAAATCGCCGGATTCCTGCGGAAAACTGGAGCTCTGGCGGTGCAGCCGGGTTGCAGAGCGGCACGCTGGCGTCTAGATTGCGGCCCGCTGATCCAACCATCAAAGGACGACTACCATAGCCCGCAGACCGCACAATGCCCCGCCGCAACGCGAAACCGGTCCCCGCATCAACGACCGCATCCGCGCTCCGGAAATCCGCCTGATCGGGGCGGATGGCGAGAATGTGGGGGTCGTGACCCCTGCCCGCGCGATGCAGATGGCCGAGGAAGCCGGACTGGACCTGGTCGAAATCTCGCCGACCGCGGTGCCGCCGGTCTGCAAGATCATGGACTTCGGCAAGTTCAAGTACGAGACGCAGAAGCGCGAGGCCGAGGCGCGCAAGAAGCAGAAGATCATCGAGATCAAGGAAATCAAGTTCCGCCCCGGCACGGACACGCATGACTATGACGTCAAGATGCGGTCGGTGATGAAGTTCCTGGACGAAGGCGACAAGGTGAAGGTCACGCTGCGCTTCCGGGGCCGCGAGATGGCCCACCAGGAGCTGGGGCTGGAGCTGCTGAACCGCGTGGCCGCCGACGTGGGTGATGCGGGCAAGATCGAGTCGATGCCGAAGCTGGAAGGCCGGCAAATGGTCATGATGATCGCGCCGAAGTAAGCGGACGCAGACCTGGACCAAGGGCGGGGGCTTCGGCCCCCGTTTTCATTTCTGCTCGCGAAGACGCCCGCGGGTGGGGATTTCCTTCAGAAGTCCCCCCACCCCCATGCCGGCGATGTCCTGCGCGGTGACGGGAACGCCGCAGATCAGCCGCTCGATCACCCAATCGGCCCCGTTCAGCGCGGGGCTGCGGACGCATCCGGGCAGTCCGATGACGGGGGTTCCGTTCAGGCTGCCGAGAAAGAGAAGGTTGCCGGGGTCGACGGGCATTCCGAAGCGGTCGACCCTGCCCCCTGCCCGCCGCACCGCCTGTGGCGCCACGTCCTGCGGGTCGGAGGTGGCCGAGGCGGTGAGGATCAGGATCAGCTCGGCCTCGGCGACGCTGGCGAGGCTGGCGGCGAGGTCGGCCTCGCGGTGCGGGGTGTGGAGGTGGGTGGCAAGGTCCGCCCCAAGCGCGGCGAGGCGGTGCGAGATCGCGTCCACGCCGAGCGGCTTGGCATTCGGGTCGGTGTGGGTCTCGACCAGCGCGATGCGGCGGAGCCGCGCGGGGCGAAGGCAGAGGGCGCTGGCCCCCGCCCTGCTGGCTGCGGTCACGGCCTGTGCGGCGACGCCATAGGAGATGATCTTGACGGTGGCGGCCATTTCGCCAGCGGCAAGGCGCTGCCAGCGTGGGACGGTCGCGAAGGTGATCATCGGATCGACGGCGTTCAGCGCGTCGACGCGGTCGGCCAGAACCTCGACCACGCCGGCGCTGCGGGCGTGGAGGTTGACCCGGCCGGTGCCGACAGGGCGCAGGTCGAGGCCCGCGGCGAGGGGGTCGGGGACAAGGGCCTGCGCGATCGCCAGGGCGGCGGCGTCCTCGTGCAGGTCGGAGGGGTCGAGCCGGGCCACGGTGACCTCGGTCGCGCCGAGGGCGTGGAGCCGGGCGATCTGGTCCGGGCCGAGGGTGCATCCCTTGCGCAGCCGACCGTCCGGCAGGGCGACGGAATGGGCGAGGATGGCGCCTTCGGCATCCGCCAGGGGGACCGGGCCGAAGCGCATCACTTCCGCAGCGTTTCGGTGATCTGCGCCATGATGCTGACCGCGATTTCGGCGGGCGTGCGCGCGCCGATGTCGAGGCCGACGGGCGCGTGGATCTTCGCGATCTGGTCGGGGGTGAAGCCCGCCTCGGTCAGCCGGTCGACGCGCTTGGCATGGGTGCGGGTCGAGCCGAGGCAGCCGAGGTAGAAGGCGGGAGAGGCGAGCGCGAAGCGGATGGCGGGGTCGTCCAGCTTGGGGTCGTGGGTCAGCGTGACGATGGCGGTCCGGGCGTCGGGCTTCAGGGCCGCCAGCGCCTCGTCCGGCCAGTCGTCCAGGATGGTCTCGCCGGGGAAGCGGGCCTGCGAGCCGAAGGCGGCGCGGGGGTCGATGAGCGTGGGCGCGTAGCCGCAGGTGCGGGCGATGGCAAGAAGCGGCTGGGCGATGTGGACCGCGCCGATGACGATCAGGCGCAGCGGCGGGTTGTGGATGGCGATGAAGCGGCCGTCCTCTTCCATGCCGGAGCGGTCGGACTTGAACCGGGCGTCGGCGGCGGGGTCTTCTCCGGGCGTGAGGAGGTGACGGGTCCAGGTGGCGGGGATGGTGACAATGGCCGCGGCGCGGGGGGTGGCGCGGGCTTCGACCAGTGCGGCGAGGAGCGTCTCGGGCAGTGCCTCGGCCCCCTCGCCCACGGGTTCGACGAGGACGCGGATGGTGCCGCCGCAGGCCAGGCCCGCGGCGAAGGCGGTTTCGTCGCTGACGCCGAAGGTCAGGACGCGGGACTTGCGGTCTTGCAGCGCATCCAGCGCCTCGGTGATGACGGCGCCTTCGACGCAGCCGCCGGAGACGGAGCCCACCATCTCGCCCTCGCCCGAGATGGCGAGCTGGCTGCCCGACTGGCGGGGGGCAGAGCCCCAGGTTTCGATCACGGTGGCAAGGGCGGCGCCTTTGCCGGCGCGGTGCCAGGCGAGGGCGGCTTCGGGGATCTGGTCATGCGTGGCGGTCATGGGCGCGAGTATGCGCCCGCGCCCGGACCGATGCCACCAAAATGAAGCGCCGCGGGAGGGACCCGCGGCGCGACTTTGGTATGGGGTGCGGACTTAGCCGCGGTCGGCGGTGCGCAGGAGCGGCGTGATCACCCGGACCTCGACCCGGCGGTTGCGGGATTCGCTCGCCTGGGTGTCGATCAGCAACTCGGTCTCGCCGTAGCCCTGGACGACCATGTTCTCCGGCGGGATGTCGAAGTACTCGGTCAGGGCGAGCGCCACCGATTCCGCCCGGCGGTCGGAGAGGGCGAGGTTCATCGCCGCCTTGCCGGTCGCGTCGGTGTGGCCTTCGATCAGGAAGACCTCGCGCGGGTTTTCGTCCAGGAGCTGCTGCATGACGCGGCCGAGATCGGCAAGGTCGCGCGCCTCTTCCGCGGGGATCGCGGCAGAGCCCGAAGCGAAGGTCACCGGTTCCACGTCGATCGTCGCGGCCAGGGCGCGGACCTCGGGGATCTCGCGGATCTGGCGGAGCGAGAACTTGCGACCGGCTTTTTCGGCTTCCAGGGCGGCCAGCTCGCGCTTCAGGGCCGCGTCTTCGTCCTTGGACGAGATCACGATGCGGCGCTTCGGCTTCGGCAGGTCGCTGACGACAACGACTTCCTCTTCGGCAAGGTCGTCGATCAGGACAATCTCGCGGCCCATGTCGTCGTAGGTGGCGCGGCGCAGCACGCGACCGGTGGCGTCACGGATGGTCACGACCTGGGTGCCATCGCCGCGTTCCACGATGGTCCGGGTCGAGCCGTCGCGGAAGGTCTCGGTCCGGACGGTCGAGCCGGGGCGACGGATCACGGTGTCGTCGTCCTTGAGCACGCGGTAGGTCCCGTCGGGTTCAAGCACGATGACGCGGTCGCCGGTGTTCGACACGACACGGGCATCGCCCATCGTCGAGACGGCGGTGTTGGTCGCGGCGGCCTCGCGGTTGTTCTTGATGATCGCGCCGACGGCGAGGGCACCAAGGACCAGGAGGCCGGCCTTTTCAAGGTCCGACAGACCGCTCTTCTTGCCATCGCCAAGGGCACGCGGGGCGGCGGCAAATTCCTCGGCCGAGCTGCGCGAGGTGTCCTCGGTAATGGTTTCCGTCACTTCGGCGACAACCTGATCGGGGTCGGCCGCGGGCACGACAGCACCGTTTTCCGCCGGGGCTGTTCCCACCAGTTTCGCCGCGTCAAGCGCCGTCGGGTCGATGGCGGTCGGATCGGCGGTCAGGAGGTTCGTCAGGCTTTCCACCTCGGTCTCGGTGACCTGCGGCGCTTCCACCGGAGCGACTTCGGTGGCCGGATCGGGTTCGGCGACGACAAGGCCTTCGGCCGCATCGACGATTTCACCACCTTCGGTGATGTTGAGTTCGGCCTCTGCAGCCGCCAGTGCCGCTGCGGCGGCAGCCGGATCGACGGCGGCGCCGCTGTCCGGGGCAACCGACGCGTCCACGGAGGCGTCGGCGTCGGCGGCAGGCTCCTCGGTCGCGGCGGGTTCTTCCGCCACCGGTTCCTCGGCAGCGGGTGCTTCGGCGGCAGGCTCTTCGGCGACCGTTGCGTCCGCCGGCGCGGGTTCGACTGCCGGTTCTTCGGCAGGTGCGACGTCTTCGACGGCGGGTTCCTCGGCAGGCGCTGCCTCGACGGCAGGTTCCTCGGCGGGGGCGGCTTCGTCCACCGCGGGCTCTTCAGCCGGGGCAACTTCCTCGGCGGGAGCGGCCTCGTCTACAACGGGCTCTTCTACCGGGGCAGCTTCTTCGACGGCCGGTTCCTCGGCCGGGGCGGCCTCATCCACCACGGGTTCTTCAGCCGGGGCGGCTTCTTCGACGGCCGGTTCCTCGGCCGGGGTGGCCTCATCCACCACGGGTTCTTCAGCCGGGGCGGCTTCTTCGACGGCCGGTTCCTCGGCCGGGGTGGCTTGCTGACCGGCAGCGGCCTCGGCAGCGGCGGCTTCCTCGGCAGCCTGCGCTGCGGCTTCGGCCTCGGCCGCAGCCTGGGCGGCGGCTTCGGCGGCGGCCTGTTCCTCGGCGGCCTTGGCGGCTGCGGCTTCGGCTTCTGCCTGGGCCTGGGCTTCGGCTTCCGCCTGGGCGGCGGCGGCGGCAGCGGCGGCGTCAGCCTCGGCCTGGGCCTGCGCCTGGGCGTCGGCCTCGGCGGCGGCGGCGGCCTCGGCGGCGGCGGCAGCCTCGGCGTCCGCCTGCGCTTTTGCGTCAGCCTCGGCCTGCGCGGCAGCCTCGGCGGCGGCCGCGTCTTCCGCAGCCTTGGTGGCAGCGGCTTCGGCTTCGGCGGCTGCTGCGGCGGCGGCATCGGCCTCGATCTTGGCGATGATCGCCTCGAGGTCGCAGGCCGTATCGGCCGTCGGCACGCAGAGCACCGCGCCATCCGGCCCCGTGACCGAGCCATCCTCGTTCAGCACCTGGGCAAAGCCGGGCATGGTGCCCAGGGGGCTGATCGCCACCGACAGGGCCGTTGTGGAAACCAGAAGCTTTCTCATTAACCAGTCCTCATTCTGATGGGCGCGGAAACAACGGATATGAATTCATCCGGTTCCCGTTGGCCCCGACACATGTAACAAAGGGTGCACCGGCCTGATATGCGATATCATGGACTTGCAAAGGGATAACTTGTGCGGTGAGCCGCCTACGGGCGGATGAGCGCCAGGAGGCGGGCGCGTTCGCCGTGGTCCGATGGGTCCGAGATGGCGCGGCCCAGGGCTTCGAGCGAGGCGATGGAATGACCGGCGCGGAAGCTGTCCACATGGGGCAGGATGGCGCGGATGCCCGCGGCCCTGGGGGCAAATCCGGTCCAACGGAGGAGCGGGTTCAGCCAGATGAGGCGGCGGCAGGAGAGGTGGAGGCGTTCGGTTTCCTTGGCGAGAAGGCTGGTGTCGTCGCGGTCGAGTCCGTCGGTGATCAGAAGCACGACGGCCCCCTGCCCCAGCACGCGCCGCGACCAGTCCCGGTTGAAGGCGTGGAGCGACTGGCCGATTCGGGTTCCGCCGGACCAGTCCTGTGCCTCTTGCCCGGCGGCCTTGAGGGCGGCGTCGACGTCACGGGCGCGCAGGTGGCGGGTGATGTTGGTCAGCCGCGTGCCGAAGGTGAAGGCATGGACCTTCGCCCAGCCCTGGCCCTTGCGGTTGGCGACGGCATGGACGAAGTGGAGGACCATTCTGCTGTAATCGGCCATGCTGCCGGAAATGTCGCAGAGGACGACGAGGTTCGGCCAGCGGGTGACGGGGGCCTTGTACTTGAGCGTGGTGAGTTCGCCCCCGGTCCGCATCGCCTCTCGCAGGGTGCGGCGGGCGTCGATCCTTGCGGTCAGGGTCGAGGCCTGGCTGCGGCGGGTCTTCAGCGGCTGGACGGGAAGCGAGAGTTTGGCCAGCATCCGCTTGGCGTCGGCGATTTCCGACGCCGACATCTGTTCGAAGTCGAGCGTCTTGAGCCTTTCCTCTGCCGACATCGTGGCGGTGGCGTCGATCTCGATCTGCTCGCCTTCGGGCTGGTCCTTCGGGGCCGGGGGGAGTTGGCCGTCGAGGAGGGCCTCGGCGGCGCGCTTTTCCGCGGCCTGGGCCGCGCGGTTCTCCTGCACGCCGTGGACCTGAGGGAGCATGAGCGACATCATGTGGTCGAGGTAGCGCGGGTCGCGCCAGAAGAGGCGGAAGACCTGGGCGAAGAGCGGGCGTTCCTCGGGGCGGGAGACGAAGATGGCCTGCAGGGTGAAGTAGAAGTCCTCGCGCCGGTCGAAGCCCGCGGCGGCGACGGCGCGCACGGCGTCGAGGGTGCGGCCGGGACCGACGGGGAGGCCCGCCTTGCGGAGCGCACGGGCGAAATGGGCGATGTTGTGGGCGAGCTTGCCGTCTTCGGGGATGTCCAAGGCGGGATAGGTCGGGGACATAGACTACCCCCGGGGGGTTTCACACCCCCCGGCCCCCCGTGGAGTATTTGTGAAAAGAGCAAGGATCATGCGGGGACGAGCTCGCGCTTGACCTCGTCGAGGAGGCGTTTGGCCTCGGAGCCTTGCAGTTTCTGGATGTCGTCCTGGTACTTCAGGATCGCGCCGAGGGTGTCGGAGATGACCTCCGGGGAAAGGGCGATGACGTCGAGGGCGAGGAGGCATTTGGCCCAGTCGATGGTTTCAGCGACGCCGGGGCGTTTGAAGAGGTCCTCGCGGCGGAGTTTCTGGACGAAGGCGACGATTTCGCGGGAGAGGGTTTCCTGCGCCTCGGGCGCGCGGGCGTGGAGGATGTCGAGCTCGCGGTCGAAGCTGGGGTAGTCGACCCAGTGGTAGAGGCAGCGGCGCTTCAGGGCGTCGTGCACCTCGCGTGTGCGGTTCGAGGTGAGGATGACGATGGGGGGTTCGGGGGCCTTGATGGTGCCAAGCTCGGGGATGGTGACCTGGAAGTCGGAGAGGGCTTCGAGGAGGAAGGCTTCGAACGGTTCGTCGGTGCGGTCGAGTTCGTCGATGAGAAGGACGGGCGCGCCGCCGGGTTGCGGGCGCATGGCGGCGAGGAGCGGGCGTTCAATGAGGTAGTCCTCGGTGAAGAGTTCCGTCTGCAGAGCGTCGCGGTCGGTGGCGCCTTCAGCGGTGCGGATGGCGATCATCTGGGCGGCGAAGTTCCACTCGGCGACGGCGGAGGCGGCGTCGAGGCCTTCGTAGCATTGCAGTCGGATCAGGCGGCGGCCGAGCGCGGTGGCGAGGGTCTTGGCGATCTCGGTCTTGCCGGTGCCGGCCTCGCCTTCCAGGAACAGGGGCCGGCCGAGTTTGAGGGAAAGGAAGACGACGGTGGCAAGGGCCCGGGAGGCGACGTAGCCTTGGGTCGCGAGGAGGGTTTCGACGGCGTCGATGCTGGTGGGGAGTGCGGTCACGGGGCCTCCGGCTTTGGGAGGAGAGTGGCGGGTGGGCCGGTGGGGGTCAAGGCGGGATCGGTGGGTTCCGGGCGGCACCTTGGTCGTAGGAGGGACGGACAGGAGGACCGGGTGCCCCGCTTGGACTCGCGTCCTGGAGACCCGTGGGTTGCGAGCATACGTCAAGGAGGGAGCGATGCAGGCGGCACAGGACTGCGGAGCGTGTCGGCCTGCCAAGCTGCGCCGGACGGAGCGTGCGGTCCGCATGTGGGCTGCGGATGCGTCCAGAACCGGGAGCGATGCAGGCCAATGCGACCTGGTCCAGGTGAGCGGCCGGAGGACGTCGTGCCGGGCGCGCCGATCCGGTGCATCCAGGTGCACGAGCGGAAGGTGCAAACGGGCTGGGGCGGCGGGTTGGAGCATGCCGGACTGCGAAACGTGCGCGCCGGACGATAGGGGGTCACAGTGCCGGGCGCGCGGGGGCCGTTGCGCGGGCGCTGGTTTCCGTGGTGCGCGACGTGACGTGGGGGCGCGCGCTGTTCGGCTTGAGGGTCGGGCGAGCTAGGCGGGGCACGTTGTCTGGGCGGCAACCTCGGCTGCGAGCCAGTCGCGGAAGGACCGGAGCGGGGCGCGGTCGGGGCGGTTCTCGGGCCAGACGAGGTAGTAGGAACCGAGGGCGCGGACCGGCGGGCCGAAGATGGGAATAAGGCGGCCCTCGGCCAGTTCGCGTTCGATGAGGAACGTGGGGATCAGGGCGGCCCCCATGCCGTGGATCGCGCCCTGCGTCAGGGTGGCGAACTGGTCGAAGAGCATTCCCGGCGGCCTGAGGCCCGACGCGCCGTGGTGGGCGAGCCAGCGGCCCCAGTCTCCGGTGCGGGATTCGAGTTGCAGGAGGGGGTGGGCGAGGAGGTCGGTGGCTTGCTCCAGCCTGGGGAAGCCGGGGGCGGCGACGGCGAGGACCTCTTCGTCCATCAGTTTCAGGTAGTTCACGCCGGGCCAGTCCTGGCGGCCGTAATGGATGGCTGCGTCGAAGGTAGAGCCCTGGAAGTCGAAGGGCCTCAGGCGGGTGGAGAGGTTGATCGTGACCTCCGGGTGAGACTGCGCGAACCGCGCGAGGCGCGGGGCCAGCCAGTGCATGCCGAAGGCCGGGAGGATGGCGAGGTTGAGGCTACCGCCCGTCGGGTTGGCGCGCAGCGTGATCGAGGCGGAGGCGAGGAGGTGGAGGGCCTTCCTGACCTCGGCCACGTAATCCCGTCCGGCGGGGGTCAGGCGCAGGCGCTGGCGTTCGCGGATCAGGAGAGGGACGCCGAGTTGTTCCTCCAGCCCCTGAAGGGCGCGGCTGATCGCGCCTTGCGTCAGGCTCAACTCCTTGGCGGCCTCGGAGGCGGTGCCGAGGCGGTCGACGGCCTCCAGCGCCATCAGGGCGGGGATAGGCGGCAGGTAGCGGCGGGGCAGCATTATGAGTTTCCCTCATGAACCCGTGCGAGGAGTTCGATAGCAGGCCCCTGCCCTTTCGTGCAATACTGCCCCCAACGCATGGAGGCCCGTTATGCTTGACGCACCGAAACTGAAAGCCAAGGACGCACCCGACCTGGGACGCTTCGACTGGGAAGACCCGTTCCGGCTGAACGACCAGTTGACCGAAGAAGAGCGGATGCTGCGCGACGCGGCGCGGGCCTATGCGCAGGAAAAGCTGCAGCCGCGCGTGATCGCGGCCTTCCGCGAGGAAGCGACCGATCCGTCGATCTTCCGCGAGATGGGCGAGATGGGGCTGCTGGGCGTGACCGTCCCCGAGGACTACGGCGGGCTGGGCGCGTCCTATGTGGCCTACGGGCTGGTGGCGCGCGAGGTCGAGCGGGTGGATTCGGGCTATCGCAGCATGATGTCGGTGCAGTCGTCGCTGGTGATGTATCCGATCTATGCCTATGGGACCGAAGCGCAGCGGATGAAGTATCTGCCGAAGCTCGCCTCGGGCGAGTTCATCGGGTGCTTCGGCCTGACCGAGCCTGACGCGGGGTCGGACCCGGCCGGGATGAAGACCACGGCGAAGAAGACCGCGAACGGCTATGTGCTGAACGGATCGAAGATGTGGATTTCCAACGCGCCTATCGCGGATGTCTTCGTGGTCTGGGCCAAATCCGAGGCGCATGGCGGCAAGATCAAGGGCTTCGTGCTGGAAAAGGGCATGAAGGGGCTTTCGGCCCCGAAGGTGGGCGGCAAGCTGTCGCTGCGGGCGTCGATCACGGGCGAGATCGTGATGAAGGACGTGGAAGTCGGCGAGGACGCGCTTCTGCCGCATGTCGAGGGTCTGAAGGGGCCGTTCGGCTGCCTGAACCGGGCGCGGTATGGCATCTCGTGGGGCGTCATGGGCTCGGCCGAGTTCTGCCTGCACGCGGCGCGGCAGTACGGGCTGGACCGCAAGCAGTTCGGCAAGCCCATCGCGGGGACGCAGCTGTTCCAGCTGAAGCTGGCAAACATGCTGACCGAGATTTCGCTGGGGTTGCAGGCATCGTTGCGCGTGGGCCGTCTGCTGGACGAGGCCAATGCCGCGCCGGAGATGATCAGCATCGTCAAGCGCAACAACTGCGGCAAGGCGCTGGAAGCCGCCCGCTGGGCGCGCGACATGCATGGCGGCAACGGGATTTCAGAGGATTTCCAGGTGATCCGCCACATGGTGAACCTGGAGACGGTGAACACCTACGAGGGCACGCATGATGTCCATGCGCTGATCCTGGGCCGCGCGATTACCGGCATCCAGGCTTTCTTCTGATCCGACCTGCGTGCTACGCCTTCGGGCGTGGTGCTGGGTGGAGAGGTCGGATGCCTCCGGCGGGGATATTTGGGCCATTATGAAAGGGCGGGCGGGGTGAAGATCGCGGCCGTCCTGACCGTGCGGAACGAGGGCGCGTTCCTGCTGGAATGGCTGGCGCACCACCGGGCCTGCGGTGTCTCGGATTTCCTGGTCTTTTCCAATGACTGCGACGATGGCACCGAGGCAATGCTGGACCGGCTGGAGGAGCTGGGCTGGCTGACCCATGTCCGCAATCCAGGTCCGCATGGCGAGGGGCCGCAATGGGCGGCGCTGAAGCAGGCGGATCGGCACGCGCTGGTGCGGGGGGCGGACTGGGTTCTGCCGCTGGACATCGACGAGTTCGTCAACGTGCATGTGGGCGACCGGACGATCCCGGCGCTGCTGGCGGCGCTGCCCGAGGCCACCGCGATCCCGCTGACCTGGCGGGTATTCGGGAATGGCGGCGTCGTCTCATACCGCGATGTGCCGGTCACGGAGACCTTCTTCCGCGCGGCGCCGCGGATTCTGCACTGGCCCTGGCGGGCGCTGCTGTTCAAGACGCTGGTGCGCAACGACGGGAGCTACCGCAAGCTTGGTGTGCACCGGCCCCGCGCGCCGGAAGCGGACAGGATGGCGGGGCAGCGGTGGTTCGATGGCTCGGGACAGGAGCTGCCGCGGGCCTTTCACCGGGGGCGCATCTTTTCGGACCCGGGACGGGACCATCATGCGCTGGTGCAGCTGAACCATTATCCGCTGGGGGCACTGGAGAGCTTCCTTGTGAAATGCGACCGCGGCCGCGCGGTTCATGCCGACAGCGGGCTGGATGCGGGCTATTGGGTCGAACGGAATTTCGACGCCGAGGAGGACCGGTCGATCCTTGGGCTGGACAGCGCGGGTCTGCGGCAGGACCTGCACGGCGACCCGGTGCTGGGCCGACTGCACCGGGCGGCGGTCGCGTGGCGGCAGCAGCGGTTCCTCTCACTCATGCGCGAGGACAGATGGCGCAGCGTCTACGGGCAACTGCTGATGGCCGGACCGACCAGGGTCCTTTCGCGCGAGGAGGCCGAGTCCATCTGGAAGCCGCACATTGGCCGGGGACCGCAGGGCTAGGCACGCCCTGCAACCCGAGGTTGCGCCCTCACGCAATCGTTGCCGGTCGATGCCCGCAAAGGCTGTAGCGGGGGCCAATGTTTCCACCACTAGGCCTTGTCGTGGCCGTAATCTGCCGCCAGAGTCCGGCAATCCGAGCCCCGACATGCAGCACACCGACAGCTTCTCGATGACCACCCCCGCCCAGCCAGACTGGCAGCGCCCGATGCTCGAGATCGCCGAGGGCGACGGCGACTTCCTGCCGCTGGGGGATCGGCATTATGCCTTCTTCGCCGAGGAACGGCCGCAGCTTCTGGTCACTTTCGAGGATGCGGCTGCGCTGCGGGATCGGGAAGACAAGCTGCCCGAGCATTTCGCGCTGGCGCAGAACCGGGGCTGGTCGATCCTGACCATCCTGGCCGAGGGCGAGACCTGGTGGCGCGACCCGGCGGTGTTCCGCTATTTCGACCGGCTGGCCGACGACGGGTTCCTGGAGGATTTCGACCGCGTGGTCTTTTACGGGGCGGGGGCTGCGGGCTATGCGGCGGCGGCCTATTCGATCACGGCACCGCAGGCGGAACTGGTGCTGATCGCGCCCCGCGCGACGCTGGATCCGGCCTTGGCGGGATGGGACGAACGGCACCGGATCGCGCGACGGATCAACTTCCGAGGCCGCTACGGCTATGCGCCGGACATGACGGAAAGCGCCTCGAAGGTCTGGCTGATCCATGACCCGCTGCACCAGCCCGACGCGATGCATGCCGCGCTGTTCCAGCGCCCCTGGGTGACGCAGCTGCACGCGCGCTACACGGGCGAGGGGACCGAGGACACGTTGCGCGAGATGAAGGTGCTGGACCGCATCCTGGAAGCGGCGATGGAAGGCAAGATGTCGGCCGAGCGGTTCTCGTGGCTGTGGCGGGGGCGGCGGTCCAACGGCAGCTACCTGCGTGCGGTGCTGGCGGCGGCGCGGCTGTCTGGGCACCCCCGGCGCGAGATCAAGATCTGCCGGTCGGTCACCTCACGCCTGAACGCCCCGCGGTTTGCCCGACGGCTGGAAGAGCTGACGGGCGAGAAGGTCTAGTTGTAGGCCATTACCATGCTGGTCAGGTGGGCCGTGCGCTCTTCGGTCAGCAGTCGCATGCAGCCGTAGACCAGAAGCGGCTCGGCGCTGCCGCCCTTCATCGCATAGCCCTCGGCCTCGCAGGCCTTGTCGCGGAAGGTGATCCAGGCGCGCTGCGCCTCTTTCAGCGCGTCGGCACCGCCCTGTTCTTCTTCGGGCAGGTTTGTGTCCCAGTCCTGCAGGAGCGTCATGGCCTCCTGGTAGGCATCGTTCAACGCGGCGTCGGCGGCTTCCCAGTCCTGGTAGGCGCATTGGTTCAGGTCCGCCTGGGCCACGGCGCTGGCGCAGTCGACCTCTTGCGCGGCGGCGGGCAGGGACAGGCAGGCGAGGAGCAGGAACGGGCGGAACATGGGGTCTCCTTCTTTGGCGCGATCCTGTCGCAGGATGGCACGCGATGCCACTGGAAACGGGGTCGGGTTTGCGTTACCTCGCCGCCATGCACCAGATCACCCTGCCCCGCCCCGACGACTGGCACCTGCACCTGCGCGACGGCGCGATGCTGAAGGCCGTGTTGCCGGAAACCGCCCGCCATTTCGCCCGCGCGATCATCATGCCGAACCTGGTCCCGCCGGTGGTGACGCTGGACGATGCAGTGGCGTATCGGGAAAGGATCCTGGCCGCCCTGCCCGACGGGATGACGTTCGAGCCGCTGATGACGCTGTACCTGACCGAGGGGACGGACCCCGCGGATGTGGAGCGCGCGGCGGCCTCGGGGCTGGTGAAGGCGGTGAAGTTGTATCCGGCGGGGGCCACGACGAACTCGCATTCCGGGGTGCGCGATCTGGCGAAGGTCATGCCGGTGCTGGAGGTGATGGCGCGCATCGGTCTGCCACTTTGCACGCATGGCGAGGTAACGACGGCCGAGGTCGACATCTTCGACCGCGAGGCGGTGTTTATCGACACGGTCCTTGATCCCCTCCGCCGCCGCCTGCCGGAGCTGCGGGTGGTGATGGAGCACATCACGACCGAGGAAGGTGCCGCCTATGCGGCCGAGGGTGGGGACAACCTGGCCGCGACGATCACAACGCATCACCTGATCATCAACCGCAACCATATCCTCGCCGGGGGCATCAAGCCGCATTACTACTGCCTGCCCGTCGCCAAGCGCGAGAAGCATCGGCTCGCGCTGCGGAAGGCCGCCACCTCGGGGTCGCCCCGGTATTTCCTTGGCACCGACTCGGCCCCGCATGTGGATGCGCTGAAGGAACATGCCTGCGGCTGTGCGGGCTGCTTCACGGCGACGAACACGATGTCGCTGCTGGCACATGTGTTCGAGGAAGAAGGCGCGCTGGACCAGCTGGAGGCTTTCGCGTCGCGGAACGGTCCCGCCTTCTACGGCCTTCCGGTCAACAGCGCGAGGCTGACGCTGGAAAAACGCGCCGAGCCTTGCAGCTGGCCCGCCAAGATCGTCTCGGAGGCGGGGCCGGTGACGGTGTTCGACCCCGGCTTCCCCATTTACTGGCACGTCGCGTAAGCCACGAATTTTCTGCGAAAATTCGGTTCCTGAAAGGACTGACATGATCCCCTCTACCTTCCCTCCGAAAGAGGAAATCGCCCGGCTCACGGCCCGCGCGCTGCTGGAGATCCGGGCCGTCCATTTCAACGCCGAGACGCCGTTCACGCTCGCCTCGGGCCTGCCGTCCCCCACCTATATCGACTGCCGCAAGCTGATCAGCTATCCGCGCATCCGGTCGACGCTGATGGACTTCCTGGCCGTCAC
Source organism: Paracoccaceae bacterium (assembly GCA_027489355.1). Lineage (GTDB taxonomy): Bacteria > Pseudomonadota > Alphaproteobacteria > Rhodobacterales > Rhodobacteraceae > Tabrizicola. The sequence continues at coordinate 163,448 of JAIXZY010000012.1, read as the reverse complement.
GGTGATGCGCGAGGCGGGGATGGAGGCCTTCGACAACATCGCGGGCGGCGAGACGGCGGGCATTCCCTTCGCCGCGCTGGTGGCGGAACGTCTGGCTCTGCCGATGACTTACGTGCGCAAGAAGCCCAAGGGCTATGGCCGCAACGCCCGGATCGAGGGCGCAATGACCGAAGGCCAGCGGGTGCTTCTGGTCGAGGACCTGACCACCGATGGCGGGTCGAAGCTGTCCTTCGTGGATGCGATCCGCGAGACCGGGGCCACGTGCGCCCATACGGCGGTGATCTTCTACTATGGCATCTTCCCGGACACCGAGGCGAAGCTTGGCGCGCATGGGGTGCGGCTGCATCACCTGTGCACCTGGTGGGACGTGCTGGCCGAAGCGCGGGCGCAAGGAGCGTTCGACGAAACGACCTTGCGCGAGGTGGAAAGCTTTCTCAGGGCGCCCCGGGCCTGGCAAGACGCCCGCAAGGGCTGATTCCCGCTCGCGCTGTCGCGCAGGTCGGAACGCCGCTTACCAAGTTCAGCCGAGAATCCAAAGTCTGGGTCGACGCTTCTCGGGCGGCGCAAGATGTGGTAGGATCATTTCTGTGGATAAGCGGCTTATGCACAGCTTTCCCCCAACCCATTCCACCGCGGGACGTGCTAGGCGGGGGACATCAAAAAGTAGGCAAGACGGCAGGGGGCAGACATGACCGAGATCACCGCGCTTAGGCCGATGGGGCCGATGGTTCCTGCGGCCAATGCCCCTGCCCCCGAGGAAGTGCTGCCCCACAACATCGAGGCCGAGCAGCAGCTGCTGGGCGCGATCCTGACCAACAATGAGATCTTCGACCGGATTTCGTCGCTGGTGAAGGCCGAACATTTCTTCGACCCCGTCCACCAGCGCATCTTCGAGGTCGCCGCCGCGCGGATCCAGAAGAACGCGCTGGCGTCTCCCGTGACGCTGAAGGCGTTTCTGGAGGACGATCAGGGGCTCAAGGAACTGGGCGGACCGGCCTATCTGGTGCGGCTGGCGGGGGCGGCGATCTCGGCCTATGCGGCGCGGGACTATGCGCAGATGGTCTATGACCTTGCCGTGCGGCGGGAGTTGATCCAGCTGGGACGCGACATCTCGGCCCAGGCGGCGAAGATCGAAGTTGCGTCGGAACCCAAGGACCAGATCATCGAGGCGGAACAGCGGCTTTACAAGCTGGGCGAGCAGGGTGTCGCCGAACGCGGATTTCAAAGCTTTCTCAAGGCGGTAACGGACGCTGTCAACGTCGCCAACGCGGCCTACCAGCGGGACGGCGGGTTGGCGGGGATTTCCACGGGCCTGATCGACATGGACAAGAAGCTGGGGGGGCTGCACCCCTCGGACCTTCTGATCCTTGCGGGGCGTCCGTCGATGGGGAAGACCTCTCTGGCCACCAACATCGCCTTCAACATCGCCAAGGCCTACAAGAAGGGCCGCCTGCCCGACGGGTCGGAGGGCGCGGTGGAAGGCGGGGTGGTCGGGTTCTTCTCGTTGGAAATGAGCGCCGAGCAGTTGGCCGCGCGTATCCTCTCCGAGGCCGCCGAAGTGCCGTCCGAACAGATCCGCCGCGGTGACATGACCGAGGCCGAGTTCCGCCGCTTCGTCGAGGCGGCGAAGGCGCTGGAGGCCTGCCCGCTTTACATCGACGACACCCCTGCCCTGCCGATTTCCCAGGTCGCGGCGCGGGCGCGGCGCTTGAAGCGGACGCATGGGCTGGACGTCCTGATGGTGGACTACCTGCAGCTGCTGAAGGGGTCCTCCAAAGACAACCGGGTGCAGGAAGTCAGCGAGATCACGCAAGGTCTGAAGGCCATCGCGAAAGAGCTGAACATCCCGGTCATCGCGCTGTCGCAGCTGTCCCGTGCCGTGGAAAGCCGCGACGACAAACGGCCGCAGCTCAGCGACCTGCGGGAATCGGGGTCCATCGAGCAGGACGCCGATGTGGTGATGTTCGTCTTCCGCGAGGAATACTACCGCGAGCGGGAAAAGCCCGGCGACCATGAGCTGGAGAAGATGGCCCAGTGGCAGGCGCTGATGGAATCGGTGCACGGCAAGGCCGAGGTCATCATCGGCAAGCAGCGCCACGGACCCATCGGCACGGTGGAGCTGAGCTTCGAGGGCCGGTTCACGCGGTTCGGGAACCTGGCGAAACCCTGGCAGGGGTCTGGCGGGCCGGACGTGGGCTTCTGACGCCGCACGACCCTTCCGTCCTCATGGCTGAGACCGACCGAAGGCGGATCACCGGAGGGCCACGCGCCGCAGGTCAGCGGCAGCACCGGCCGCGGGGGCTCGATCCCCCCAAGGCCGGTTCCCCGTTCGGGGTCAGGACCGATTTCGGATCGGATCGGCCAGCAGGCGCAGGCCGTTCAGCACGACCAGAAGCGTGCCGCCTTCATGCCCCAGGACCGCCAACGGCAAGGGCAGTTCGAAGAACAGGCTGCCCACCACCAGCACCAGCATCGCGCCGATGGCGATGGTCAGGTTCTGCCGGATGATCGCCGCAGCCCGGCGGGCCAGTCGGCGGGCAGCGGCAAGCTTGCGCAAGTCCTCGGCCATCAGCGCCACGTCGGCGGCCTGAAGGGCGACCTCGCTGCCCGCGACGCCCATCGCCACGCCGACGTCCGCCCGTGCCAGCGCCGCCGCGTCGTTCACCCCGTCGCCGATGAAAGCCACCTTGCCCCGCTTGGCCGCAGCATCGACCAGCACCACCTTGTCCGCCGGCAGCAGCGCCGCGTGGATCTCGTCCGGCGCAAGGCCCAGCCGGGCTCCGATGCGCGCCGCGACCGGGGCGCGGTCGCCGGTCATCATCAGAATGGCGGTCCGCCCCCCCGCCTTCAGCCCGCGCAGCGCCTCGGCCGCCGTGGCGCGCGGCTCGTCCGCCACCGTGACGGCCCCCAGCACCCGCGCCCCCCGCCCGACGAGGACCAGGGTCTCGGCCCCGTCGACCAGCCCGGCGATCTCGGTCGGCAGGGTCGCCCCCATCTGTTCCAGCATCCGGGCGTTGCCGGCCCAGAGCGGCCCTTCGGCATCGACCCCGGTGATCCCCTCGCTGGGATGTGCGCGGACCTCGCGGACCTCGACGGGGGTGATGCCCCGCTCGGCCACCTCGCGGCGGATCGCGGCGGCAATGGGATGCTCCGATTGCGCTTCGAGACCCGCGGCCAAGGCAAGGAAATCGTCCTCCGTCCCCTCAAGCGCGACGACATTGGTGACCGAGGCAATCCCGGTCGTCAGCGTCCCGGTCTTGTCGAAGGCGAAGGTCTTCACCTCGGCCAGCCCTTCCAGCGCCGCCCCGCCCTTGAACAGCACCCCGCCCCGCGCCGCCGCCGACAGCGCAGACAGGATCGCGGCCGGAACCGAGATCACCACGGCACAGGGGCTGGCCGCGACCAGAAGCGTCGCCGCGCGATACAGCGCCTCGCCTGGGTCATAGCCCGCGGCGCGGAAGCCGAACCAGGACAGGATCGACCCACCCAGCACCGCGATCGTATAACGCTGGCCGAACCAGTCCGAAAACCGCTCCGACGGCGATTTCATCGCCTGCGCCTCGGTCACAAGCCTGATCATCTGCGCCACGGTGCTGGTCTCGAGGCCCCGCGTCACCTCGACTGTCAGGATCCCGTCCAGGTTCACCGTCGCCTCGTGCACCGGATCGCCTTCAGCCTTGCGGACGGGCGCCGATTCGCCGGTCACCGTGCTTTCATCCAGATGCCCCGAGCCTTCGAAGACCCGGCCATCGACGGGAACCCGCGCACCGGGGCGCAGGATCACCCGGTCGCCAGGAACCAGATCGGCGACCGGCACCTCGCGCACGCCGTCGCCCTGTTGCAGAAGGGCAGTCTCTGGGCGCAGCTGCATCAGCGCCTCGACCGCGCGGCGCGCCTTGCCCATCGACCGATGTTCCAGCGTGTGCGACAGCGAGAAAAGCGCCAGCAGCACCGCGCCCTCCAGCGCCGCGCCGACCGAGGCTGCGGTCAGCGCCGCCACCACCATCAGAAGGTCGATGTCGAGCCGCCGGTCATGGACCAGCTCGTGCAGCGCCGTGCGCAAGGGAGGCAGGCCGCCGGCCAGATAGGACACCGCCAGCGCCCCCCAGAGCAGCCCTGCCGGCAACGGCTGGAGAAATTCATGCAACGTCCCGATGGCCAAGCCGATCCAGCAGAGGATCGTCAGGTAAAGGTCGGCGTCTTCGGATTCGCTATGGTCATGGGCGCTGGACACGGCGGACTTCCTTTTGGCTGCGGCCACCTTCGCCCGCCCACACGGGAAGGGCAAGCGCCCGCCCGGCCCGAGGTTTCCCCTTGACCCCGGCCCCGCCCCGGTCGAAACAGCCGCATGGCGAGCGGAACCCTGACCATTGACCTCGATGCCATTGCCGCGAACTGGCGCGCGCTGGACCGGATGTCCGGTGCCGGGGTGCAGACTGCGGCGGTGGTGAAAGCCGATGCCTACGGGCTTGGTGCGACGCGGGTGGCCCGCGCGCTGGCCAATGCCGGCGCACGGCGGTTCTTCGTGGCCCTGGCCGAGGAAGGCGCAGCTGTCCGCCAGGCCCTGGGACCCGGCCCGCAGATCGCAATCCTGTCGGGCCACATGGCCGGCGATACCGAGATGATCCACGACCTGGATCTGACGCCCATGCTGAACAGCCTGGAGCAGATCACCCGCCACCTCGAATCGCTGCCCGGTCATCCGTTCGGGGTGCAGCTTGACACCGGCATGAACCGCCTTGGCGTCGAGATGCTGGAATGGCAGGCCGTGGCCCCGATCCTGGTCGAGGCGGGGCCGGAACTGCTGATGAGCCACCTCGCCTGTGCGGACGAGCCGGACCATCCGCTGAACGAGGCGCAGCTGCGCGCCTTCCACGAGATGACGGAGGGCACCGGCCTGCCCCGCAGCCTGGCGGCGACGGGGGGGATCCTGCTGGGATCGCGGTACCACTTCGACCTGACGCGCCCCGGCATCGGCCTTTACGGCGGCCTTCCCTACGAGGCTGCAATCCCCGCCCTGACCTTGTCGCTGCCGGTGATCCAGACCCGCGAGGTCGCCCCGGGCGAGGCGGTCGGCTACGGCTGCACCTGGGTCGCCGACCGGCCCGCGCTGATCGCCACGGTCGCGGCGGGCTATGCCGACGGGTTGCCGCGGACGCTGTCCAACCGGGCGCAACTCTGGGACGGTGACACGCCCTGCCCCCTTGTCGGGCGCGTCTCGATGGACCTGATCACGGTGGACATCAGCCACCTGCCCGAAGTGCCGAAGTCGCTGGACATCCTTGGTCCCGACCAGTCTGTCGATGCGCTGGCCGACATGGCGGGCACCATCGGATACGAGCTTCTGACGGCGCTCGGCCCCCGGTACACCCGCCGCTACCAGGAGCGTCCGGCATGATCGAGACGACCCTCGGGTCGCTTGGCCGCCCGGTCCTGCGTGCCGTCGCCTCGGTCGGACGGGTCGTCCTGTTCGCGGTTGCGGTGCTGGGCCATATCCTGCGCCCGCCCTTCTACCTGCGTGAGCTTGGCGCATCGCTGCTGCAGATCGGCTGGTATTCGCTGCCCGTCGTGGGCCTGACCGCGATCTTCACCGGCGGCGCGCTGGCCCTGCAGATCTATGCGGGCGGGTCGCGCTTCAACGCCGAATCCGTCGTCCCCTCGATCGTCGCCATCGGCATGACGCGAGAGCTTGGGCCGGTGCTGGGCGGGTTGATGGTCGCAGCCCGGGTGGCGTCTTCCATCGCGGCCGAGATCGGCACGATGAAGGTGACCGAACAGATCGACGCACTGGTGACGCTGTCGACCAACCCGCTGAAATACCTTGCGGTTCCCCGTGTCCTTGCCGCCACCTTGGCCATGCCGGTGCTGGTCGCAACCGGCGACGCCATCGGCATCATGGGCGGCTGGCTCGTGGGGATCACGCGGCTCGACTTCAACTCGGCCGCCTACCTGAAGAACACGGTCGACTTCCTGGAAGGCTGGGACATCGGGTCGGGCCTGGTGAAGGGCGCGGTCTTCGGCTTCATCGTGGCGCTGATGGGCTGCTACCACGGCATGTCCTCGGCCCGCGGGGCGCAGGGCGTCGGCGCGGCGACCAAGGCCGCGGTGGTTTCCGCCAGCGTGCTGATCCTGGCGGCGAACTACCTTCTTACCGAGGTGTTCTTCTCCTCATGATCGAACTGCACCAGGTCCATAAGCGGTTCGGCGACAACCGCGTCCTGCAGGGCGTGAACCTGAACATCGCATCGGGGTCGTCGATGGTCATCATCGGCGGATCGGGGACGGGGAAGTCCGTCCTGTTGAAGTGCATCCTTGGCCTGGTCCGGCCCGACAGCGGCACGATCACGCTGGACGGCCAGGATGTGACGAAAGCCGACCGCGACGCCTTCCTGTCGCGTTTCGGGATGCTGTTCCAGGGCGGCGCGCTCTTCGACTCGCTCCGCGTGTGGGAGAACGTGGCCTTCCGGCTTGTCCGCGGCCCGAAGGCCCTGCCCAAGGAGGCCGCGCGCGCGGTCGCGGTCGAGAAGCTGCGCCGCGTCGGACTGAAGCCCGCGACCGCCGACCTCTTCCCGGCCGAACTCTCTGGCGGGATGCAGAAACGCGTGGGCCTCGCCCGGGCCATCGCCGCCGAGCCCGAGATCATCTTCTTCGACGAGCCCACGACGGGCCTCGACCCGATCATGTCCGGCGTCATCAACGCCCTGATCCGCGAGATCGTGGTCGAGATGGGCGCGACCGCGATGACCATCACCCACGACATGTCCTCGGTCCGCGCCATCGCCGATACCGTCGCCATGCTGCACGGCGGGGTGATCCGCTGGACCGGCCCGGTAAGTGAACTGGACGCCACCGACGACCCCTATGTGCAGCAGTTCATCCACGGCCGCGCCGACGGCCCGATCGAATCCGTCCGCTGATGGCTTTCCCTTCTCCAAATATCCCACGGGAGGTCTGGAGGGTGTGAAACCCTCCAGTCCGCCGCAAGTCCGGGGACCTGCCGGTGAAATACCTGAACCTCGCGCTGCTGATCCTGTTCCCCATCGCCTGGTTCGCGCCGCTTCTGCGCGCGGCGCTCCTGCCCGTCTTCGGCATGGACGAGATCAGCGTGATCACCGGCCTGCAGTCGCTGTGGGAGACGGATGCAGCCCTGGCGCTGGCGGTCACCTTTCTCGCGATCTTCGCTCCTTATGCCAAGACGATCGGTCTTGCGCTGCTGCACTGGCGGCTGCTGTCGCCGCGCGTCCTGCCGGTGCTCGAGGTCCTCGGCAAGCTCGCGATGGCCGACATGTTCCTGATCGCGCTCTACATCGTACTCGCCAAGGGCGCGGGCCATGTCACGGTCGAGACGGCCTGGGGGCTTTACCTGTTCACCGGCTGCATCCTGGCCCAGATCCTGATCTCGTGGAAATCGAGACCGACCGCCTGAGCCAGGCAGAGCCCAAATTCCTTCCTCAAGGAATTTACCAAGAATTTTCCTTAAAATTCTTGTTCTCCCATCGCCTTGATCCTGCCCCAAAGACCCGTCACTGTCGCGCCCGATGAAACAGACCGCCTCGTTCACCTGCACTGTCTGCGGTGCCGCCTATCGCAAATGGGCCGGCAAATGTGACGCCTGCGGCGGGTGGAACACCATCGTCGAAGAGGCCCCGTTGTCCAGCGGGCCGAAATCGCTGGGTGCCAAGGGCCGCCAGATTCCGCTGACCGATCTTGCGACCGAGGAAGCCCCCCCGCCCCGCGCCTCCTCGGGGATCGAGGAGCTGGACCGGGTGCTGGGCGGGGGCCTTGTCCCGGCCTCGGCCATCCTCGTCGGCGGCGATCCGGGGATCGGAAAGTCGACGCTCCTGTTGCAAGCCGCGGCAAGCTTCGCGCGCAAGGGGCTGAAATGCCTCTACATCTCCGGCGAAGAGGCCAGCGCGCAGGTGCGGATGCGGGCGCAGCGGCTGGGCCTGACCGATGCGCCCGTGGGCCTTGGCGCAGAGACCAGCCTGCGGGATATCCTGACCACGCTCGACGCGGAACGCCCGGCGCTGGCGATCATCGACTCGATCCAGACCATGTGGCTCGACACGGTCGAGGCCGCGCCCGGCTCGGTCAGCCAGGTCCGCGCGGCGGCGCATGAGCTGGTGACCTTCGCCAAGCGGCGCGGGGTCGCGGTGATCCTGGTCGGCCATGTCACCAAGGAAGGCCAGATCGCCGGTCCGCGCGTGGTCGAGCACATGGTCGATACCGTCCTCTATTTCGAGGGCGAGCGTGGGCATCAGTTCCGCATCCTGCGCGCGGTGAAGAACCGCTTCGGCCCCGCGGACGAGATCGGCGTTTTCGAGATGACGGGCGGCGGCCTTGCCCAGGTCCCGAACCCCTCGGCCCTGTTCCTGGCCAACCGCGACCAGCCGGCCCCCGGCAGCGCGGTCTTCGCCGGGATCGAGGGGACCCGCCCCGTCCTGACCGAGATCCAGGCCCTCGTCGCGCCCTCGACGCTGGCGAGCCCGCGCCGCACGGTGGTGGGCCTCGACAGCGGCCGGGTCTCGACCATCCTCGCGGTGCTCGAGGCGCGCTGCGGCATCCCTTTCACCGGGCTGGACGTGTTTCTGAACGTGGCCGGCGGGCTGCGGGTCAACGAACCCGCCGCCGACCTTGCCGTGGCCGGGGCGCTGCTGTCGGCACGCGAGGACGTGGCGATCCCGCCCGACATGGTGCTTTTCGGAGAGATCAGCCTTTCCGGGGCCTTGCGCCCGGTGGGCCAGACCGAAAACAGGTTGAAAGAAGCGTCGAAACTTGGTTTCTCACAGGCAACGCTGCCGTCCCATTCGAAGATCGAGGGGGCCGCAGGCCTGACTGTGCGGCAGATGCCCGACCTGACGGCTTTTGTGGGCGAAATGTTCGGGGCAGGATAAGCCCTTGAAAAAGAATGGATGGGAACGTAACGGATGGAAAACCTGACCGCAGTCGATGGTGGTGCCGCGCTCATCATCATTCTTTCGGCCATTCTCGCCTTCTCGCGCGGACTGGTGCGCGAGCTGATGGCGATCCTGGGCTGGATCGGGGCCGCCGTCGCCGCCTACTACTTCGCCCCCGGAGTGCAGCCCCTGGTCAAGGAACTGCCCGTAGTGGGCGAGTTCCTGTCCGACAGCTGCGAGCTTTCGGTGGTTGCCGCCTTCGCCGGCGTCTTCGTCGTTGGTCTGATCGTCGCCGCCCTGTTCACGCCGCTGTTTTCCGGTGCGGTGCAGCGGTCGGCGCTTGGCGGGATCGACCAGGCGCTTGGTTTCCTGTTCGGCGCGGCGCGGGGCATCCTGCTGATTGCCATCGCCTTCATCGTCTATGACCGCGTCCTGGCCGACCAGAAGATCGAGATGATCGACAATTCCCGCACTGCGCTGGTCTTCGCCAACTTTCAGGCCCAGATCAACGAGAACATTCCCACCGACGCGCCGGGCTGGATCGTCGACCGCTACAATGACCTGACCAATGTCTGCGCGACCGGCACCGCTCCGACCATCCAGACTGCGCCCGCTCCGACTGCCCCGGCGACGGAAGCGCCTGCCACCAATCCGTGATCCCTCCCGGCGTTTCGGGGCGTGACAGCCCCGAGGCTCTGCCGTAAACAGCCGGCAACGCCAAGGACAGGATTCGGACGCATGGCCCCCTTCCGCTCCCACCCCTTCGATGACGACAAGCTGAAGGAGGAATGCGGCATTTTCGGCGTCACCGGCGTGGCCGATGCCTCGAACTTCGTGGCCCTTGGCCTGCACGCGCTTCAGCATCGCGGGCAAGAGGCCGGGGGGATAGTCTGCTACCACCCCGAGCACGGTTTCAACTCTGCCCGCCGCTTCGGCTATGTCCGCGACAACTTCACCAAGGCGGACGTGATGGACACGCTGCCGGGATCTCTCGCGATCGGGCATGTCCGCTATTCCACCGCCGGGTCCAAGGGCGCGACCGCGATCCGCGACGTGCAGCCCTTCTTCGGCGAATTCTCGATGGGCGGCTGCGCCATCGCGCACAACGGGAACCTGACCAATGCCAGCGCCCTGCGGCGCGAGCTGATCGAGCGCGGGTCGATCTTCCAGTCCTCCTCGGACAGCGAATGCATCATCCACCTGATGGCCAGGTCGATCCAGAAGACGCTGGCCGAACGCATCAAGGACGCGCTCCGCCGGGTCGAGGGCGCGTTCTCGGTCGTCGCCATGACACGCACCAAGCTGATCGGCGTGCGCGACCCGCTGGGCGTGCGCCCGCTGGTGCTGGGCCGGATCGGCGACTCCGGCTGGGCCTTGTCCTCGGAGACCTGCGGCCTCGACATCATCGGGGCCGAGTTCGTCCGCGAGATCGAGCCCGGCGAGATGGTGGTGATCGAGGGGAACAACGTCAACTCGACCCGCCCCTTCACCCCGGCCAAGTCGCGGTTCTGCATCTTCGAGAACGTCTATTTCAGCCGCCCTGACAGCATCATCGGCGGCCGCTCGGTCTATGAGACCCGCCGCCAGATCGGCGTGGAACTGGCGCGCGAGGCCCCGGTGGATGCCGACCTCGTTTGCCCGGTGCCGGATAGCGGGACGCCTGCCGCCATCGGCTACAGCCAGGAAAGCGGCATTCCTTACGCGATGGGGATCATCCGCAACCAGTACATGGGCCGGACCTTCATCGAGCCCACGGACCACATCCGCAACATGGGCGTCCGGCTGAAGCTGAACGTCAACCGGGCGCTCATCAAGGGCAAGCGGGTGATCCTGGTCGATGACTCGGTCGTGCGCGGGACCACCAGCCGCAAGATCAAGGACATGATCCTCGAAGCCGGCGCGGCCGAGGTCCATTTCCGCATCGCCTCGCCCCCCACCGCCTGGCCCTGCTTCTACGGCGTCGACACGCCCGAACGGTCGAAACTCCTGGCCGCGACGATGTCGGAAGACGAGATGCGCGACTGGATCGGCGTCAATTCGCTCAAGTTCATCTCGCTCGATGGTCTCTACCGCGCCGCCGGCGAGGCCGCCGGTCGCGACGCTGCGAATCCGAAGTTCTGCGACGCCTGCTTCTCGGGCGACTACCCGGTGGCCCCCTCGGACAAGATCGAGGAAGGCTTCCAGATGAAGGCGGCGGAGTGAGCGACGAGGTCAACGCCTACATCGCCGCCCTGCCCCCGGATCAACGGGCCGCCCTGACCGACCTCCGGGCGCGACTGAAGACCCTCCTCCCGGACCACCTGGAAGTCATGTCCTACGCCATGCCCGGCTTCCGACAGCCCCCGCCATCCGGCAAGATGGTCGCAGGATATGCGGCTTTCTCCCGTCACCTCGGTCTTTACCCCCATTCCGGCAGCGTCATCCCGCAGATCGACTGCGCTCCCTTCAGGACCTCGAAATCCGGCGTCCTGTTCACCCCGGACCGGCGGCTGCCCGACAGCCTCCTGCGCCGGATCGTCGAAGCCCGCCAGGCCGAGATCGCCGCGGGTGCTGGTCGCAAGTCCTGAACCACCCTTGTCATTTGCTCTTTTCAAAAATACTCCCGCCGGAGGCTCCCGCGCCTGCCAGAAGGACTGACCCATGACCCAGAATACCGCCCTCGTGACCGGAGCCTCCCGCGGACTGGGATCCGCTCTGGCTGAACAACTCGCCTTGCGCGGCTGGCACGTGGTCGCCGTGGCCCGAACCGTAGGCGGCCTTGAGGACCTCGACGACCGGGTCAAGCGCAGCCGGCTGCCGGGGGCGGGAACCCTGACGCTGGCGCCGATGGACGTCACCAACGACGACGCGATGCGCCACCTTTGCCGCAGCATTCACGACCGCTGGGGCGGGTTGGGTCTCTGGGTTCATGCGGCGATCCATGCGGCCCCGCTGGCCCCGGCCGGCCACATCGACCAGAAGGACTGGGAGAAGTCGCTGGCGACCAACGCGCGTGCCACGGGGATGCTGATCCCGATGGTGGAACCGCTGCTGCGTGCGCAGGACGGGGCTGCGCTTTTCCTCGACGATCCCCGGGCGGGACAGCCGTTCTTCGGGTCTTATGGCGCGACGAAAGCTGCCCAGATGGCGCTGGCCCGCAGCTGGCAGGCCGAAAGCGCAAAGCACGGCCCCCGCATCGTCATCGCCACCCCGGCGGGCCTGCCCACCGCCACCCGGGCGCGGTTCTTTCCGGGCGAGGACCGGTCGAAACTGGCCGACCTGCAAGCCGAAGCAGCGCGCATTCTCGACACGCTGTGACGCTGGGACCCAAATTCCTTAAGCAAGGAATTTGGCAAATTTCTTCCTCAAGAAATTTGGCCCCTACCCCGCCAGCGCGCCGTCGATCGCCGACCACAGCGCCTCGACCGGCTCGACCCCCACGGACAGCCGGATGAACCCGTCTGCCACGGCATCCCCCCAGCGCGCCCGGCGCTCGGCTGCCGTATGGACCCCGCCGAAGCTGGTCGCCTGTTCGATCAGCGGGCAGCGGGCCAGGAAGCCTTCGGCTTCCGCTTCAGTGCCGAGTTCGAAGCCGATCAGGAAGCCGCCATTGGCCATCTGGCCGCCCACCGCCTTGTGCGAGGGATCGCCCGCCAGCCCGGGATAACGAAGTCCCCTCACCTTCGCATGGGCGGCCATGCGTTCCGCGATCACTGCCGCCGAGGCGCACATGCGGGACAGCCGAACCTCCAGCGTCTCTAGGCCGCGGTGGACCAGATAGGCCTCGAACGGCCCCGGCACCGACCCCGACTGCCGCCGCCATTCCCGGATCCGCGCCATCAGGTTCGCGTCCCGCCCCGCCACATGGCCGAAGAGCGCATCGGAATGGCCGGACGGGGCCTTGGTGTCTGCGGCCACCACCAGGTCGGCCCCAAGGTCCAGCGGGCGCTGCAGGAGGGGCGTCATCGTGGTGTTGTCGGCAATCAGAAGCGCGCCGGCGAGACGGGCCTTCCGGGCCAGCGCCGCGATGTCGACCACATCGAGGCCCGGGTTCGAGGGCGTCTCGATGTAGATCACCTGGAAGCCGGCAAAGTCCGCCTGCTCCATCTCCAGGGTCGGGACCTGGACGATTTCGACTCCATAGACCTGCAACAGGTCGCGCCCCAGAAGCCGGGTCACGTAGTAGCCGTCCGAAGGAATCATGACCCGCGCGCCTGCCTTCAGGGTGCAGACCAGCGCCGCGGTGATCGCGGCCATGCCAGAGGGGAAAGTGACCGTTTCGGCACCTTCCAGGATCGCCAGCTGCGCCTCGACAGCGTCCCAGGTCGGCTGACCCGAACGGCCGTAGTAATGCGCCGCCCCCTGCGCCTGTGGCAGATGGAAGGTGGTGGCGGTCGAGATCGGGGGGACCACGGGGTCGCCCAGGGCAAGGCCCGCCTTCCGGTGGTGAAGAAGGCGGCTGATGCGGGCGTCGGTGTCGGAGGTCATGGCGGGCTCCTTGTCCACGCGGGACGGTGTCTGGCCCACAGCGAAATCAAGGACTTGGCCGTGAGCATTAGCCGGACATTAACCGCCCGGCCCCGATCACTCAAGCCGCGCCGGGAAGCCCTGGGCGCGGAGATCGGTGTCCAGCAGGTCCTCCAGAAGCTTCGCGATCATCGGCGACTGCGCCTCGCCGCCATAGGCTGCCTTGGCGGCGATGTAGGTCTGGTTCGTCATGCTGGCGAGGTCCAGCGGCACGCCGAATTCCTTCCCGAAGCCCAAGGCAAACCCAAGGTCCTTCAGCGCCAGGTCGATGTTGAAGGCGATGTCGTAGGACCCGTTCAGGATCAGCGCGCCTTCGGTTTCATGGACGAAACTGTTTCCAGAAGACGCCTTGATCGCATGCCAGGACTGGGCAAGATCAAGGCCCCCGCGCTTGGCCAGCATCAGCGCCTCGGACGTGGCTTTCAGATGGATGAAAGCCAGCATGTTGGTGATGACCTTGATGATCGAGGACGACCCCAGCGGCCCCATGTGGAAGATCCGGTCGCCCATCGCCTGCATCGCCTTGTGATGCAGATCGAAAAGGTCCTTGTCGCCCCCGGCGAGCATGGTGATCTTGCCCTGATAGGCCAGATGCACCCCGCCGGTCACCGGAAGTTCCATCATCCGCATGCCCGCGTCTGCGGCGATGGCGGCCAGCCGCAGCACCTCGTCCCGGCCGAGGGTCGACATCTCGATCCAGCTTGCGCCCTTGCGCATGTGCGGCAGGATGCTGCGGAGGACCTTTTCCGAGACCGCAGGCGACGGCAGACAGGTGATGACATGGTCGACCGAAGCCGCCAGCTCTTCGGCGCTGGCCGCAAGTGTCGCACCCTGGGCGACCAAAGGCTCGGCCAGTTTCGCATTCAGGTCATAGACCGTGACCTTGAAGCCATCCTTGACAAGGCAGCCTGCGCAGGCCGCACCAAGGTTGCCGAGGCCGATGTACCCATAGTGCATTTTGCCCTACCTTCCCGCGACTTGACGAGTTTACTTGAAGTAGATGTTGAACCGCTTGCGGATTGCCGCGTCGACGTCAGGGTCCACGCGGCAGCCGGCCTTGGCCAGGATCGCGTTCTTCCGGGCAATGGCGGTGTCGAGGAGCAGCGGCTTGCCGGCCTCGTTCCACTCCTTCGGCGACATCCGGTTGCCGACGTTGGGGTAGATGTATTCGGTCTGCATCAGCTTCAAAGTCTGATCCGAGCCCAGATAGTGCCCCGGCCCGCCCAGGCAGACGTCCTTCATCGCGTCGATCGACGTGCTGTCGGGCGTCACGTCGATGCCGCGCACCAGCCGCATGGCCTGGCCGAGAAGGTCGTCGCCGAGAACGAGGGATTCCAGGCAGAAGCCAAGCAGCGAGGCATGCATCCCCACCGCCTCGTAGCACATGTTGAGGCCCGCAAGGCCCGCAAGCGCGTTGGTGATCCCCTGCTCCCAGCCCGCCTGCATGTCGGGAAGCTTCGAGTCGCTGATCCCCGAGGCCGCGCCGCCAGGCAGGCCGTAGAAGCGGTGCATCTGGGCGCAACCGGCCGTCAGAAGTGCCTGTTCGGCGCTGCCACCTGACATGGCACCTGTTCTCAGGTCGGAAACAAAGGGCCAGGTCCCGAAGATCGCCGGCGCACCGGGTTTGATCGCGTTGACATAGACGACGCCCGCCAGGCATTCGGCCACGGCCTGCACGATGGTCAGCGCGATGGGCGCAGGCGCGGTGGCACCGGCCTGACCGGCGGACAGCAGCAGCATCGGCATGCCCCTGCGGATGCAATCTTCCATCGTGATGCAGGATTCTTCGGCGAACTTCATCGGCGGGACGACGAAGCAGTTGGAGTTCGAGACGAAGGGCCGCTCCAGCCACTTCTCCTCGGACCCCGCCACCATGTAGAGCATTTCGAAACAGTCAGCGACATGCGACGGGTCCGAAAAGCTGGTGCCGACATGCTTCGTCGTCCCGGCAAGGCAGCCGTACAGCGTGTTGAGGTCCATTTCCTTGTTGTCGGCCACGTCCCGACAAACCATCGTGCGCTGGTAGAAGTGGATGTTGTCCAGGTTGTCGACCAGCCGCGCCGCATCGTACAGGTCCTGCGCGGTGGAATCGCGATACTCCAGCGTGATCGGATCGACGATATGCACCGCCGCGCCCGCCGTGCCGTAGTGCACGTTGGTGCCGGTCAGGTGCAGGTCGTGTCTGGGATCGCGGGCGTAAAGCGTGATGTCACGGGCGGCGATGGCCAGCATGTCCTCGACCAGGGCGCGGGGAAAGCGGATGCGGCCGTCATCGCCCAGGATCGCCCCGGCCTCGGCCAGGATTCTGCGCCCCGATTCAGGGGCTTGGCTAAGGCCGATCTGTTCCAGAGCGTCCAGCGCGGCGGCGTGGATCTGGCTGACGCCCGCCTCGGTCAGGGGCTTGTACTGGCCTCCCGGAAGCCCGGGGCGGACGGGTTTGACATCGTCCGCCAGGGGTGCGGCCCGCAGCGCAACGCGGGCCTGACGGCCGCCGGATCGACGGGCGCGGGCGGGTTCGCAGGTCTCGCCGGGAAGGTCGGAGAGGTCGGTCATGCCTTTACCCTTTCGGAGTTCGGATCGTGCATCGGAACGAGGCTTGCAATGGCGGCGTGGCGCTGCCCCGCGACCTCGATCTCGTAGCGTGAGCCCAGGATGTCGTCGTCCGTCTGGCCCTTTGCGGGGACGTAGCCCATGCCGACGGCGCCGCCGAGGAAGTGGCCATAGTTGCCGCTGGTAACGGGCCCGACTATTTCCCCATCGCGGACAATCGCCTCGTTGTGGAAGAGGAGCGGTTCGGGGTCTGCCAGGCGGAACTGGACCATGCGGCGGTCGAGGCCCTGCTGTTCCTTCCGCAGCACGGCCTCGCGGCCAAGGAAGGCGGGCTTCTTGCGGCTGACGGTGAAGCCGAGGCCCGCTTCCAGCACGTGGTCCTCGTCGGTGATGTCGTGGCCCCAGTGGCGGTAAGCCTTCTCGATCCGGCAGGAGTCCAGCGTGTGAAGGCCGCAGAGCTTCAGGTCTGGCTGCGCCTCCATCAGCGCCTCGAAGACATGGGCGGTCTGGTCGGTGGGTATATACAGCTCCCACCCAAGCTCGCCGACATAGGTCACCCGGTGGGCGCGGGCGAGGCCCATGCCAATCTCGATTTCCTTCGCTGTGCCAAAGGGCTGCGCGGCGTTGCTGAAGCCGTTCGGCGAAACCTTTGCAAGGACGTCGCGGGACTGCGGCCCCATCAGGCAGAGGACCGACTCGGCGGCGGTGACGTCGGTGATGACGGCAAAGTCGTCGCCAACATGGGCCCGCATCCAGGCGAGGTTGCGCTGCAGAGTCGCGCCGGGGACCACGGCAAGGTAGGCGGTCTCGGAGAGGCGGGTGATGGTAAGATCGGCCTCTATCCCCCCGCGTTCATTGAGGAACATGGTGTAGACGATGCGCCCCATCGGCACGTCGACCTGCGCCGAGGAGATGCGGTTCAGGAAGGCGCAGGCGTCGCGGCCCTCGATGCGGATCTTGCCGAAACTGGTCATGTCGAAGAGGCCGGCCGCATTGCGCACCGCCAGATGCTCGGCGCGCTGGTTCTCGAACCAGTTCTGGCGCTTCCAGGAGTAGCGGTACTCCCGCTCCTGCCCCTCATTCGCGAACCAGTTGGCGCGTTCCCAGCCGGCGACCTCGCCAAAGACCGCGCCGCGCGCCTTCAGGTGCTCGTGGATCGGCGAGCGGCGGACCCCGCGGGAGGTGACGACCTGCCGGTAGGGGAAGTGGTCGGCGTAGAGGAGGCCGAGGGTTTCAGAGACCCGCTCCTTCAGGTAGCGGCGGTTCTTCTGGAAGGGTTGGGCGCGGCGGATGTCGACTTCCCAAAGGTCGAAGGGCGGCTCGCCTTCGGTGATCCAGTGCGCCAGCGCCTGACCCGCGCCGCCTGAACTCACGATGCCGATGGAATTGTATCCAGCGGCGATCCAATAACCCTTCACCTCGGGCGCCTCGCCCAGGTAGTAGCGGTCGTCGGGGGTGAAGGACTCCGGGCCGTTGAAGAAGGTGTGGATGCCCGCAGTCTGGAACAGCGGCATCCGGTTCATCGCGTGTTCGAGGATGGGCATGAAGTGGTCCCAGTCCTCGGGCAACGTGTCGAACTCGAAGTCCTTGCGGATGCCCCCCATCCCCCAGGGTTTTGCCTTGGGCTCGAAGGCGCCGAGCATCATCTTGCCGGCATCCTGCTTGTAGTAAGCACATTCGTCCGGGACGCGGAGGACGGGCAAATCCTTAAGCCCGTCAACGGGTTCGGTGACGAGATAGAAGTGCTCGCAGGCGTGCAAGGGCAGCGTCACCCCGTTCTGCGCCGCAAGGTCGCGGCCCCACATGCCGCCGCAGTTGACGATGACGTCGGCCTCGATGTGACCTGGCCCCTCGGCGGTTTCATAATCCACCCCCGTGACGCGTCCACCCGCGGTCCGGACCTTGGTGACGAGCGTGTTCTCGAAGATCTTCGCGCCCCGCATCCGCGCGCCCTTGGCGAGCGCCATCGCGATGTTGGCCGGGTCGCATTGTCCATCCAGCGGCAACGCCACGGCCCCCACCACGCCGTCGATGTTCAGGTGCGGATACTTGGCCTTCGCCTCGGCGGGCGAGATCTCATGCACCTCCACATCGAAGATCCGCGCCACCGTGGCCTGGCGCAAAAGCTCTTCATGCCGCTCCTGCGTCAGCGCCAAAGAAATCGAGCCGACCTGCTTCATGCCCGTGGCAACGCCCGTCTCGGCCTCCAGCCCCCGGTACAGGTCGGCCGAATACTTCGCCAGACGCGTCATGTTCGCGCTGCCCCGAAGCTGTCCGATCAAGCCCGCCGCGTGCCAGGTCGTGCCAGAGGTCAGCTTCCGCCGCTCCAGCAGAACCACGTCAGTCCAGCCCGCCTTGGCCAGATGATAGGCCACCGAACAGCCGGAGACCCCGCCCCCGATCACCACCGCCCGTGCCTTCGTTGGAATCTCAGCCACCACTCAGCCCCATTTTCTGTCCAGAAATATCCCGGGGGTCCGGGGGCTGGCCCCCGGTCCGCCCGTCGTCATGCGCGGATGCGCTCGTTCTTCGCGTCCCAGGCCGGACCGTCGGGCAGAATCGTCGCCTTCACCCGGTCGCCGAAGATTTCCACCTCGACATCGGTCCCCGGCACCGCAAGATCTGCCCGCAGCATCCCCAGCGCCATCGAATGACCCACCCGGTAGCCCCAGGCACCCGAGGTCGTCTCGCCGACCACCTGTCCGCCGTGCCAGAGGGTCGACATGTAGGGCGCATCACAGTCGCCGGCCTCTATCTTCAGCGAAACAAACCGCTTCCTGACGCCGCGCTGTTTCTCGGCCTGCAACGCCGCCTTGCCGGGGAAATCATGGCCCCAGTCGACAAAGCGCTCCAGCCCGCCTTCCAGCAGCGAATAGTCGGTGGACAGATCGCCCTTCCAGGCGCGGTAGCCCTTCTCGATGCGCAAGCTGTTCAGGGCCTTCATGCCGAAGGGCTTGGCGCCGCCCGCCAGAAGCGCGTCGTAGATCGCGGGCGCATCCGCGCGGTCGCAGTGGATTTCCCAGCCGAGCTCTCCGGCGAAGGAGACCCGGACCAGCGCCACGTCCCTGCCCGCCACCTTCGCGCTGAACTGGACCGAGAGCCAGGGCCGCGTCAGGTCGGCCTCGGACATCCCCGCCAAGAGGTCCCGCGCCTTGGGGCCGGTGACGATGAAGCAGTGGATCTTGTCCGACCAGTCCTCCAGCGTCACGCCCTCGGGCAGTCCTTTGCGCAGGATGTCCGCATCATGCGCTTGCGCGACGGCGGCGGTGATCACTCCCACATCCTCGTCGCTGGCGGGAATGCAGGTCATCTCGGTCACGATGCGACCCCGGTCGTCGGCGAAGTAGATCAGGCCCATCCGTCCGGGCTGCGGCAGCTTCGAGGCGGTGAGCGAGGCCAGATGCGCCCGAGCGCCCGGCCCAACCAGCCGCAAGCGGGTGAAGCCCGGGAGGTCCAGCACGCCCACGCCATCGCGCACGGCCTCGCATTCCGCCTTGATCCGGGGTTCCCACGGGCCCGCCCGGCCCCAGGTCTGGGTGGACTCCCACGAGATATCGTCCCCCGGCGCGGCAAACCATTCCGCCCGCTCCCAGCCGTTGTAGGGCGCGAACTGGGCGCCGAGCGCATTGAGCTTGTCATGCACCGGCGAAAGCTTGCGGTCGGGTGCGGCGGGCCAGCGGGCCATCGGGAAATGCATCCCGTATTCGTGGCCGTAGACCTCCATCCCCTTCTGCACGAGGTAGTCGTGATCCTCCCACCCGGTGAAGCGGCGCGGGTCGCAGGACCACATGTCCCATTCGGTGCTGCCTTCCGTCACCCATTCGGCCAGCACCTTGCCCGCGCCGCCCGCCTGGCAGATGCCGAAGGTGAAGACGCAGGCCTCGAAGGCATTGGGGACGCCGGGCATCGGGCCGATGAGCGGGTTGCCGTCGGGCGTATAGGGGATCGGCCCGTTGATCACCTTGGTCAGCGCGGCCTGCTGCAGCAGCGGAACGCGGGCCATCGCGTCGTTGATGTGCCACTCGATCCGTTCCAGGTCGTCGGGGAAGAGCTGGAAGCTGAAATCCTCGGGCATCGGGTCGTCGGGCGTCGCCCAATGCGCGCGGCAGGGGTTCTCGTAAGGGCCGAGGTTGAAGCCCATCTTCTCTTGCCGGAGATAGTAGGACGAGTCGACGTCCCGAAGGAGCGGCAGCTTGTGGCCGACCTCCTTCGTCCAGGCTTCCAGTTCCGGGATGGTGTCGAACAGCAGGTACTGGTGGCTCATCACCATCATCGGCACCCGGCGGCCGAACATCGCACCGACCTGGGCTGCATAATACCCGCCCGCATTCACCACATATTCGGCGCGGACCTCGCCCTTCGGGGTCGACAGCACCCACTCTGCCCCCGTCCAGCGCGCGGCGGTCACCGGGCAGAACCGTTCGATCCGCGCACCCATCTGCCGGGCGCCCGTCGCCAGCGCCTGGGTCAGTTGCGCCGGGTCGATGTCGCCGTCATAGGGGTCATAGAGCGCGCCGGTCAGGTCATGCGTCTCGACGAAGGGATACCGCGCGCGGATCTCCTCGGGCGAAAGGATCTGCAGGTCCATCCCCTGATAGCGCCCCATGCCGACGACGCGCTTGAACTCCTGCAAGCGTTCCTTCGAATGCCCAAGGCGGACCGAGCCGGTCACATGGTAGTTCATCGGATAGCCGACCGCCTCGCCCAGACCCCGGTAGAGGCTGGCGGAATAACGCTGCATGTTCATGATCGACCACGAGGACGAGAACGTCGGCACGTTCCCCGCCGCATGCCAGGTCGACCCGGCGGTCAGCTCGTTCTTCTCCAGAAGCAGCGCGTCCGTCCACCCGGCCTTCGCCAGGTGATACAGCGCCGAGGCCCCGACGGCCCCGCCCCCGATGATCACCACCCGAGCTGATGCAAATTCCGCCATCGCCGCCTCCCTCGCTCCGCCGCCACTATCGGCCGCCACGCGCCCGCTTTCAATTCGGCCGGAACCGGGCTATTGATCGGCAAACCCGATCAAGAGGCTTTCTCTTCCGCAAATATCCTCGGGGGATTCCGGGGGGCGAAGCGCCCCCGGGGTCTGCCAGACGCGAAACGGTCCAACGATGCAGATCGATCTTCTCGACACTTTCCTCGACCTCGCGGAGACGCGCAGCTTCCATCGGACAGCGGAACGGCTGCGGATCACCCAGTCGACCGTTTCGGCCCGCGTCACCGCGCTGGAACAGGCGGTCGGCTCGCGCCTCTTTGATCGCTCGCGGGCGGGAACCGACCTCACGCCCGAGGGCAAGCGGTTCGAGCCCCACGCGCGCGCGCTGCGGCACGAATGGAACGAGGCGCGGCGGCGGATCCAGATCCCGCAGGGCGCGCAGCAGCTTCTGCGGCTGGGCATCCAGAACGACCTAGCCGCCGTCTACCTGGGCGACTGGGTGGCCGAGTTCCGCGCAGGCCTTCCCGAGACGGCCTTCTACATCGAGCCGGACTATTCCAACCAGATGTGCGCCGACCTTCTGACCGGCATCCTCGACTTCGCGGTGATGTTCAGTCCGAAACCCCACCCGGACCTGCATTTCGACAGCGTCGGCGACGTGATCTACCGGATGATCTCGACCGACACGCAGCGCCTGGCCGAAGTCCGGCCGGATCGCTTCGTCTTCGCCCATTTCTCCCCCGCCTTCGAGGAGATGCATCGGCAGCTGACCCCCGACCTCGCGGCCTCGCCGGTCTCGGTCGGCCAGTCGGGTTCGGTCGTGTCGCTTCTGACGGCGATGGGGGGCTCGGGCTATGTGCTGGAGAAGACAGCCGACGAGCTGATCGCCGGGGGCCGCTTCCTGTCGGTCGAGGACGCCCCCGCCCTGCGGCAACCGGTCTATGCCGCGATCCACATTCGTCACCGGACCCTGCCCTTGCACCGCAAGCTGATCCAGCTGGTCGCCCGACATTTTCGCACCGGCCGGTAGGGTGGGCGATATCGCCCACCCTACGTCAGAACACCATCTGCACCCGATGTCCCGGCGCATGAGCAAGGCGCACCAGGGTCACTGGCCCCGTGGTCCCATGCGTCGTGCGCTCCGCGATCAACAGGGCCGTACCGGGGGCGACGCCCAGCACGTCCGCCTCGCGGACCGAGGCGGGTTCGGCGGTGAAGGCGATGTCGCCCGACACCAGGCTCACATGCGTCACCAGCCATTCGTTGGCACTGGTCTGCGCAAAGTCAGGCGCGGGCGAGGGCAGCACCGCGGGGTTCAGCCAGCGGGTTTCCAGCACATAGGGCCGGCCCCCTGCCAGGTGCAGCGTTTCCAGATACCGCATCGTTGCGCCCTCGGGCAGGCCCAGACGGGCCGTCACCGGGACCGGCGCAGAGCTTGGGCGGTCGGCAAGCAGCTTGAAGTCGTAGGCAAGGCCGCGGCCCAGCACGTCGAGCCGGATCACCGGAATCTCCAGCCGGGCGCGCCGCACAGGCAGTTCCGCGACCCGTGTTCCCGCGCGCTTCTTGCGTTCGATCACCCCCGCCTCGGCCAGCGCCGTGAGCGCCCGATTCACGGTGGCGCGCGCCACGCCGAATTCCTCGGCCAAGGCCTCTTCGCCCGGGATCAGCGCCCCCGGCGGCCAGTCGCGCGACCGGATGCGGCGCAGGACCTCGGCGCGAACGTCCTCCCAGCCCAGCGTCACAGCGCGGCCCTCAGCCGGCGCATCGTCTTACGGAAGCGCGCCTCAACCGTCTCGCGGGCAACATGGCGGCCTTGGCGGACGATGTGGCGACCGGCCGACCAGAGATCGGTGATCAGTCCGTCGCGGCCCGCAAACACGAAAGCGTCCAGAAGCCGGTCACCCTCCAGCCCCTCAAGCCGCAGGTCCGCGGTGTCCAGCGCCAGCAGGTCGGCCCAGTCGCCGACCGCGATCCGGCCCGACCCGCGCCCCGCCGCCTGCGCCCCACCCGTGGCGGCCCCTTCCCACAACAGCCGCCCGGTCGAGCGGTCATCCGCCATCACCGCCCGCGCCTTCTGGCCCAGCCGTTGCGAATATTCCAGGAGCCGCAGTTCCTCGGCCAGGGAGATGCGGACATTGCTGTCCGTCCCGACCCCGAAGATCCCGCCCGCCGCCAGCCAGCCGGGTGCGTCGAAGATCCCGTCGCCCAGGTTCGCCTCGGTGATCGGGCAAAGCCCGGCGACGGCCCCGGTTTTCGCCAGCGCCGCCGTCTCGGCCGCCGTCATCTGCGTTGCGTGGATCATGCACCAGCGCGCATCCAGCGGCAGGTTGGCCACCGCCCATTCCACCGGCCGCGCGCCCCAGGCGGACTGAACCTCGGAAACTTCACCGACCTGTTCGGCGATGTGGATATGCACCGGGCCCGAGGTCATCCCGGCCACCCGGTCCAGCGTTCGGCGGCTCACCGCGCGCAGGGAATGGGGAGCCACGCCCAGGACCGCATCCGGCATCCCGGAAAGCGCCCGCCCTGCCCCGTCCAGCACCGCCGCGAAGACCTCGGGCGAAGATCCGAAGCGCAACTGCCCGCCCGCCAGCGCCCGACCATCGGTGCCGCCCTGTTCGTAGATCACCGGCAGGTGGGTCAGCCCAAGCCCCGTCGCACGCGCGGCCTCGGCAATCCGGACGGTCATCTCGGCAGCATCCGTGTAGGTGCCCCCGCCGACCGGATGGTGGAGGTAGTGGAACTCGGCAACAGCCGCGAAACCCGCCTCTGCCATCTCGACCATCGCCTGCGCGGCAATCGCCTGCACGTCCTCGGGCTCCAGCCGCTCGAGGAAGCGGTACATCAGCGTGCGCCAGGTCCAGAAACTGTCTTGCCCCGCCGTGCGGCCCTCGGTCAGGCCCGCCATCGCGCGCTGGAAGGTATGCGAGTGCAGGTTGAGCGGAGCGGGAAGCAGAACGCCCTGCCCTTGACCCGCGACACCCTTGGTGACTTCGGCGATCCGGCCACCTTTGATGCGGATACGGACGTCCTTCGCCCAGCCTTCGGGAAGCAGGGCGGATGCGGCGTGCAGGATCATTGGCGACTCGCTTGACTTATATTATGTCTAGACATATTAGCCTTTACATCACGCATAAGGCAAGACAATGCTTCTGACCCACGCCACCCTTGCGACACTGACGGACGGCTACGGCCTGGTGGCCGACGCGGCGGTGGCGATCACGGGCGACCGCATCGCCTGGACCGGACCGATGGCCGAGCTGCCGGCAGCGTTCCGCGCCTGGCCAGAGACGGACGCCCAGGGTCGGCTCGTGACCGCCGGTCTGATCGACTGCCACACCCATGCCGTCTTTGCAGGCCACCGCGCGGTGGAATTCGAGCTGCGGCTCAAGGGCGCGAGCTACGAAGAGATCGCCCGCGCCGGGGGCGGGATCCTGTCAACCGTGACCGCCACGCGGGAGGCGACGGAAGAAGAGCTGCTCGCCCAGGCCCTGCCCCGGATCGACCAGTTGATCGCGGGCGGCGCCACGACGATCGAGGTCAAATCAGGCTACGGCCTCACCGTTGCGGACGAACTGAAAATGCTGCGCGTAGCCCGCCGGATCGGACAGTCGCGCCCGGTGGCGGTGCGGACCACCCATCTTGCCGCCCATGCCATACCGCCCGAGTACAAGGGCCGCGCCCCGGCTTACATCGCCGAGGTCGCCCTTCCCTCCTTGCGTACGGCGCAGGCCGAGGGGCTGATCGACGCCGTCGATGCCTTCTGCGAGGGGATCGCGTTTTCCGTCAATGAGTTGCGGCCGCTGTTTGCAGAGGCCCGCGCCCTGGGTCTGCCGGTGAAGCTGCACGCCGAGCAGCTGTCCGACCTCGGCGGCGCGGCCTTCGCGGCGGGATGCGGTGCGCTTTCGGCGGATCACCTGGAGTATCTCTCTCCCGCGGGCATCGCGGCGATGGCGGCGGCCGGGACGGTGGCTGTCATTCTGCCGGGGGCCTTCTACACCCTGCGCCAGACGCAAGCGCCCCCCATCGCGGCCCTGCGCGCGGCGGGGGTGGCGATGGCGGTGGCGACCGACCTCAACCCCGGTTCCTCGCCATTGGCCTCTCTGACGCTGGCGATGAACATGGCCTGCACTCTGTTTCGCCTGACGCCGGAAGAGGCGCTTCTGGGCGTGACCGCCCATGCCGCACGCGCGCTGGGTCTGCCGGACCGCGGCCGCATCGCGCCGGGCCTGCGTGCCGACCTCTGCCTCTGGGACGCCGATCATCCGGCGGAACTCAGCTACCGCATCGGCGCGACCGCGTTGCACAAACGCATATACGGAGGCCGTCTTGACTGAAGTCCTTGTTCCCGGCCAGGTCAGCCTTGCGCAGCTGGAACGTATATACAGGCTGGGCCGCCCCGCGCGCCTGCACGAGAGCGCCCGTCCGGGCATCGTGCGCGCAGCCGGTCACATCGCGGAGGCTGCCAACGGCAGCGTTGCGGTCTATGGGGTCAACACGGGCTTCGGCAAGCTTGCAAGCATAAAGATCGCCGCCGAAGACACTGCCACCCTTCAGAAAAACCTGATTCTAAGCCATTGCTGCGGCGTCGGCGCGCCGATGCCCGAGGATGTGGCGCGGCTGATGATGGTGTTGAAGTTGGTGTCATTGGGCCGCGGTGCGTCAGGGGTCCGGCCCGAGCTGGTGGCGCTGATCGAGGACATGCTGGCCCACGGCATCACGCCGGTGATCCCTGACCAGGGGTCGGTCGGGGCCTCGGGCGACCTCGCGCCGCTGGCCCACATGACGGCCGTGATGATCGGCCACGGACAGGCCACGGTGGATGGTCAGGTAAAAAGCGGTGCAGAAGCCCTTGCGTTGAAAGGTCTTTCCCCCATTACGCTGGGTCCGAAGGAAGGGCTGGCCCTGATCAACGGCACCCAGTTTTCCACGGCCTACGCTCTGGCTGGGCTGTTCCAGGCCTGGCAGGCCGCACGCGAGGCGTTGGTGATCTCGGCGCTCTCCACGGATGCCATTATGGGATCGACAGCGCCGCTGGAGCCGGAAATCCACACTTTGCGCGGGCAACCGGGCCAGATCGCGGCCGCCGCGACGATGCGGGCGCTGCTGGCGGGAAGCGAAATCCGCGAAAGCCACCGCGAGGGCGACAGCCGGGTGCAGGACCCCTATTGCATCCGCTGCCAGCCGCAGGTCACCGGGGCGGCGATGGACGTGTTGCGCATGGCCGCGCGGACGCTGGAGATCGAGGCCAACGCGGCGACCGACAACCCGCTGGTCCTGTCGGACGGCCAGATCGTAAGTGGTGGCAACTTCCACGCGGAACCCGTTGGATTTGCTGCGGATATGATCGCGATGGCGGTGGCCGAAATCGGCGCCATCTCGCAGCGCCGGGTCGCGCTGATGGTGGACCCGACACTGTCCTTCGACCTGCCGGCGTTCCTGACGCCGAAGCCCGGCCTCAACTCTGGCCTGATGATCGCCGAGGTGACGACGGCCGCGCTGATGAGCGAGAACAAGCATCTGGCGCATCCGACGGTCATCGACAGCACCCCCACAAGCGCGAACCAGGAGGACCATGTCAGCATGGCCGCCCACGGTGCCCGTCGCCTGCGGCGGATGGTCCAGAACCTGAACGTGATCCTTGGCGTCGAGGCGATGTGCGCCGCGCAAGGCGTGGAGTTTCGCGCGCCCTTGCGCACCTCGCCCCCCCTGCAGGCCGCCGTCCGCGCGCTGCGGACAGAGGTCCATGCACTGGAGGAAGACCGCTACCTCGCCCCCGATCTTGCCAAGGCCGCCGCACTGGTGGCCGACGGCACGCTGTCGAAGGCCACAGGCGTCACCCTGCCCGAGCTCACCCCATTTTCTGTCTGAAAATATCCTCTGGGTGAGCCGAAGGGTTCGCCACCGGTACAAGAAACCTGAGGCTCGCGGGGGGCGAAGCGCCCCCGGGGTCTCCACCCCGCGATGGAGCCGAACATGACGAATCCCCGCCACAACCTCCGCGACGTTTACCCGCCGACGGGCCCGGAGAAGACCGCCAAGACCTGGGCCGGCGAGGCCGCGATGCGGATGCTGATGAACAACCTGCATCCCGACGTGGCAGAGAACCCGCATGAGCTGGTGGTGTACGGCGGGATCGGGCGCGCCGCGCGGACCTGGGAGGATTTCGACCGGATCGTCGCGGGGTTGAAGGATCTGGAGGCGGACGAGACGCTGGTCGTGCAGTCGGGCAAGCCCATCGCCATCGTGCGGACCCACACGGACGCGCCTCGGGTGCTGATCGCGAATTCGAACCTGGTGCCGCACTGGGCGACCTGGGCGCATTTCAACGAGCTCGATAAGAAGGGCCTGATGATGTACGGCCAGATGACCGCGGGGTCCTGGATCTACATCGGCACGCAAGGGATCGTGCAGGGGACCTACGAGACCTTCGCCGAGGCGGGGCGCCAGCATTACGGCGGGGACCTGAAGGGCAAGTGGATCCTGACCGGGGGGCTGGGCGGCATGGGCGGGGCGCAGCCGCTGGCGGCGGTGATGGCCGGGGCCTGCTGCCTCGCGGTCGAAGTCGATGAGACGCGGATCGATTTTCGCATCCGGACGCGCTACCTCGACGCGAAGGCGAAGACGCTGGACGAGGCTCTGGCGCTGATCGCGGAGTGGACCGCGAAGGGCGAGGCGAAGTCGGTGGGCCTGCTGGGGAACGCGGCGGAGGTGTTTCCGGAGCTGCTCGCACGAATGAAGGCGGGGGGTGTGCGGCCGGATATCGTGACCGACCAGACCTCGGCGCATGATCCGCTGCATGGGTATTGCCCGGCGGGGTGGACTGTGGCGGAGTGGCGGGCGAAGCAGGAGACGGACCCGAAGGCCGTCGAGGCGGCGGCAAGGGCTTCGATGCGTCGCCACGTCGAGGCGATGGTGGGCTTCTGGAACGCCGGGGTGCCGACGCTGGATTACGGCAACAACATCCGGCAGGTGGCGAAGGAGGAGGGGTTCGAGAACGCCTTCGCCTTTCCGGGCTTCGTGCCGGCCTATATCCGCCCCCTGTTCTGCAAGGGGATCGGGCCGTTCCGCTGGTGTGCGCTGTCGGGCGATCCGGAGGATATCCGGAAGACCGACGCGGCGATGAAGCGGCTGTTTCCGGAGAACGCGCACCTCCACCGTTGGCTCGACATGGCGGGGGAGCGGATCGCGTTCCAGGGGCTTCCGGCGCGGATCTGCTGGATTGGCCTTGGCGACCGCCACCGGGCGGGGCTGATGTTCAACGAGATGGTGGCCTCGGGCGAGTTGAAGGCGCCGATCGTGATCGGGCGGGATCATTTGGATAGCGGGTCCGTCGCCTCGCCCAACCGGGAGACGGAGGCGATGAAGGACGGGTCGGATGCGGTCAGCGACTGGCCGCTGCTGAATGCCCTCGTGAACACGGCCTCGGGGGCGACCTGGGTCAGCCTGCATCACGGGGGCGGCGTGGGGATGGGGTTCAGCCAGCATGCGGGGGTGGTGATCCTGGCGGACGGGACGCCGGAAGCCGCGAGAAGGCTGGAGCGGGTCTTATGGAACGATCCGGCCTCGGGGGTGTGGCGGCACGCGGATGCGGGGTATGAGACGGCCATCGCCTGCGCGAAAGATCATGGGCTGCGGCTGCCGGGGATCCTCGGGAACTGATCGCTCTGTCCACGGTGGACAACGGGATCGGATCCAGAAAAATCAAAGGCCTGCCGGGGCGCGTTGGGGTCTTGTTAACCCCGATGCGCCCCAACCGCTTCCGGGTCCGCTTCACTTGCATGAAAGAAGATGTGGACAGGACTCGGTTTGAGGCGGACCATCCTTACCTTTCCAGAGGAGGACGGAACATGGCACTTGACGTGATCGGTTCGGGATTCGGAAGGACAGGAACGAAATCCCTGAAAGCGGCGCTGGAGCGGTTGGGATACGGTCCCTGCCACCACATGCACGAGATCGTGGAAAACCCGGGCCAGGTGGCGCAGTGGCAGGCGCTGGCGGCGGGACAATCCGTGGACTGGGACCAGGTCTTCGCGGGCTATCGCTCCCAGGTCGACTGGCCCGGCGCCCATGTCTGGCGCGAGCTTGCCGAGGCCTTTCCCGACGCGAAGGTGATCCACAGCGTGCGGCCGGAAGCGCAGTGGTGGGCAAGCTTCAACAAGACGATCGGGAAGCTGATGGCCAGGCACATGGACCTGCCGCTGCCGCCGCACATCCGGGACATCCTGACGGCGTGGAACGAGCTGGCGGGCAGAAGCACATTCGGCGGTGTCCTGGACGACGAGCGCATAGGGCTTGAAGCCTATCGCAAGCGCACGGCCGAGGTGCGCGAAGCCCTGCCGGCCCATCGCCTGCTGGTGTTTGACGTCGCCGAGGGCTGGGAGCCGCTCTGCGCCTTCCTGGGAGTAGACGTCCCGGACGAACCCTTTCCCCACCACAACCTGCGCGCCGATTTCTGGGACGTCCTGGGCGGCGAACCCGTCTGAGGACAGCACTGTGATCGGGGTGAAGGGGCCTTGGCGGCGCGGAACTCAGCGTTCGGTCGCGCCCTTGCCCGCCATGATCTTCGCCCTGCCCTTTTCGATGCGCGACAGCCGGGTCGCGGTGGTCCGGGCGTCGTTCAGGTGCAAGGCCCAGCTTTTCCGCCGGCCGGGGGTCAGGGCGGCGAAGGCCTCGGCCAGGTCCGGATCGCTGTCCAGGGCCTCGACCAGTTCAGCGGGCAGGTCGACCTCGGTCGTCTCTTTCGGAGGAAGGAGGCCGCGGTCGGCATAGCCCATCGCTTCAGACATGTAAGCCCGGATCGTGGGTTCCAGTCGGGCGGGTGCATCATTGTCGGTGAAGCGCAGGCAGTCGGCATGGCGGGTGTTGGGGCCCTGACGCTCCAGCAGTCCTTCGGGGTCCTGCATCAGCGCGGCATTCATGAAGGTCAGCCGGAAGTCGCCGCGGAACGCGCCCATGATGCAGATGTTCCGGCCCGCGTGCATGTAACAGGGATGCCCCCATTTCGCGGTCTCGGTCAGCCCGGCGTCCTTTGCGATGCGACGCAGGGTGAGCAGGCCCTTGAGCCAGAGCCGGGTCGAGCAGTCGGGCGTGGCGAAGCGGTCGCAGCGGCCGCAGCCTTGGGCGAAGAAATCCTCGGGGTCGGTGATCATGGCGCGGTCGGGCATGACCGGACTGTGCGGCCGCGGGCGGCGCGGCGCAAGGGTCGGCGGAGCAG
Organism: Paracoccaceae bacterium; assembly: GCA_027489355.1. GTDB lineage: Bacteria > Pseudomonadota > Alphaproteobacteria > Rhodobacterales > Rhodobacteraceae > Tabrizicola. The sequence goes on along the minus strand of JAIXZY010000012.1, from coordinate 133,342 downwards.
CTGGCTGGAAGCTGCCCAGGGCGCGCGGGATCGGACGGGCCGGACCGACCCCGCGGCAGGGTCAGAGGATGCGCGGGTTCTTCCCCGCCTCGCGCCAGATCGGGTTCGACCAGGCCCGACGCCCCGCGGCGTCGATGACCGAGACGCGGACCCAGGGGCTGCCGAGCAGGCGGTCAAGCGGCACTTCGGCCCGGGTCATGGAATGGCCGTGGACGCCGCGGGCGCCGGTCCCCCAGCCCATCGCGATGACCGAGGCGGCGGCGGAGCATTCGACATAGGCCATGTCGCCATCGATCCAGACGTCGTGGATCTGCGGGCCTTGCGAAGCGTAGAAATCGCCGCGCTTCAGGGCGGCAAGCAGCGCCTTGGGCGTATTCTCGGTCGCCTTGACCATGACCCAGCCGCCGAAATGGTCGGGTTCGTGGAAATGCGCGTCGTCGGTGGCGATGAGGGTAAGGCGCCGCCCCTCGGTCAGGAGAAGGTCGGCGATGCCGGCGCCGTCGGGGCGGTCGCAGCCGGTGGCGCAGCCGTGGTTGTAGATCTCGACCGCGTGGGCGGCCTCGATGGTGCGGGCGTCGGCTAGCGTGAGGCCGGACCATTGCGGATGGGCGATGGCGACGAAGGCCCCGGCGGCGACGGCGCGGGCGGCGATCTGCGGTCCCGTCTCCTGCCCCGGTTCGGCGATGAAGCTGGTGGTGGTCGGGGGCGCGAAATCGTCGGGCAGGCCCACGGCCAGGATGTGCCAGAGCTCGCCATTCGACTGCGCGCCGGAATGGAGTTCCGCGCCGATCAGCGTGGTGAAGCCTGCGTCGCGGTAGGGGCGCGTGTCGGTCATCGGATAGCCGTAGATGCCGATGAAATGGTCGGTGATGGCGAGGAAGTCATAGCCCTCGGCCTTGTAGCGGCGGCAGACCTCGGCGGGGGAGAGCACGCCGTCGGATTTGGTGGAATGGGTGTGCAGGTTGCCGCGCCAGAAGCGGCCGGGGGCGGTGAAGGCAGAGGGGCGGAGCATGGCGGTCCTTTGCGAACGGGTCTTCGGCGGAACCTTGCCCGGAGCCGGGATCGGCGGCAAGGTACAGTCGTGACCGGCAGGCGAACGTGCTATCGTTCTGCAATGTTTGGTTGTGTGAGGACGCAATGTCACTGGATCGTTTTCCGCCCGGTGCGGCCCCCTTTGGCGCCAAGATCGAGGCGCGGGATCTTGCCGCCTGCATGGCGGACCATGCCGAGGCCGCGGCCGGCCTGCTGAAGGCGCTCAGCCATGAGGGCCGGCTGATGATCCTGTGCCACCTTGCCGGCGGCGAGAAGTCGGTGACGGAACTGGAGGCGCTTCTGGGCCAGCGTCAGGCCGCCGTCAGCCAGCAGCTGGCGCGGTTGCGGCTGGAGGGGTTGGTCTCGACCCGGCGCGAGGGCAAGGCGATCTTCTACGCGATCGCGGACATGCGGGTGCTGCAGCTCTTGCGGCTGCTGTCGGGGATCTACGCCAAGGCGGCCTGACCGTCAGCCGCGCCCGATATAGGGCATGTCGCGGGCCATGATCGTCACGAAGGGCGTGTTCACCTCCAGCGGCAGACTGGCCATGTGCAGCACCATGCGGGCGACGTGGTCCACGTCCATTACCGGCTCGGCGCGGATCTCGCCATTGGCCTGGGGGACCCCGGCGGTGAATCTTGCGGCCATGTCGGTCAGCGCGTTGCCGATGTCGATCTGGGCGCAGGCGATGTCGAAGGCGCGGCCGTCCAGGCCCAAGGTGCGCGTCAGGCCGGTCACGGCGTGTTTCGACATGGTATAGGGCGTCGAACCCGGCCGCGGGACATGGGCCGAGATCGAACCGTTGTTGATGATCCGCCCGCCGCGGGGGGTTTGGCGGCGCATCAGGCCGAAGGCCGCGCGGGCGCAGAGGAACATGCCGGTGATGTTCGTCCGGCTGACCTCCAGCCACTTTTCCACCGGGATTTCGTCGATCGGGGCCGCCGGGGCCGAGATGCCGGCGTTGTTGAACAGGACGTCGAGGCGGTCAAGTTGGGCGAAGGCGGCCTCGACCTCGGCCGGATCGCCGACGTCGGCGGTCAGGATGCGGGCGGCCTGGCCCTGGGCGGTTTCCTCGAGCGTCTCGCGGCGGCGGCCGAGGAGCGTGACCTGCCAGCCCTCGGCCAGGAAGAGGCGCGCGGTGGCGCGGCCGATGCCGGCGCCGGCGCCGGTGATCAGGATCGAGCGGGTCATGGGATCTCCGTCAGGTGGCCGTATTTCAGAAGCCAGAGCGCGACGCGGGCCACGATGGCGGGAGGAAGGCGGGTGGCGGCGGCGATGTCGGCCTCGGTGGCCCCCTGGGCGCCGGCGGCGGTGAAGGCGGCAAGGATCGCCTCGATCCGGGCGGGGTCCTCGATCAGGCGGCGGCGGGCGGCGTAGTTGCGCAGGGCGAACATCTCGCGCGGGGGCGGGCCGGGGCGCGAGGACGCAAGGGCAAGGCGGCGGTCGGCGGGGGCGAAGGCGGTGGGATAGGCGGCGAACATCTCGTCCACCGCGGGGCCGACCGGGATCAGGCCGGGCGGCATTGGCGCAAGGGCGGCCCCACCGCCCGCGCGGGCATGGGCCAGCATCGCCGCCTGTTCGCCCCAGAGCGCCTGCATCTGCGGGATGACCACCGACCAGTCGTAGAGTGCGCGCGCCCGCGCCTGCCCCGCCGCGCCCATCCGGCGGCGGAGATCCGGGTCGAGCGCCAGCGTGACCAGCGCCCGCGTCATCGCGCCGAGGTCCAGCGGCGTCATGGCCGAGATCTGGCTGAGGTACTGGACGTAAGAATCGGTGCCGCCGAAGTGGCGCTGGCTGGCATGGGTCGTCAGGCCGGGGCGCGGCAGTTCGGTCGGGACGCGCATGCCCACATCGGGCGTCACCGTGTCCTTCATGCCGTCCCAGTCCGAGACGATCACCGGCAGGCCAGCCGCCATCGCCTCGATCGGGGCAAGGCCGAAGGTTTCCTGCAAGTTGTCGATGGGAAAGACGAAGATGTCGCCCCCCGAAAGCGTGGCCTTGCGCTGAACCGCGTCGCCGCCGTCGAGGTGGTGGTACCCGCAGGAGGGCATGAGCTTGGCGGCGGCCTCGGCATAGACCGTTTCCCAGACAGGTTCGCGGAACTGGCCGCAGAGGACGAGGTGCAGCTTGCCGCCGCCCTGCCCCGCGATCTCGGCCGCGGCATGTTCCATCGCCAGGAACAGCGGGAGGGGATCGAATTTCTCGTCCGGGGTCAGGCGGGCGATGGTGACCGCCAGCACGTCGCCGGGGGCGGCACCGATGCGGGCGCGAAGGCCCTGCCCCAGCTCCGGGTCGGGCTGGAAATCGGCGCAGGCGATACCCAGCGGGATGACGGGAAGCAGCGGTCGGTCAGGCAGCGGCGCGCCGGGAAAGCGCCGGGACAGATGCAACTCGGCCAGTTCCATCAGCCGGCGGAGCGAGGCCTGGACGGCGGTCGAGGTGCAGATCACCGCGTCCCAGGGCATCTGCGGCGCGGCGCGCAGGTCGAAGACGGTCTGCATCACGTTGCGCGTTGCCGTCGTGTGCGTGATCCCGCAGAGCGCCCAGGCCGCAGCCCCGTGCGGCGCACGGCGCCAGCATTCCTGCGGCGAGATCGGCGCGGGGTAGGAGACGACCTCGACCGGGGCAAGGCCTGTCGGCATGTCCAGCCGCACGGCGCGCAGGGGCCGGGTGACGCCGCAGTCGCGGGCGAGGCTGGCGAAGGCGGCGTGGTCGGACTGGCCATGGGCCAGCGACACGAACTCGTCCACATCGCCGTGCGCGAAGAAGCCGCGCAGGAAGCTTTCCCCGGCCACGCGGCGCCCGTTGATGCCGCGGGACTTGGGGTCGTAGCCGTCCGAGGCGAACCAGATCGCGGCGTTGGTGGCGGGCATTGCGGGTATTCCAGGGGACGCGTCGGGCAATGGGTAGAGGCTGGCCCGGCGTCCCGCAAGGGGATCAGGCGGCGCGGGTCAGGATCACTCGGCGCAGGAAGGCCAGCAGGAAGAGCGCGGTCAGGATCAGGATGATCGTCGGCGCGGGCGCGCTGTCGAGGTGGAAGCTGGCGTAGACCCCGGCCGTCATCGCGAAAAGGCAGACGGCGGTGGCGGTGACGAGCATGGCACCGAAGCTGCGGGTGGTCAGGAAGGCGATGGCCCCCGGCGCGATCAGGAGGCCGATGGCCAGGATCAGCCCGACCGAGGACAGCGTGGCGACGATGGTCAGCGCGAGGATGGCGAGAAGGCCATAGTGCAGCAGCCTGACCGGCAGGCCCGAGACCTGGGCCTGGGCGGGGTCGAAGGCATGCAGCATCAGGTCGCGCCACTTGAGGATCAGGATCAGCGTCACCGGCACCGCGATCAGCGCGGCGGTCAGAATGTCCTGCCCCCCGACGCCGAGCATGTTGCCGAAGAGGATGTGGTCCAGGTGGATCTGGGTTGGGAAGGCGGTCACGAGGACGATGCCAAGCGCGAACATGGCCGAGAAGACGACCCCCATCACCGTGTCACGCTTGATGCGACTGTTGTCGGCGAGCCAGCCGGTCAGCAGCGCCGAGCCGAGGCCCGCGACGAAGGCGCCGAGCAGCAGCGGTAGCCCGGCCATGTAGGCCAGCACGATGCCGGGCAGGACGGCATGGCTGACCGCATCGCCCATCAGCGCCCAGCCTTTCAGGACCAGGAAACAGGACAAGAGCGCCGTCGGGGGCGCGACGATCAGCGCGATCCAGAAGGCGTTCTGCATGAAGGGGAACTGGAAGGGCTGGAGCGCCGCGTCGATCATGCCCGCGCCCTGCGCCGTGCGGCAAGAAGGCCGTGTTTCGGAGCAAAGAGGAAGGCCAGCGCGAAGAGCGCGGTCTGAAGCAGCACGATGACACCCCCGGTCGCGCCGTCGAGGAAGTAGCTGAGGTAGGCGCCGGTGAAGCCGGTGGCGGCCCCGATGCTGGCGGACAGCGTCAAGAGGCGGGGGAAGCGGTCGGTCAGGAGATAGGCGGTCGCTCCGGGCGTGACGACCATGGCGACGACGAGGAAGGCACCCACGGTCTGCATGGCGGCAACGGTCGATGCGGAGAGGAGCGTGAAGAACACCACTTTCAAGAGGTCGGGGCGCAAGCCGATGGTGCGGGCATGGGCCTCGTCGAAGAAGGTCACCATCAGGTCCTTCCAGAGCAGAAGGAGCACGGCGGCCGAGATACCTCCGATCAGGACGAGTTGCAGCGTGTCGCCGGGCGAGATGGCGAGGATGTTGCCCATCGTGATGGTCTGGATCGAGACGGAGGTCGGGTAGATCGAGATGAGGAAGAGGCCGAGGCCGAAGAACGAGGTGAAGATGAGGCCGATCACCGTATCGGTCTTGAGGCCGGTGCGGTTGGTCAGGAACAGCATGGCGGCGGCGGCGAGGCCGCCGGAGAGGAAGGCCCCCAAGGCGAAGGGAAGGCCGAGGATGTAGGCCCCGGCGACTCCGGGGACGACGGAGTGCGAGAGCGCGTCGCCGATGAGGGACCAGCCTTTGAGCATGAGGTAGGCCGAGAGGAACCCGCAGACCCCGCCGACGAGCGCCGAGACCCACATGGCGTTGGTCATGTAGCTGTAGGCGAAGGGTTCAAGCATGGCGGGCCGCGCGCGGGTCGGGGCGGCGATCGAATGGAGCGCCTTGCGGCGCGTGCCTTTTGTCTCGCCGTTTTGCGTGAAGGACGCAAAACGGCTCGGCGGGCCTCCGGCGGGGATATTTGCGGACAGAAAATGCCGGGCCGGTCATCTGTCGCCTTTCCGCCCGTAGTGAACGAAGGGGCGTTCGTCGTCGGAGAGGATGGAGATTTCGCGGCTGTCATCGTCTTCGTGCAGGTCGGAGCCGCCGAGGGTGAAGTGGCGCAGGACCCCGCCGAAGGCGCGTTCGAGGTTCGGCCGGGTGAAGGTGGTCTCGGTCGGTCCGTGGGCGAGGACGGTGCCCTTGACCAGCACCGTGCGGTCGCAGAAGTCGGGGACCGAGCCGAGGTTGTGGGTCGAGACCAGCATCACATGCCCCTCGTCCCGCAGGGTGCGGAGAAGGGTGATGATCTGCTCTTCGGTCTTCACGTCGACGCCGGTGAAGGGTTCGTCGAGAAGGATGATCCGGCCCTCTTGCGCCAGCGCCCGGGCGAGGAAGACGCGCTTCTTCTGGCCTCCCGAGAGTTCGCCGATCTGGCGGTGGCGAAGGTCGGCAAGGCCCACGCGGGCGAGCGCCTGATCGACCTTGGCGCGGTCGGTGGCGGAGGGGCGGCGGAGAAGGCCCATGTGGCCGAAGCGCCCCATCATCACCACGTCCTCGACGAGGACGGGAAAGGTCCAGTCCACCTCTTCGGCCTGGGGGACATAGGCCACGAGGTTCTGGCGCAGCGCGTCGCGGACGGGCAGTCCAAGCAGGCGGATGGTGCCGCGGGCGATGGGAACGAAGCCCATGATCGCCTTGAAGAGCGTGGATTTCCCCGCGCCGTTCACCCCCACAAGCGCGGTGATGGTGCCGCGCGGGATGGCGAAGCTTGCGTCGGTCAGCGCGGTCAGCCCGTTGCGGTAGGTGACGGTGACGCCTTCGGCGAAGATGCCCTCGGTGGAGGCGGTGTCGCGCATGTGGACCCTCAATCCGCCGGGGCGAGGCCCTTGGCGATGGTTTCGGTGGTGACTTGCAACATGTCGAGATAGGTCGGCACCGGACCGTCCGCGGCCGAAAGGCTGTCGACGTAAAGAACGCCGCCGAAGGCCGCGCCGGTTTCGCGGGCGACCTGCTCGGCGGGATCGGAAGCGACGGTGCTTTCGCAGAAGACGGCGGGGATGGCGTGGTCGCGCACGCCGTCGATCACCGCGCGGACCTGGCGCGGCGAGCCTTGCTGGTCGGCATTGATCGGCCAGAGGTAGAGCTCTTGCAGACCAAGGTCCCGGGCCAGGTAGGAGAAGGCCCCCTCGCAGGTGACAAGCCAGCGGCGGTCCTCTGGCAGGGCGGCGATCTGCGCCTTGAGCGGGTCAAGCGCGGCGGTCAGCTGCGCCTTGTAGGCGGCTGCGTTGTCCGCATAGGTCGCTGAATTGGCCGGGTCGGCCTTCGACAGTGCGGCCGCGATGTTGTCGACGTAGATCAGCGCGTTCGAGATCGACATCCAGGCATGCGGGTTCGGCTTGCCGTCGTAATCGCCGCCGGTGATCGAGATGGGTTCGATCCCGTCCGTGAGCGTGGCGGACGGCACGTCGCCGAGGTTCGTCAGGAACTGTTCGAACCAGCGTTCCAGGTTCAGGCCGTTCCACAGGATCAGGTCGGCATCCGATGCGCCCACGATGTCCTGCGGCGTTGGTTCATAGCCGTGGATCTCGGCCCCCGGCTTGGTGATCGAGACGACCTCCACCCCCTCGCCCGCGACGTTCCGGGCCATGTCGGCGATCACGGTGAAGGTGGTGACGACCTTCAGCCGGTCCTGCGCGGCGGCAGGCAGCGCGAGCGCGGCGGTCAGCGGTACAAGCAGCAGGAGACGGCGGGACAGCATGAAGGCTCCAATCGCTTCGGGGTCAGTAGAATGTAAATGAGAAGCATTTGCAAGAAGACAAGGGGTAAGCGCCCGGACCGCCCCGGTTGCCTAGCGACTGTCGGGAAGGAACTGGGCGAGGACGGGCGCCAGCACCAGGACGATCAGGATGCGCACGACGTGGTGAAGCGCGACGAAGGCCACGTCGGCGTGGATGGCAAGCGCGATGAGACCCATCTCGGTCAGACCGCCGGGCGCGAGGGCAAGGAGCGCCTGATCAAGCCCGACGCCGGCCCAAGCCTGCATCACCAACCCGGCGGCGGCGGCCAACGCCAGTGTCAGGATGGTAGAGCCGAGGCTGAGGAGACCGGAGGTCCACAGAAGGACCGGCGCGATACCCAGGAACCGGCACCCGAGCACGGTGCCAAGCACGATCTGCGCGACGATGACCAGCAGCGCCGGGGGCGCGCTGGCGGTGAGGCCGGTCAGGTGCGCCGCGGCCGACAGGATCATCGGGCCAAGGAATGTCGGTGCGGGAAGGCGCAGCTTGGTTCCAAGGACCGAACCCAGGACCGCACAGGCGATCAGGATCGCGGCATCGACAGGTCCCAGCGGCGCACCCTTCAGTGCCGCCGCGGCAGACCCGACGTCATGGCCGAGAATGACGCGAAACAGCAGCGCCATGAGCGCGATGGTCAGCACGATGCGCAGCGAATGCGCCATCACGATGGCCGGCACGTTGGCACCCCGCGCCTCGCCGAACTCTATCATCTCGGACAGGCCGCCGGGCATTCCGGCGAAATAGGCCGTGGTCCAGTCCTGCCGGCCGACGTAGCGGTAGAACGGCACCACGACGGCCCCGACCAGGAACAGGTAGAGCGTCAGGATCGTCAGCGTGGCTGCTGCCTGGCCTGCCTGCCCGATCACCTCGGGCGTGAAGCGCGAGCCGAGCAGGACACCGATGATCGCCACGATGACCGGGCGCAGGCGCATGGGTGCCAGGACCGGCGCGCGGGCGATGGCGGCGACCATTGTGAAGAAGAGCGCCCCCAGCATCCAGGGGAGCGGCAGGGACAGGGCGTGGAACAGCACCCCTCCGAGCGTGCCGAGCACAAGGCCGAAGGTGATGCGCGCCAAGGCGGGAAGCTGGACCTGCACGGCTTAGCGCCTCCTTGCCGCGCAGGCGCGACCCGCCTGGCCGCCGGGACCAGAGGCCGCCTGCCCTGCCGTGTTGAAGAATCGATGCACGCCCTGTTCTTGCGCGGCGCGGAGCGGAAGCAAACCCCCATTCCAACCCTGCCCCAAGGCATTGCACGCATTCGGGCTGCGCAGGGGCGTTTCGTCCATTTGCGGGAAGTGGCGCACCCAGCACGATTCGAACGTGCGACCTTTGCCTTCGGAGGGCAACGCTCTATCCAGCTGAGCTATGGGTGCCTGAGGCGTCCTTACCGGAAGCCCGCAGGGGTTTCAATGGCCGATGCGCGTCAGGCGAAGAGTTCGTGCGCAAGTTCCAAGGCGCTGACCAGCGCGTCGACCTCTTCCACCGTGTTGTAAAGCCCGAAGGAGGCGCGGCACGAGGCGGTGATGCCCAGATGCTCCATCAGGGGCATGGCGCAGTGGGTGCCGGCGCGGACGGCGATGCCGCGCTTGTCGAGGATGGTGGAGATGTCGTGCGCATGGGCCGCGCCGTCCAGCGTGAACGAGAAGATCGCCCCCTTCCCCGCCGAATTCCCCTGAACGTTCAACCAGTTGAGCCCGGAAAGCCGCGTGCGGGCATAGTCGCGCAGGGTGCGTTCGTGGGCCGCGACATTCGCCATGCCGAGGGACATGAGGTAGTCGAGCGCGACGCCAAGGCCGATCTGCTGGACGATGCCCGGCGTGCCGGCCTCGAACTTCATCGGCGGGTCGTTCCAGGTGACGGTGTCGCGGGTGACCTCGCGGATCATGTCGCCGCCGCCCAGGAAGGGGCGCATCTCGGCCTGACGCTCGCGGCGGATGTAGATCCCGCCCGAGCCGGAGGGGCCGTAAAGCTTGTGGCCGGTGATGGCGTAGAAGTCGCAGCCCAGGGCTTGAACGTCGACCGGCATGTGGACCGAGGCCTGCGAGCCGTCGACCAGGACCGGCACGCCCTTTTCGGCCGCGCCGCGGCAGATCGCGGCGACGTCGACCACGGTGCCAAGGACGTTGGACATGTGGGTCACGGCGACGAGCTTCGTCCTCGGGCCGATCGCGTCGATCACCGCCTGGGGGTCAAGGTCGCCGTTCGCGTCGATCTCGACCCATTTCAGCGCCACGCCCTGCCGCTCGCGCAGGAAGTGCCAGGGGACGATGTTGGCGTGATGCTCCATCACCGAAAGCACGATCTCGTCGCCGGGGACGAGGCGCGGTGCGGCCCAGGCATAGGAGACGAGGTTGATCGCCTCGGTCGTGCCGGTGGTGAAGACGATCTCGTTTTCGGACCCGGCGTTCAGGAACCTGGCGATCACGCCGCGGGTGGATTCGTACTTCTCGGTCGCGAGGTTCGACAGGTAGTGCAGCCCGCGGTGGACGTTGGCGTATTCCTCGGAATAGGCCCGGGTCATCGCGTCGATGACGACGCGGGGCTTCTGGGCGCTGGCGCCGTTGTCGAGGTAGACCAGCGGCTTGCCGTTCACCTGCCGCGACAGGATCGGAAAGTCGGCGCGGATTTTCTGGACGTCATACATTCAGGAAGGCCTCCGGCCCGAGGATCAGGATCATCAGCACGCCGAGGACGAAGCCCGCGGCGAGGCCGGTCAGCATCATGCCCAGGAAGACCAGTCCGCGCGAGGTGAAGCCGTGCAGCTCGGCGATGAAATGGGTCATCAGCCAGAAGTAGAGCACGAAGCTGACCAGGCCGATCACCCCGGCCAGGCCGGGCAGGATCGGTGTGACGACCAGCTGCAGAAGCTGGAAGCCCAGCATCAGGACCTGCAGCCAGACCACGACCAGAAGCGCGTCGGCAAAGCTGCCCCGTCCGCCGAAGGCGCGGCCGACCCGGTGGATCAACAGAACGGACAGCGCAAGGAACCCCCATTGGACGACTGCCGTGCGGATCGGGCTGGCCAGCATGAAGGCGCTGAACGGGTCAAGGCTTTCCGACCCCGCGCCGAATTGCAGGTTGGCCATCAGCGCCGTAAGGATGGCGACAAGCAGAAGCCCGCCGGTGCGGGCGCGCATCGGCACGCCTTCGGCCAGCAGAACGCGCGCGGCCTGCCGCGGGTCTTGCAGCGTCAGTCGTGCCAGTCCGATAAGGCGAGTCCCGAGAGTCATCCGCGCTCTGCCTCGTGCAAGAGGGTGGCCCAGAGCCAGAGGAAGGCCAGGCCCACCCCCAGCGTTACCGCGGAAAGGGCCGGGCTGGGTCCGATCATGCCCGCGACCATGCCTTGCAAAAGCATCAGCGGCCCCACGGTCGCCAGCGCCCAGAAAAGCGCGATCCGGGCACCGTACCAGGTCCCCTGCCCGCCAAAGGCGCGGGCCACCAGGCGGCTGAGCGCGGCCAGCAGGTACCAGAACGGGATCGTCGCCAGCACAGCCAGCGCCCGCGGCAGGATGCGGGGGGCGGCCGAGGGTTCGTTCGCCAGGAACGCCTCACGCGCGGCAACGGGCCACTGGCCGATGAAGGCCAGCGCCAGGAACACCAGGAGAAGCGAGAAGGCAAAGGGCTCCGACCGGCCGCGCGCCAGGTGCTGGCGCAGGATCGCCCGCGGGCGGCGCCAGGTCGCAACCATGTCGGTGGTGACGGTCATCCCTTGGTCCCGTGCCGTGCAAGCCAGCGTTCCAGCCGGGCGCGGATGTCCTCGGCGATGGCGTCGTCGGCCACCTCCTGGATCGCCTCGGCGAGGAAGGCCAGCACCAGAAGCGCCTGCGCGGTCCGCCGCGGAACGCCGCGGGACTGGAGATAGAACAGCGCGGTCTCGTCGATGGCCCCCGAGGTCGAGCCGTGGCTGCACTTCACGTCGTCGGCATAGATCTCCAGCTCGGGCTTGGCGAGGAACTGGCTGTCCTCATCCAGAAGCAGCGACTGGCTGATCTGGTAGCCGTCGGTCTTCTGCGCGCCGGGCTTCACCAGGATCTTGCCCTGGAAGACGCCCGTCGCGCCGTTCATCAGCACCTTCTTGAACACCTGGCGGCTTTCGCAAGCCTCGGCGTCGTGGGTGATGAAGACCGTGTCATCGTGGTGGAAGTCGCCATCGCCGACGGCCGCCCCCGCCACATGGGCGCGGCCCTCGTCGCCGGTCAATTCAAGCACCGCCTCGTTCCGGGTCAGGCGGCCGTTGGCCGTGAGAGTGAACGAACGCATCTCGGACTTGGCGCCAATGCGGGCGAAGATGTGGGTGACCGCGCGACGCTGGTGGTCGCGGCCCTGGATGCGGATGTGGTGGAAGCTGGCGCCGTCGGCCACCTCGACCTCCAGCACCTTGGAGAAGCGGGCAGCAGCCGGGCCGTTTTCCAGAAGGGTCAACTCGGCGCCCGGATCGAGCTTCACGCAGTGATGAAGGATCGCGTCCGAAGTGTCTGAATTGTGGACGTAAATCAGAGACACGGGCTTTGCGGCCCTGCCGGTGACGTGGATCAGCACGCCGTCCGTCGCGAAAGCCGTGTTCAGCGCCGCGAAGGGCCGCACCACCGGGGTCTGCCCCCGGGCTTCCAGCACGCCGTAAAGGCCCTGCGCCCAGTGGATGTCCGTATCGCCCGCCTGGGCCAGCCGTTCGATGTTGACGCCCGACAGCGTCAGGTCGTCCGAGGCTGCGGCGTCGAAGACACCATCGACGAAGACCAGCTTCAGCCGGTCCATCCCGTCGAAGGGAGCGGCCTCATCGCCCGCATCGAAACGGACGGCGGGAGTCGGTTCAGCGGAATTGAGCGTGGCGGGATCGGTGTAGCGCCAGTATTCGTCGCGCCGCGCGGGCAGGCCCATCGCCGTCAACCGCGCCAGCGCCTCGGCCCGTGCGGCGGCGAGCCAACCCTTGCCCGCGATGGCCGGAAGGGCCGCGAGCCGCGCCTGAAGCGCGTCTTCCTTCGCCTTCGGCAGTGCCATCAGCCCACCTCGCTCAGGATGTCGGCATAGCCGTTCTGTTCGACTTCCAGCGCCAACTCCGGCCCGCCGGTCTTGATGATCCGCCCGGCGGCCATGATGTGGACGACGTCGGGCTTGATGTGGTCGAGAAGCCGCTGGTAGTGGGTGATGACCAGGAAGGACCGGCCCTCGCTGCGCAGGGCGTTCACGCCGTCGGACACCAGCTTCATCGCATCGACGTCCAGGCCCGAGTCGGTCTCGTCCAGGATGCACATCCGGGGTTCCAGCATGGCCATCTGCAGGATTTCGTTGCGCTTCTTCTCGCCGCCCGAGAAGCCCACGTTGACCGGACGCTTCAGCATCTCGGCGTCGATCTTCAGGGTCTTGGCCTTTTCGCGGACGATTTTCAGGAAGTCGCCGGCCGAAAGCTCCTCTTCCCCGCGCGCTTTCCGCTGGGCGTTCACCGCCGTGCGCAGGAAGGTCATGTTGCCGACGCCCGGGATCTCCACCGGGTACTGGAAGGCAAGGAACAGGCCCGCCGCGGCGCGCTCTTCCGGTTCCATCTCCAGCAGTTCCTGGCCGTCCAGCGTGGCGGAGCCTTCGGTGACCTCGTACCCGTCCCGCCCCGCCAGCACATAGGACAGGGTCGACTTGCCCGACCCGTTCGGCCCCATGATCGCATGGACCTCGCCCGCGCCGATGGACAGGTCGACACCGCGGAGGATCACCTTGTCCTCTTCTTCAAGTTTGACGTGCAGATTCTTGATTTCAAGCATGTTTTCTTTCCTTGTAGCGTCAGCGCGGATCGGTGAACCAGCCGATGGCCTGGGTGACCATTTCGGGCGGGATCGCGCCGGGGGTGACGGTGAAGCGGGCCATCCGGCCAGCAGTTTCTTCCTTGCGGGCGAGGTGCTCGACCCCGTGGTAATAGCGCCGCTTGAGGTAGTCATCGAAAAGCACGGTGACGGGCCTTGTGCAGCGCATCATCACGGCGACAAGGCAGGCCGCGCGGAAGCGGCCGTCGATCAGGACAAGGTCGGGCTCCACGAAATCCGGCCGGTCCCAGACCGAGAGCGCGTAGGTGTGGAACTTGCGGAATTCGCGTGTCTTCATCGGCACCCCCCAGACGCCGGTCGGTCCGATGTCCGCCCAGTGCACCCGCGCGCGGTCCGAGATCGGGGCAAGATGGCTGGCGAGGCGATCGGCCCAGGCCCGGTCGCTTTCCACGCTGAAGACCTGCCGCCCGAGCTGTGCCGCAAGCACCGTCGAGCCGCCACTGCCGTATTCCAGGATTGTTTCCGCTTCCCGGTAGAAGCGGGTCACGAAGTCCCGCTCCTTGGCGGGAAAGGTCAGTTCGAAACCGGGGGCGCCCTGTTCGGCCTCCACCTCCTCATCCATGCCGCGCAGAACCGTCTGGACCTTCGGCGGGACGTCTTCCATCTGCGCCATTCCAATCTCCTCCAGAGCACGGGATACGCGGGCGTCGACCTCGGCCTTGGCAGAGGCCACGCCGGGATGGGCGAGCAGCCGGTCGATTTCCTCGGTCACGGCCTGTTCCCAGAACAGGATCGAGCGGTCTTCGGCTTCATTGCGGTCGAAACGGTCGAAATACCTGGGCGTATGCCGCACGTTGGGCCGCCGCGGCCCAGTCGAGACGATTCCCCGCCCCCGCGCGGCCTTCAGCCGGAAATGATCTGGAGTGCGGACCGAATAATGGTTGACCTGGGCCAGCGACCAGCCGAACTCGCGCCGGGTGGACAGGTTGCTGCGGCCCTTGTGCGGACGCCCTTCAAGCCAGGCCTGGGTCCGGGGCGCGCGCGCGTCCAACGGGCGGCCGCTGCCGGACAGGCAATCGTCAACGGTGATCCGGGCCTCGGGGGCCAACCGGGGCAGGCCGACGCAGTTGGTCGAGAAGCGGGCGAACTTGGCCCCGTGCCGGAAGAAGGGTTTCGTTTCCAGATTGGCAACGAAACCCAGCCTGGAGGCGCCCACGAAATCCGGCGAGACATGGCGGCCCGGAAAGCTGTCATTGCCGCCCGAGCCGAAGAGGCGCCAGTTCAGCATCAGCGCCTCGGCCGAGCCCATCGCGGCAACCAGGGCCGCGATGCTGCGATCGCCGACGTGGATGTTCAGGAACTCGTCCGCATCGAGCCAGAGGTGCCAGGCGCCCGGACGGTAGCCCACCTCGGTCTCGAAGGCGTCCAGGGCAGCGATCTGCGGGGCGACGCCGCGGCCCGGACTGGTGCGCAGGAAGGTGACGACGCCCGCCTGTGCCAGTGCCTGAAGCAGTTCGTCCGAGCCGTCCGTCGACCCGTTCGAGATCACGACGATCCGGTCGATCCCGATCACCCGGTGGTAGGCCAACCATTCCAGGAGGAACGGCCCCTCGTTGCGCATGGCCGAAACCAGAACGACCTCGGGCCGTTCTGCGTCCGGTTCGGCATATGCGCGCGCCTGAGCCATCCTTGCGTCAGCCGACCGAGCCTTCCAGGCTGATCGCGACCAGGCTTTGCGCCTCCATCGCGAATTCCATCGGCAGGGCCTGCAGGACCTCCTTGCAGAAGCCGTTCACCACCAGGGCGACGGCCTCTTCCTCGTCCATCCCGCGCGAGCGGCAGTAGAACAGCTGGTCGTCATCCACCTTGGAGGTGGTCGCTTCGTGCTCAACACGCGAGGAATTGTTGCGCACTTCGATATAGGGCACGGTATGTGCCCCGCATTTGTCGCCGATCAGGAGACTGTCGCACTGGGT
This sequence comes from Paracoccaceae bacterium, assembly GCA_027489355.1. Lineage (GTDB taxonomy): Bacteria > Pseudomonadota > Alphaproteobacteria > Rhodobacterales > Rhodobacteraceae > Tabrizicola. The sequence continues at coordinate 118,057 of JAIXZY010000012.1, read as the reverse complement.
GTAGTTGCGGCTGTCCTTTGCCTTCGGGTGCATGCTGACAAGCCCCCGGTAAGTGTTCTGCGCCCGGCCCGCCGAGATGCCCTTCGACACGATCCGCGACTTGGTCCGCTTGCCGAGGTGAACCATCTTGGTCCCGGTATCGGCCTGCTGGGCGTTGTTGGCGATGGCGATGGAGTAGAACTCGCCCTGTGAATCGTCGCCCCGCAGGATGCAGGAGGGATATTTCCAGGTGATCGCCGAGCCGGTTTCGACCTGCGTCCACATCACCTTGGCCCGGTCGCCCCGGCAATCGGCGCGCTTGGTGACGAAATTGTAGATCCCGCCCTTTCCTTCCTCGTCGCCCGGATACCAGTTCTGGACGGTCGAGTACTTCACCTCGGCATCTTTCAGGATCACGATCTCGACCACGGCGGCGTGCAGCTGGTGGGTGTCGCGCTTCGGCGCGGTGCAGCCTTCCACGTAGCTGACATAGGCTCCCTCGTCGCAGACGATCAGGGTGCGCTCGAACTGGCCGGTGTTCTCGGCGTTGATGCGGAAGTAGGTCGACAGCTCCGTCGGGAAGCGCACTCCCTTCGGGACATAGACGAAGGAGCCGTCGGAGAAGACGGCGGAGTTCAGCGTGGCGAAGAAGTTGTCCGTGGGCGGCACGACAGAGCCGAGATACTGCTTCACCAGTTCGGGGTGTTCCCGTACGGCCTCGGAGATCGAGCAGAAGATCACCCCCGCCTTGGCAAGTTCGGCCTTGAAGGTCGTCCCCACCGAGACGCTGTCGAACACGGCGTCCACCGCCACCTTGCGGGGCTCCGCTTCACCTTCGACTCCGGCCAGAAGCATCTGTTCCTTCAGCGGAATCCCAAGTTTCGCATAGGTCGCCAGAAGCTTCGGATCGACCTCGTCCAGGGACTTCGGCTTCTGCGCCATACTCTTCGGCTTGGCGTAGTAATACTGGTCCTGGTAGTCGATTTCCGGGTAGTTCAGCATCGCCCAGCGGGGCTCTTCCATCTTCTGCCAGCGGCGGAAGGCGTCGAGCCGCCAGTCGAGGAGCCACGCAGGCTCACCGTTCTTCTGGCTGATGAGGCGCACGATGTCCTCGTTCAGCCCCTTCGGCGCATATTCCGTCTCGATCTCGGTTTCCCAGCCGTACTTGTACTTGCCGGCCATCGCCTGGACGGTCTCGATCGTCTCGCGGTCCACGCCTTCGCGCACCTCGGTTCCGTCGACAGTTTCCAAGACGTTCATCGGTTTTCCTTTCAGGCAGCCCGCGCGCGGGCCTTGGCATAGGCGGCGGCCCACACCCGGGCGAACCGCAGCACGTCGTCTTTCGTAACCCCCGGGCCGATGGAGACCCGGATCGCCTGCCCGGCAAGGGCTTCCGAAAAGCCCATCGCGGTCAGGACACGGCTGGCCCGCACCTTGCCCGAGGAACAGGCCGAGCCCGCCGAGACGGCGAAACCGGCCAGGTCCATCGCCATGACCTGAGTCTCCCCTTTCCAGCCGGGGGCGATCAGGCAGAGCGTGTTCGGCAGCCTAGGCGAACCATTCCCGACGGAAATAGTTTCTTTTGTCGCAGCCGACAACTCCGATTCTAGAATATTTCTAAGTTCGGCGACCTCTTCCCAGACGCCATTGGCCAGATCCCGCGCAGCTGCTTCTGCCGCCGCCGCAAATCCGGCGATGCCGATCAGGTTCTCGGTCCCGGCGCGGCGGCCCATCTCCTGCCCGCCGCCCTTCAGCTGGGCCGGCACGTCGATGCCCTGCCGCACGACGAGCGCGCCGATCCCTTTCGGGCCACCCAGCTTGTGGGCGCTGATCAGTCCCATGTCGCAGCCCAGCCAGTTGAAGGCCAAGGGCACCTTGCCGAAACCTTGCGTCAGGTCGCTGACCGCAAGCCCCTGCGGCAGGTCCTGCAGGATGCCGGTCTCGGAATTCGCCAGTTGCAGCGCGGACCGTGCCGGGTCATTGACCGCCACCCTGCCCTGGCCGTCGACCGGCAGCGAGGCGTCACACCAGGCGGCCACCGCATCATGCTCCACGATCGCACAGACCAGCCCCCGGCCCGCGCAGGCCAGCGATGCCGCCTCGGTCGCACCCGAGGTGAAGACGATATCCGCCCCATCGGCGCCAAGCGCCTCCGCAATCTTGGCGCGCGACTTCTCCAGCAAAGCCTTGGCCGCCCTCCCCTCGGCGTGGACCGAGGAGGGGTTCCCCACCACCACCATCGCGTCGACCATCGCCGTCTTCGCCTCGGGGCGGAGGGGCGCGGTCGCGTTCCAGTCGAGGTAGAGGCGGCTCATTCCTCGTCCACCACGCGGAAAAGCGAGGGGACCGCCGGACACGGCGTCAGGTCGTTCTTGACCACGTCCGACAGCCGCACCTGATGCAGGAAGACGTAGACGTTGGCCGAAAGGCTTTCCCAGAGGCGATTGGTCAGCGACTGCGCGCGGCTTCCCGACAAACCTCCCGAGGCCCCTGCCCCGGTGTGCATGGCGTCCACCGTTTCCTCCACGGCCTCCATCACCTCGGAAATGCGGATATCGGACGGCGGCCGCGCCAGTTTGTACCCCCCTCCCGGACCCCGCACTGCCTCGACCAGACCCGCGCGGCGGAGCTTGACGAAAAGCTGTTCCAGATAGGGAAGGCTGATGTCCTGCCGCTTGGAGATCGCCGCCAGCGACACCAGATCGTCACCCTTGGCCAAGGCAAGATCCGCCAGCGCCACCATCGCGTATCGCCCCTTGGTTGACAGCTTCATTCCCGCCTCCGCCCCCGCCTTGGGGAATCGCAACACATTGACGCCGCGCGCGGCGCACATTACCTCAGTCAAGCCCCGAAAAGTTGGCCCCGGTCATTCTGCCGCAGGCCCGCTTTAGAACGGTTCTAGTTTAGCCGAGCGAAAGCGTCAAGAAATCGCTCCCGCATGAGAAGTGTGCAATGCCCGAAGTCATCTTTGCCGGCCCCGATGGACGCCTTGAAGGCCGCTACCATCCGCAGAAGGACCGCGATGCGCCGATTGCCATCGTGCTGCACCCGCACCCGGCCTATGGCGGGACGATGAACAACAAGGTCGTCTACAACCTGCACTACGCCTTTTACAACCTGGGCTTCACCGTTTTGCGCTTCAACTTCCGGGGCGTGGGCCGCAGCCAGGGCGAATACGACCAGGGAATCGGCGAGTTGTCCGACGCGGCAAGCGCGCTGGACTACTTGCAGGCGATGAACCAGAACTCGAAGCAGTGCTGGGTCGCGGGCTTTTCCTTCGGCGCCTGGATCGGCATGCAGCTTCTGATGCGCCGGCCCGAGATCACCGGCTTCGTCTCGGTCGCGCCGCCGGCGAACCTGTATGACTTCAGCTTCCTCGCCCCCTGCCCCTCCTCGGGCCTGATCATCAACGGCACTGCTGACAAGGTCGCGCCGCCGAAGGACACCAAGACGCTGGTCTCCAAGCTGCACGAGCAGAAGGGGATCACCATCACCCATGCCGAGATCGAGGGCGCGGACCATTTCTTCAAGGATGAAGAGGCCCACATGAAACCGATGATCCAGACGGTCAGCGACTATGTCCGCCGGAGGATGACGGAGGCGACCCGCTGATGGCCACGCTGCAGGAAATGGCCGACCAGCTGGCCGAGGACGTCCTGGCCGCCGAGGAAGAGCTTGGCGACGACCGCTTCTACGAGAAGGTCGCCAAGGTCATCATGGCCGCCTCGCCCACGTTTCAAGAGGCCTACATCACCTCGGTCCGCGTCCGACTGGCCGAACGCCGGGGACGCGAGTTCCTGCAGAAGGCGCTGGCGGCGAAGCGCGGCGAGATCGAGGACGAACCGGAAGCCCCGGTCGACTTCGGTGGCATGGGCCATTGAGCGCCCCCTCTGGAAGAGATCGGCTGGAACGCCAGTTCGCGTTCCTCAACGAGGCGGACCGTCTGAAGCACGTGATGCGCGCCACGACCACGGTCGACGGCACACGGCCCGAAAATTCAGGCGAGCATTCCTGGCACCTTGCCTTGTATGCGCTGGTGCTGGCCGACCAGGCCGGGCCGGGCGTGGACATCAACCGGTTGATCCGGATGCTCTTGATCCACGACCTGGTCGAGATCGACGTCGGCGACGTGCCGATCCATTCGCAGAACGGCAAGGCGCATGGCTCGGTCGAGACGCAGGCCGCCGAGGCCAGGGCCGCCGACCGGATCTTTGGCCTGCTGCCCGAGGATCTGCGCGATGATCTCCGCACCCTCTGGGACGAGTTCGAGGCCGCCGAGACCCCCGACGCCCGCTTTGCCAAGAGCCTGGACCGTGTTCAGCCGGTGATGGCCAACCTGATGTCGGGAGGCGGGACCTGGAAGACGTACAACGTGACGTTTCACCAGCTGGAAACCCGCGTGGGGTCGAAGATCGCCAGAGGCGCGCCCGCGCTGTGGGACTGGGTGAAGGCAAAGGCCCTGCCCTGGTTCGGATAGACCGAGAGGCCGGCGCATATCGGGTCATGCGACATTTCGGTATACAATCGCATACCGTCCTTCCCAAGCCGGTGCTTTTCCGCTAAGAGGCCGCCAGCGAAACCCTCAGGAGGCCCGTCGTGTCCAAGATCAAGGTAGCTAACCCCGTCGTCGAGCTTGATGGCGACGAGATGACCCGGATCATCTGGGACTTCATCAAGCAGAAGCTGATCCTGCCCTACCTCGACATCGGCCTGAAATATTACGACCTCGGAATCGAGGAGCGCGACCGCACGAACGACCAGATCACCGTCGACGCGGCCCATGCGATCAAGCAGTACGGCGTGGGCGTCAAATGCGCGACGATCACCCCGGACGAGGCCCGGGTCGAGGAATTCGGCCTGAAGCAGATGTGGAAATCGCCGAACGGCACGATCCGCAACATCCTGGGCGGCGTGATCTTCCGCGAGCCGATCATCTGCAAGAACGTCCCCCGCCTGGTGCCGCACTGGACCCGCCCGGTGATCGTCGGCCGCCACGCCTTCGGCGACCAGTATCGCGCGACGGACTTCAAGTTCCCCGGCGCGGGCAAGCTGACGATGAAGTTCGTGGGCGACGACGGCACGGTGATAGAGCGTGACGTCTACTCGGCCCCGTCGGCCGGCGTCTACATGGGCATGTACAACCTGGATGACTCGATCACCGACTTCGCCCGGGCATCCTTGAACTATGGCCTGGTCCGGAACGTCCCGGTCTACCTCAGCACCAAGAACACCATCCTCAAGGCCTATGACGGCCGCTTCAAGGACATCTTCCAGAAGGTCTTCGACGAGGAATTCGCCGAGGAGTTCAAGAAGCGCGGGCTCACCTACGAACACCGGCTGATCGACGACATGGTGGCCTCGGCGCTGAAATGGTCGGGCGGCTATGTCTGGGCCTGCAAGAACTATGACGGCGACGTGCAGTCGGACATCGTGGCGCAGGGCTTCGGCTCGCTGGGCCTGATGACCTCGGTCCTGATGACGCCCGATGGCAAGATCGTCGAGGCCGAAGCCGCCCACGGCACCGTGACCCGCCACTACCGCGAGCACCAGAAGGGCAAGCAGACCTCGACCAACTCCATCGCGTCGATCTACGCCTGGACCGGGGGTCTGAAGCACCGCGCGACCCTGGACAACAACGAGGCGCTGATGCGCTTTGCCACCACGCTGGAGAAGGTGACGGTCCAGACCGTGGAAGACGGCCACATGACCAAGGACCTCGCGCTCCTCGTCGGGCCGGACCAGAAGTGGCTGACCACGATGGGCTACCTGGAGAAGGTGGACGAGTATCTGAACAAGGCGCTGAAGGGCTAAGTCGTCTTCGCGGATTTCAGACGGGCGCGGGACTGGGTTCCGCGCCCGTCTATTTCATACACCGACGGATGCTTCTTGAACCAGTCGATCCAGGACGCCGACTTGCCGATCCCCGCCGCGGCTTTCGAGATGTCCAGCGACTTTGCGCGTGCCTGGCCAAGGGCGGACAATGTAACCCATCCGTCGGTCTCCTTGCCCTCCTGCCGCAGGAAGGTCTTCATCCGCGCGTCGAAGGGCTGTGTCTCGACCATAGCTGTCTTAACCGGAACCGGCACGAAGGTCCGGCAGGCTTTGCGAAAATACTCTGGCGCCTTGTCCTCTCCGATCCCGGTGACTGGAATACCAAGTTCCCCCAGGCGCTGCGCCACGAGTGACATGTCCCGGTCAGAGGTCGCCAGAACGATCTCGTCAACCTGCCTGGTCAGCCCGAACTCCAGCGCATCCAGTGACAGTGCAATATCGGCCGCGTCTTTCCCGGCGGGCACATGGACCACGCGGAAGCCTGGGGCCTTTGTCCAGCCATCCAGCCGGGTCACGGCTCCATAGACCCGCTTCACGCAGAGGGTACCGCGCTTTGCTGCAGTGATGATCAGAAAACCAGCATGACCAGCCGACAGGTTTTCCCCGTCCACCAAAAGCGCCACGCGCCGTTCGTCCATAATGCACCCGCATCAAAATGACTTTCGGTCAGATTGCACAGGTTTGGCCCGTCTGTCATCCGCCAAGGTTCAGGCGCGATACTCCACCTGCACGAACCCGTTCTCCCAGGACCGGGAGGCGACCAGCGTCAGGTCCACATCCCCCGCCCCGTGCCCCCAGAGCGGACGGCCCTGCCCCAGGAGCACCGGGATCAGCGTCACGATCATTCGCCGCACCAGGCCCTCGGCCAGGAAGCTGCGGATCGTCTGGCCGCCGTCGATGTAGACCCGCGTCACCCCGTCCGCACCCAACTCCTCCAGCACGGCGCGGAGCGGCTTGTCGCTGACCCGGACCTTCCCCTTCAACGCCTCGGGGACCGCTACCCGGCCGGGCGTGCGGCTCAGGACCACAACCGGGGTCGTGTAGGGCCATTCCGGAAACGTCAGGACCTTCTCGAAGCTTTCCCGCCCCATCACCATCGCGCCGACGCCTTCCAGGAAGGCCGCATAGCCGAAATCCTCGCCCTCCGGCACCGGGCGGCTGGTGAGCCACAGGATGTCGCCGTCCGGGCGCGCAATGTAACCGTCGAGACTGGTGGCAATGAACACTTCGGCCGAGGGAAGCTGCCCGGTCATGTCGTCCTCCAATGGTTCGATGCGAAAGACCGGATGTGTACCGGCGGGGCGGAGGCCGGTCAAGAACTTTACGGGAACACGCCGCAGATAGGACAGACTTGTTGACTTTATTTGGGTCAGCGTATATGACCTTTCGCATCTCCTAAAGGTAGCGCCATGCCTGATCGTCCCGACCAGCTCTCCGACCGGCCCCGCCATTCGGCCGTAGACGATGCGCAGGGGATCGGGTTCGGGGTGATCATGGCGGGCTGCGGGATGCATATCCTGACCCACATGGGCTTTGTCACCGGCCAGACCACCGGCCTTGCCGTCCTGATCGCCCATGTCAGCGGCCTGCCCTTTCCCGCGGTCTACTTTGCCGTCACCCTGCCCTTCCTGGGCCTTGCCTGGCGGCGGATGGGCGCGAGGTTCGCGCTGAAGACGCTGGTCATCACGGCGGCCCTGTCCGCCCTTGTCGCGGTCCTGCCGAACTGGATCGAGCTTGGCCGGATCGAGCCCGTTGTCGCCGCCGTTCTGTTCGGCCTCCTGTTCGGCATCGCGGCGCTGGCGGCAATCCGGCATGGCGGAAGCTTTGGCGGGCTTTCGGTCCTGTGGATCGAGCTTCAGGACCGCACCGGATTTCCCGCAGGACATGCCCAGCTTCTGTCAGACGTGGCGATCTTCGCCCTCGCGGCGCTGATCCTGCCGCTGGACACGCTGGCTTACAGCTTCCTTGGCGCGGCGGTCTTCTCGCTGTTTCTGGCGGTAAACCATCGTCGCGACCGCTACATCGCGGCCTGACAGGGCTTCCCTCCCCCGCGCCGCCGGATTATCCCCACGCCATGACCGACCCCTCCCGCCACAGCCTGATCGAGGACGCCCAGGGCATCGCCTATGGCGCGACGATGGCGGCCTTCGGGATCGTCATCCTGACGCATCTGGGGCTTGTGACCGGGCAGACGGCGGGGCTGGCGGTCCTGATCTCCTACGCGACCGGGTTCGGCTTCGGACCGGTCTTCTTTGCAATCAACATTCCGTTCTATCTGATCGGCTATCTGCGGATGGGCTGGCGGTTCACGCTGAAGACCTTCCTCTCGGTCGCGCTGCTGTCCGGGTTGAGCCTCTGGCTGCCCACGCAGGTCAGCTTTGCAGAGTTGAACCCGGTCGTGGGCGCGGTGCTCTTCGGCTTCCTCTCCGGCTCGGCGCTGCTTGCGCTGTTCCGGCATGGCGCGAGCCTTGGTGGCGTGGGCATCGTCGCGCTGATGCTGCAGGACCGGCTGGGCTGGCGCGCGGGCTGGGTGCAGCTCGGCTTCGACGCGGTGCTATTCGCGCTCGCCTTCCTGGTGATCGCGCCAGAGAAGGTGCTGGTCAGCTTCCTTGGTGCGCTGGTCGTGAACCTGGTCATCGCCATCAACCACCGCCGCGACCGTTACGTCGCGACCTGAACCCCCTCTGGCCAGCCGCCCGAAACTCCTGTAAGGCCGCGCCAACCCTATAGGACGGACCCCATGGAACTGCGCAACATCGCGATCATCGCCCACGTCGACCACGGCAAGACCACGCTGGTGGACGAGCTTCTGAAGCAGAGCGGTGCCTTCCGCGAAAACCAGGCTCTCACCGAGCGGGCGATGGACTCCAATGACATCGAACGTGAGCGCGGGATCACCATCCTGGCCAAGGCGACATCGGTCGAATGGCAGGGGACCCGGATCAACATCGTCGACACCCCCGGCCACGCCGATTTCGGCGGCGAGGTGGAGCGGATCCTGTCGATGGTGGACGGCGTGTGCCTGCTGGTCGATGCCGCCGAAGGGCCGATGCCGCAGACCAAGTTCGTGCTGACCAAGGCGCTGGCGCTGGGTCTGCGGCCGATCGTGGTGCTGAACAAGGTCGACAAGCCCGACGCCGAACCCGACCGCGCCCTGAATGAGGTCTTCGACCTCTTCGCCAACCTCGGCGCGACGGACGACCAGTTGGACTTCCCCCACGTCTACGCCTCGGGCCGCGCCGGCTGGGCGGATGCCGAGCTTGACGGGCCGCGCAAGGACCTGTCGGCGCTCTTCGACCTGATCGTCCGCCACGTCCCCGCGCCGAAGCAGCTTGCCCGCCAGGACGAACCCTTCTCGATGCTGGCGACCACGCTGTCCGCCGACCCCTACCTGGGCCGCATCCTGACGGGCCGCGTCGAATCCGGGAAGATCACCACCGGCACCTCGCTGAAGGCCCTGTCGCGCACCGGCGACCGGCTGGAGCAGTTCCGGGTGACCAAGATCCTCGCCTTCCGGGGCCTGTCGCAGCAGCCCATCGACGAGGCCGTCGCCGGGGACATCGTGACGCTGGCCGGGATGACCAAGGCCACCGTGGCCGACACGCTCTGCGCGCTGGACGTCGACACCGCCCTGCCCGCCCAGCCCATCGACCCGCCGACCATCACCGTGACCTTCGGCATCAACGACTCGCCGCTGGCAGGCCGCGACGGCAGCAAGGTGCAGTCCCGCGTCATCCGTGACCGGCTGATGAAGGAAGCCGAGGTCAACGTCGCGATCAAGGTCGCAGACACCCCCGGCGGCGAAGCCTTCGAGGTTTCTGGCCGTGGCGAACTCCAGATGGGCGTCCTGATTGAGAACATGCGCCGCGAAGGGTTCGAACTGTCGATCTCGCGCCCGCGCGTCATCATGCAGGACATCGATGGCGTCCGGCATGAACCGATCGAGGAAGTCATCGTCGACGTGGACGACGAATATTCGGGCGCCGTGATCGACAAGCTGACCGGAGAGCGGAAAGGCGACCTGGTCGAAATGAAACCGGCGGGCGTCGGCAAGACCCGGATCATCGCCCATGTGCCGTCGCGCGGCCTCATCGGCTATCAGGGCCAGTTCCTGACCGACACGCGCGGCACGGGCGTGTTGAACCGCATCTTCCACGGCTGGGCGCCGCACAAGGGGCCGATCCAGGGCCGTCGCCAGGGCGTGCTGATCTCGACCGAATCCGGTGTCTCGGTGGCCTATGCCCTGTGGAACCTGGAAGACCGCGGCCGCATGTTCATCGGCCCGCAGGAACAGGTCTATGTCGGCATGATCATCGGCGAACACAGCCGCGACAACGACCTGGAAGTGAACCCGCTCAAGGGCAAGAAGCTGACCAACATCCGCGCCAGCGGCACGGACGAGGCGGTTCGCCTGACCCCGCATGTGAAGATGTCGCTGGAAGAGGCCATCGCCTATATCGACGACGATGAACTGGTCGAGGTCACGCCCAAGATCATCCGCCTGCGCAAGCGCGAGCTGGACCCGAACGAACGGAAACGCGCCTCCCGCAAGGAGTGACGATCGTAGGGTGGGCGATATCGCCCACCCTACCCTTGCGCGCCGATCAGGCCGCGGCCGCCAGTCGGCAGGGCATGAAGTCCTCAACCATCGCTGTCTCGCCATCGAAGGTGCAGAAGCTGTAGGGCGGCACTTCCTCCCACCCGCCTTCCTCGGCCTCCAGTGGCTCGGACACGACGGCCCGGCCCCGTCGGCTTTCTGACCAGCGATGGTACAGCGAAGGGGCCGCCTCGTCCGAGGAATAGCGCACTGCGTAAAGCCGATGCCCATCCGACAGCGCCGCCGTCATCCGCAGGTGCGGTGCCGCGCCCTTTTGACGCGCGAGGCGAATGAACCTGGCCGCCGCCCGTTCCAACGCGCCGCGCGGATCGTCGTCCAGGCCTTCGGCCAGCGCCACCAGGAAGAGAGCCTCGCTGTCGGTGGCACCCTTGCGGTGGGGGTAGAGGTGTTCCGGGATCATCATGTCCGCGTCGCGGCGGAAGGCGTCGTAGCCGCCGACCTGACCATTGTGCATGAAGCTCCACCGGCCATGGGTGAAAGGATGGCAGTTGTTGCGGCTGGTGGCCGTCCCGGTGGAGGCGCGGACGTGAGCGAGGAAGAGGTGAGACTGGACCTGGGCGGTCAGGCTTTTCAGGTTCGGGTCGGACCAGGCGGGCAGCACATCACGGAAGAGGCCCGGCTCCGGCTTTGCGCCGTACCAGGCGATGCCGAAGCCATCGGCGTTGATCGCCGTGTGGCATTGGGTGGCGCAATGCGACTGGTGGATCAGCGAGTGACCGGGACGGCTCACGATCTCCTCCAGGAAGATCGGCGCGCCGGTATAGGCGGCCCAACGGCACATCTAGCGCGCCCTTTTCGAATGGATCATCTGCCCGGCCCTTCTTTTCTTGCAAGTCTAGCAGAAAGCTTCGGGGCCGGGGAAGATTATCCAGTCAATTCAAGGCGAGGTTTAGGGAAATCCCTACTCGATCTCCTCGACGACCATCAGGTCGCGGGTGCTGGCGCCCTTCGCAAAGGCCAGCGCGGCCTGGTAGGCGGGGGAGTTGTAGCACTCCACCGCCTTCTCCAGGCTCGGGAAGCGGGCCACGACATTCCGCGGGCGGTCGTTGCCTTCCAGCTGCACGTAGCGTCCGCCGCGCGCCAGGAAGACGCCGCCGTGGGCCGCAATGGCCTCGGTCGCGCCCTTGGCGTACTTGGCGTAGGCCTCGGTGTCGGTGACGTGAACGTGGGCGATCCAGAGGGCGGTCGGCATGTCAGGCTCCAATCGCGGCTTCGGCCGCCTTGATGGCCGCGTCGGCCTGGGCGATGTCCGCGCCCCCGGCTTGCGCCATGTCGGGACGGCCACCGCCGCCCTTGCCGCCAAGCGCCTCCGCTGCGGCCTTGACCAGCGTCACGGCGGAAAGTTTGGCGGTAAGGTCCTGCGTCACGCCCGCTGCTACGGCGGGTTTCGCGCCGGTGTCGGCGATCAGGAGCACCGCGCCCGAGCCGAGGCGGGCCTTCATCTCGTCGATCAACGCCGGAAGGTCCTTGCCCGAGACGCCCGAAAGCACTTGAGCAACGAACTTCACCCCGTTGATTTCCTTGGCTTCCGGGCCAGCCGCCTTGCCGCCCATCGCCACCTCGCGGCGCAGTTGCGCGACCTCGTTCGCCAGCGCCTTGCGTTCATCGAAGAGCGCGCGGATGCGGTCGGCGAGCTCACTCGCTGGGGCCTTGATGATCGCCGCGATGTCGTTCAACCGCGCATCCTGCTGGCGCAGGTGGTCGAGTGCCGCCTGCCCCGTCAGCGCCTCGATCCGGCGCACACCGGCGGAGGAGGCGCTTTCCGAAAGGATCACCATCGACCCGATGTCCCCGGTGCGACCGACATGGGTGCCGCCGCAGAGTTCCAAGGAGTAGGTCTTGCCATCCGTCCCCTTGCCCGAGCCGTCCAGCGTGCCCATCGAGACGACGCGGACTTCCTCGCCATACTTCTCCCCAAACAGCGCCTGCGCGCCAATCGCGCGGGCGTCGTCGGGGGTCATGATCCGGGTCTCGACGGGCGAGTTCTGGCGGATGAAGGCGTTGACCTCAGCCTCAATAGTCTGAAGGTCCGGGGCCGAGATCGCCGCCGAATGGCTGAAGTCGAAGCGCAGGCGGTCGGCAGCGTTGAGGCTGCCCCGCTGGGCGACGTGATCGCCAAGGGTGCGGCGCAGGGCCTCATGCAACAGGTGCGTCGCGGAATGGTTGGCGCGGATCGCCGAGCGGCGGCTGTGCGCGACCTCCAGTTTCGCGGGTTGTCCTTTCAGAACAGTGCCTTCCGTGACTTTCGCGATATGGATGAAGACCCCGGCAGCCTTCTTCACATCGGTCACTTCGGCCAAGCCGGTCTGAGTGCGGATCAGACCTGCATCCCCCACCTGACCGCCGGACTCGGCATAGAACGGCGTCTGGTTGACGACGATCTGCACGGTCTGGCCGGTCTGCGCATCGCCCACCGCCGCGCCGTCGCGGACCAGTGCCGTGATCACGCCCTCGGCCGTCTCGGTGTCGTAGCCGAGGAATTCCGTGACGCCATGTTCTTCCGCCAGGTCGAACCAGATCTTCGCGTCGCCTGCCGCGCCCGTGCCCGACCAGGCCGCGCGGGCCTTGGCCTTCTGTTCGGCCATCGCCGCGTCGAAGCCCTGGACGTCGACCTCACGCCCCTTCTCGCGCAGCGCGTCCTGGGTCAGGTCGAGTGGAAAGCCATAGGTGTCGTAAAGCTTGAACGCCGCCTCGCCCGGCAGCGCCGCGCCCTCGGCAAGGCCGGACAGCTCGTCGTCGAGGAGCCGCAGGCCGCGGTCGAGGGTCTGCTTGAACTTGGTCTCCTCGGTCCGCAGCGTCTCTTCGATCAGCGACTGGGCGCGGGAGAGTTCCGGGTAGGCCCCACCCATCTGGCGCACCAGCGCAGGGACCAGGCGGTGCATCACCGGGTCCTGCGCGCCCAGCATGTGGGCGTGCCGCATCGCGCGGCGCATGATCCGCCGCAGCACATAGCCCCGGCCCTCGTTCGATGGCATCACACCGTCGGCAATCAGGAAGGAGGTGGAGCGCAGGTGGTCAGCAATGACGCGGTGATGGATTTTCCCAGGGCCGTCAGGGTCCTGGCTGGTGACGTTCGCGCTGGCCTCGATCAGGCTGCGCATCAGGTCGGTGTCGTAGTTGTCGTGCTTGCCCTGCAGCAGTGCCCCGATCCGCTCGAGCCCCATGCCGGTGTCGATCGACTGCATCTCCAAGGGAACCAGCCGCCCGTCGGCGAACTGTTCGTTCTGCATGAAGACGTTGTTCCATATCTCGATGAACCGGTCCCCGTCCTCCTCGGCCGATCCCGGAGGTCCGCCCCAGATCGAGGGGCCGTGGTCATAGAAGATTTCCGTGCAGGGGCCACAGGGGCCGGTCGGTCCCATGCGCCAGAAGTTGTCGTCCGACGCTATGCGGATGATCCGGTCGTCGGTCAGGCCCGAGACCTTCTTCCAGATCGACGCGGCCTCGTCGTCGGTGTGGTAGACGGTGACCAGAAGCTTGTCCTTCGCGAGCCCGAAGTCCTTGGTCAGAAGCTCCCACGCGAAAGCAATGGCCTGCTCCTTGAAATAGTCGCCGAAGGAGAAATTCCCCAGCATTTCGAAGAAGGTATGGTGCCGCGCGGTGTAACCCACGTTGTCCAGGTCGTTGTGCTTGCCCCCCGCCCGCACGCACTTCTGGGCCGTCGTGGCGCGCTTGTAGTCGCGCGTCTCGACCCCGGTGAACAGGTTCTTGAACTGCACCATGCCAGAGTTCGTGAACATCAGCGTCGGGTCGTTCCGCGGCACGAGAGGCGATGAGTCCACGACCCGGTGGTCATTGCGGCGGAAGAAGTCGAGGAAGGTGGAGCGGATGTCGTTCAGCGAGGCCATGTGGGGGCGGTCCTTGGGCAGGATGCGTGAATTCGGTCCCCCATGTAGCCCCCCGCAAGGGGGCTGTCCACAGGCGGGCTTTCTCTCAAGGAAAAAAGGCTGCTAGCGCAGCACTTCGATGGCGTCGCCGTTGCGGATCACGCCGTCCCGTTCGACCGAGCAGAGCACGCCCCGCAACCGCAGCTCCGGATGGGCGCGCACCCAGTCGAAGGCGGCCTCGCCGTGGCGCACCTTCCACTTCGCGCAGGCGTCGTTCCAGACCTCGGACACCTCCAGCACCGCGGTGCCGACGGCCAGGCGAGTGCCGGCTGGCAGGTTCGCCTCGGTCATGTCCAGATCAGAGACGAAGGTGTCGCCGGGATGGACCACATTCTCCCGGTCGCGCCAGACCAGGTCCAGGACCCGGCGCGGCAGGATCGAGACCTGGATGCCGGGATGGCCGGTGCCGTCGGCCAGCTTCAGCCAGGGCGTCCTGCCCCAGCGTTCGCCGGGAATGCCCTGGGCCTTCGTCACCGTGATCTCATCGACGAACCGGCGCTGGCCGAAATCGGGGCGCAGGCAGAGCATTTCGACCGCGCTGCCGGTCTTCGGCGCGGAAAGCACCTGCGGCAGCGCGGCCATCAGCGCATCGGATGTGACGTGATCGCTCACTCGTCCAGCACGTCGCCGGAGTCTTCGCCGGCCATCGTGAAGTCCAGGCCGTTGGCAGCGCGGATCTTGTCCTCGATCTCCAGCGCGACAGAGGGGTTCTGCTTGAGGAAGGACTTCGCGTTCTCGCGCCCCTGGCCGATGCGTTCGTCCTTGAACGAATACCAGGCACCCGATTTCTCGACCACACCGGCCTTGACGCCGATGTCGATCAGCTCACCCACCTTCGAGATGCCCTCGCCATACATGATGTCGAATTCGATCTGCTTGAACGGCGGGGCCACCTTGTTCTTCACCACCTTGACGCGGGTCGTGTTGCCGACGACCTCTTCCCGGTCCTTGATCGCGCCGATGCGGCGGATGTCGAGGCGGACGGAAGCGTAGAACTTCAGCGCGTTGCCGCCGGTGGTGGTTTCCGGGTTGCCGAACATCACGCCGATCTTCTGGCGGATCTGGTTGATGAAGATCACCATGCAGTTCGACCGCCCGATCGAGGCCGTGAGCTTCCGCATCGCCTGTGACATCAGGCGGGCCTGCGAACCCATCTGCATGTCGCCCATGTCGCCTTCGATTTCCGACTTCGGCACCAGGGCCGCCACGGAGTCGACCACGACCAGGCTGACCGCGCCCGAGCGGACGAGCGTGTCCACGATCTCCAGCGCCTGTTCGCCGGTGTCGGGCTGCGAGATCAGCAGTTCGTCCAGATTGACGCCCAGCTTCTTGGCATACTGCGGGTCCAGCGCGTGTTCCGCATCGACAAAGGCGCAGACTCCGCCCTTTTTCTGTTCTTCGGCAACCACATGCAGGGTCAGCGTGGTCTTGCCCGAGGATTCCGGCCCGTAGATCTCGATGATCCGACCCTTGGGCAGGCCGCCGATGCCCAGAGCGATGTCAAGGCCGAGCGAGCCAGTCGAGGTCGCCTCGATCTCCATCGCAGGGCTGTCGGCGCCAAGCCGCATGATCGAGCCCTTGCCGAACTGCCGTTCGATCTGCGCCAGCGCGCTTTCCAGCGCCTTCGACTTGTCCATATCCCGCTTCCCACCAAGGTCGAGGAGGTTTGCCACCGCCATGTCGTTCTCCTTATTTCATAGCCGCCGGGGGGCGGCAATCCTTGCCCGTGTTCCCCAAGTGTTCTTGCACTTATGCAAACAAAAAGAGAACATTTCAACCCAATTCTCGTGGTGGCAGTTTTTCCAGCCTTTGGTTAAGGGAGTGTTGAGAAAAGTCCGGGAGAACCGAGCCGGGCGAAAAATCCGGGGGATTTGCGGCAAGATGCTGGTGTTCTGGGAGCAGAGGCTTGCGTTTCTGGCCACGCCGAAGACGGGATCGACGGCCATCGCGGCGGCGCTCGAATCACTGGCAGCCGTGTCGATCCAGCGGCCGCCCCTGCTGAAGCACACCACGGTCCACCGCTACCGTCGCTTCATCGGGCCGTTCCTGGAGGCGGCGTCGAAGGATGCGTTCACGGTCGTCGCCCTGATGCGCGAGCCGAAGGACTGGCTGGGGTCGTGGTACCGCTTCCGCCAGCGCGAGGAGACGGATGCCGGCAAGTCGACCCGGAGCATCAGCTTCGACGACTTCGTGCGCGCCTGGTGCCAGGATCCGCGACCGGATTTCGCGGACGTGGGCAGTCAGGCGAGGTTCCTGCGGCCGCGGCAAGGGGTCGGTGTGGACCGGCTCTTCCGCTATGAGGAGATCGGGACCTTCGTCCACTTCCTGGAGGAGCGGCTCGGCTGCGAGATCCTCCTGCCGCGCCTGAACGTCTCGCCTGCCGGAGCGACGGAGCTGTCGCCCGCGACCGAGGCTCTGCTGCGCGAGGTGGCGGCCGAGGACTTCGCCCTTTACGCGACCCTGACCCCTTAGGCGCGGGATCGCTGGCTGGTGGTAACGGGCATGACAGGCGGGGCGAAACCCGCTACCCTGCCGCACAAGGGGCCTTGAGACCCCACCGAGGCATGAAAGGGCGGACAAGATGACCGGAAAGATGATGACGCGGCGCGGGCTTCTGCTGGGGGCCGGGGCGTTGGGGCTCGCGGCCTGCAACAACGGGATCGGGTCGAACGGGGCCAGCCAGATTGAAGCGCGGGTCGATGCGACGCAGGAGTTCCTGTTCAACCAGTATCCGGGGACGCGGGACCTCGCCTCGCGGGCGTCGGGGGTGCTCTACATGCCGCTGATGACCGAGGTCGGCGCCGGGTTCGGCGGGGCGTTCGGGCGCGGGGCGCTGCGGATCCAGGGGGTCACGGTCGACTATTATTCGGCCGCCAAGGGGTCGTTCGGGTTGCAGATCGGGGCGCAGCAGTATGCCCACGCACTGTTCTTCATGTCCCCCGAGGCGCTGGAGAAGTTCCGCCGGTCGTCGGGGTGGGCGGTCGGGGCGGATGTCCGCTATGCAAGCCCGGAGGAAGGGGCGAGCATCGGCAAGCAGACAACCGAGCTGGACGAGGTCATCGCAATGGTCTTCGGGCAGCAGGGTCTGATTGCCGGGGCCTCGCTGGCCGGGATCAAGTATACCCGGATCATCCCCTGACCCTGTCCACGGTGGACAATTCCCGATAATCCTTCGCGGTCAATCACTTGGCCGCGGACGTTCACTGATCGTCAACCAGTTTTCACGGCCTTCGGCGCCCCGGGTCAGGGCGTCGGGGAGAGCTCGCCCGCCTCGATGCGGAACGGCAGGATGTTGCCCGGCGGCGGGAGCGGGCAGACCGCGAAGTCGGTGAAGGCACAGGGTGGCGAGATGGCGCGGTTGAAGTCGAGCGTGATCTCGCCGCCGACCGGGTCCTCGCCAAACAGGAAGCGGCAGGCAGGATAGGTCTCGCCCGCGGTGGTATCGCGGAAGACGAACATCGGCTTGCCGGATTTCCAATGCGTCGGCGTCAGCGTGACCGTCTTGCCCTGATGAATGAAGCTTGCACGGTGCGTCAGCATCACGGCGGCGGTGGAGCCGTCTTTCATGGCGACTTCAGACGCTTGCGGTTCAAAGCTTTCCCAGGTCGCGCGGATGATCCAGTCGGGCGCATCCGGGTAGTGGCGCAGCGTCACCGAGGGGTGCAGCGTCAGGTCGCGGACGCGCAGGGCCGGGGTGCCGTCGACGGTGTGGATTTCCAGCAGGAACGGATCGGCCCGCAGCTGCGGAAAGGCGTCCGGCACCGGCAGGAAGCTTTGCGGCGCCTCACCCGGCCGGGCAAAGGTGCCACCGGTCGCGGTGATCTCCAGCGTGCCGAGCAGGTCGGGACCGGAGGGAAGCTGCACCTCTTGCCCCGCGCCGACGGCATAGCGGCCGGGCGAAAGATCGATCCGGGCGACAAGGTTCAGCCAGCCGTCCGGCGCGGTCAGGGCCGCGTGACGCGCGGCGCGATAGTCTGCAAGCGATTGCGCCATTCAGGCAGCCTCGAACGTGATCTTGCGGCGCAGGAACTGCGTGGCCTTGTTCGAGACATAGGTCGGGTCGCCGGTGGTCAGGAACTTCGACTGCGTCCCCGGCCCCAGAAACTGCGGCCGGCGCGTCAGGTAGTCCGCCAGGCTTTCGGCGACGAGATTGGCCTGGGAATAGACCTTGACGCCTGCCCCGAGCGCCTCCTGGAACACCGTCTCCATCAGGGGATAATGCGTGCAGCCCAGGATCGCGGCTTCCGGGTTCGGCATCCGGCGCTTCAGCGCCTCGACATGGCTGCGGACCAGCGCCTCGGCCAGGATCTCGTCACCCTGCTCGATCGCATCGACCACGCCGCCGCAGGGCTGCGCCTCGACATCGACGCCGATGGCGCGGAAGGCCAGCTCGCGCTGGAAGGCGCGGCTGGCGACGGTGGCGGGAGTGGCGAAGAGGGCGACATGCTTGACCGCCACTTCGCGCGGCGGCGAGTTGTCGCCCCACTGACGCTCGGTCAGGGCTTCGATCAGCGGGACAAACACCCCCAGGACGCGCTTTTCGGGCGGAACCCAGGTTTCCTGCATCCGCTTCAGCGCGGCGGCCGAGGCGGTGTTGCAGGCAAGGATGACCAGGTCGCAGCCCTCGTCCCAGAGGCGTTCGGTCGCGGCGCAGGTCAGGTTGAAGATGTCGTCGGCGGTGCGGACGCCGTAAGGCGCATGGGCGTTGTCGCCGAAATAGACGAAGGGAACCTCGGGCAACCGGCGGGTCACGGCATCAAGGACCGTCAGGCCACCCAGACCCGAATCGAAGATTCCGACCGCCATGATTTGCCCTTTCGCCTGCCCGCGGGTCATCCTGCCCGGTTTTGCGCCGCATCATAGGCAGCCCCGCGCCTTTTCGGAAGGGCCGTGACGGAGGGACGCGGTTTTTCCCCGCGTCACGGCATTTACATCAGAACAGGTTTTCCCCAGAAGCATGGCTCGTGCTAAGCTGCGACGGGTTTGAAAGAGGGTGACAGATGGACTGGGACAAGCTGAGGATCTTTCACGCGGTTGCGGAGAAGGGCAGCCTGACCCATGCGGGCGACGTGCTGCACCTGTCGCAATCGGCGGTCAGCCGGCAGATCCGGGCACTGGAGGAGAGCCTGTCGGTGACGCTGTTCCACCGCCATGCGCGGGGGCTGATCCTGACGGAACAGGGGGAACTTCTGTTCGACGCGACGACGCAGATGGTGCGGCGGCTGGATGCGACGGCGGCGCGCATCCGCGACAGCGAGGACGAGGTCTTTGGCGAGCTGCGGGTGACGACGACGACGGGCTTCGGGACGCTGTGGCTGGCCCCACGGCTGGCGCGGCTTTACGAGAAGTATCCGGCGCTGAAGATCGACCTGATGCTGGAAGAGCGCGTCCTTGACCTGCCGATGCGCGAGGCGGACGTGGCGATCCGGATGAAGGAGCCGAGCCAGGCCGACCTGATCCGCAAGCGGCTGATGCAGATCAAGATGCAGATGTTCGCGACGCCGGAGTATCTGGCGGCACATGGCACGCCCCTGTCGATGGACGACTTCAGCAGTCACCGGCTGATCAGCCAGCATGCGGGGACCGCGCAGGTGGCGGCGGGGGCGCTGCTGGTGGCCGAGCTGATGACGCATGACATCCCCTCGACCCTGACGGTGAACAATTATTTCGGGGTGTTGCAGGCGGTCCTGAACCACCTGGGGATCGGGGTGCTGCCGGACTATCTGACCGAAGACTTCCCGAACCTCGTCCGCGTGCTGCCCGAGATCGAAAGCGCCGAGGTGCCGGTATTCCTGGCCTACCCCGAGGAGCTGCGCCATTCGAAGCGCGTGGCGGCCTTCCGGGACTTCGTGACCGAGGAAATCATTTCCTTCCGTCGTCGCCAGGCCGAGGACGCTGCTGCCTGAATTGCTGCCATGCAGCATGTGCATAGCGGCAATGCCTAAACGTCGGGCATTCCAGACTTGTTTGCGCAAGCGGGTGGCACTATCTGAACGCTCGAAGCGACGATGAGCGTGCTCTCGTCCCTTCGTACCTCCCTGTTGGACTTGGCCGAGCGGAAGCTCGGCCTTTTTTTTGGCCGGCTGCCAGAAAAAAGGGCCCGGCAGTTTCCTGCCAGGCCCGCGAGGTTCCGGGAGGGACCGTCAGCCGCCGCTGCCCGTGTCAGAGGAGTCGTCGGTGGCCGGACCCGTGGGGTCGATATTGGCCGAGATGGCGGCGATGAGGTCGGTCTCGGTCCAGCCCAGCGTCAGCGCGCCGTCCGAGGTCATGTCGCTGCCCAGCGGCACGGTGAAGGACTTGACGCTGGACTTGGCGCCGAAGTCGCTGTTCAGGGTCACGACCGCGACGGGCGAGCCGTCGCTGCCCTC
This sequence comes from Paracoccaceae bacterium, assembly GCA_027489355.1. Classification (GTDB taxonomy): domain Bacteria; phylum Pseudomonadota; class Alphaproteobacteria; order Rhodobacterales; family Rhodobacteraceae; genus Tabrizicola. The sequence continues at coordinate 97,373 of JAIXZY010000012.1, read as the reverse complement.
GTAGACGCTTTCCACCTGACCGATGACGATCTGGTCCTTGGTGCGGACCTCGTTGCCGACGAAGGCCGAGCCTTCGACCGCCTTGACGGTGGTCATGTCCTCGGGCGTGGCGCCGATCATCACGTCGGCGCCAAGATCAAGCGAAAGCGCGGGCGCCGCGAGGACGGCGGCAAGCGAGGTGGCGGCCAGAAGGGATTTGATTTTGAACATCCTTGACTACTCCTGTGTGAAGCCGATTTCTCGGCAGACGCGGGTCAACCGGTCAGCCAGAAGGATGTTCCAGCCGGCGCGGCCCGGGTCCTTTGTCGGCGAAGGACTGCCAGAGGGGGGCAGCGGTTTTTGTCGGACCGGCATGGGGCGACGATCACGGGGCCACAATCGCGGGGCCACGATTTTTCTGCGAAAAATTGCGGCCGCGCGGGGTGCGGTGGTTTGCCCTTCCCGTGCCTTTCCCGTATGAGGCGCGCAAACCTGCCAGAGGGGATGCCATGCAAGAACCCGCCATCACGCCGGAACTGGTCGCCAGCCACGGGATCAAGCCCGATGAATGGGAGCGCCTGCTGGGGATCATGGGGCGGGAGCCGACGTTCACCGAGCTGGGCATCTTCTCGGCGATGTGGAACGAGCATTGTTCCTACAAGTCGTCGAAGATCCATCTGAAGAAGCTGCCGACCACAGGGCCTCAGGTGATCTGCGGGCCGGGTGAGAATGCGGGTGTCGTGGACATCGGCGACGGGCAGGCGGTGATCTTCAAGATGGAGAGCCACAACCACCCGTCCTACATCGAGCCCCACCAGGGCGCGGCGACCGGCGTGGGCGGCATCCTGCGGGATGTGTTCACCATGGGCGCGCGGCCGATTGCGGCGATGAATGCGCTGTCCTTCGGCCTGCCCTCGCACCCCAAGACCGCGCATCTGGTGAAGGGCGTGGTGGAGGGCGTGGGGTCCTATGGCAACGCGTTCGGCGTGCCGACGGTCGGCGGCGAGGTGCGGTTCCACCGCAGCTACAACGGCAACTGCCTGGTGAACGCCTTTGCGGCGGGCTTGGCGGATACGGACAAGATCTTCTACTCGGCCGCCTCGGGCGTGGGGATGCCGGTGGTCTATCTGGGGGCGAAGACGGGCCGGGATGGCGTCGGCGGGGCGACGATGGCCTCGGCCGAGTTTGACGACACCATCGAGGAGAAGCGCCCGACGGTGCAGGTGGGCGATCCCTTCACCGAGAAGCGGCTCTTGGAGGCCTGCCTGGAGCTGATGGCCTCGGGCGCCGTCATTTCCATTCAGGACATGGGTGCGGCGGGGTTGACTTGCAGCGCGGTCGAGATGGGGGACAAGGGCGGCCTCGGGATCAAGCTACAGCTCGACGACGTGCCCCAGCGCGAGACTGGGATGACGGCCTACGAGATGATGCTGTCCGAGTCCCAGGAGCGGATGCTCATGGTGCTGAAGCCCGAGAAAGAGGCCGAGGCGCGGGCGATCTTCGAGAAATGGGACCTGGACTTCGCCATCGTGGGCGAGACGATCCCGGAGGACCGCTTCCTGATCCTGCACGGGAATGAGGTGAAGGCGGATATCCCGCTGTCGAAGCTCTCGTCCAGCGCGCCGGAATATGACCGGCCCTGGGTTGCCTCGCCTGCCCCGGCGCCGCTGCCTGAAATCCCGGCGATCACGCCCATCGCGGCGCTGAAGACGCTTATCGGCGCGCCCTCCTATGCGCACAAGGGCTGGGTCTACGAACAATACGACAGCCAGGTCGGCGCGGACACGGTGGTTCCCCCCGGCGTCGGCGCGGGCGTGGTGCGGGTGCATGGCACGGGCAAGCTCTTGGCCTTCACCTCGAACGTGACGCCGCGCTATGTGAAGGCCAACCCATTCGAGGGCGGCAAGCAGGCGGTGGCGGAAGCGTACCGGAACCTTGTCGCCGTGGGCGCGCGGCCGCTGGCGACGACCGACAACCTGAACTTCGGCAACCCGGAAAAACCCGAGATCATGGGCCAGTTCGTCGGCGCGCTGGAAGGCATCGGGGCCGCGGTCAAGGCGCTGGACATGCCGATCGTGTCGGGCAACGTCAGCCTTTACAACGAGACCGACGGCTCGGGCATCCTGCCGACGCCGACCATCGGGGCGGTCGGGATCATGAAGGCGGATGAGCTGATCGCTGGCAAGCCGGCGGATGGCGACATCGTCGTCGTCATCGGCGAGACGCGCGGGCATCTGGGCCAGTCGGCGCTTCTGGCCGAGGCCTTCGGGATCGAGGCCGGGGACCCTCCTCCCGTCGACCTGGTCGACGAACAGAACGCGGCAAAGGCGCTGCTTGCCAACCGCAAGCGCATCCGCGCGGCGCGGGATCTGGGCGACGGCGGGCTGGCGCTGGCGGCTTTCCGCATGGCGGAAGGCGCAGGGATCGGTCTGACGCTGAAATCCGGCGACATCGGCCAGCTTTTCGGCGAGGATCAGGCGCGCTATGTCGTGGCGATCCGGGCCGACGACCTGACGGCCTTCATGGCGGCGGCGGGCGGGGTCAAGGTGGCCCAGGTCGGCAAGTTCGGCGGTGACAAGGTGACCTTCGGCACCGAGAGCGCCCCCCTGGCCGAGTTGTCGCAACTTTACCGCACCGCCTTTGCGGCGACAGTCGGCGTGTGATGCTGCGCCCCGCAACGGCGGCGGACTTCGGGTTCATCCATGAGCTCGCCCGCCGCCCTGACTATGCGCCCTTCATCACCGACGAATGCGACGCGGCGCTGGCGGGCTATCTGGCCGATGCCTCGGCCCGCCTGCTGATCTGGGAGCCGGACGGCAAGCCTGCGGGCTTTGCGCTGTTCTGCGAGTTGGGCGAGCCGTCCGGTCGGGTGGAGCTGCGCCGTCTGGCGCTGGCCACGGCGGGCGGCGGCCAGGGGCAAAGCTTCCTGCGTGTGCTGGTGGACCACGCATTCGGCACGCTGGGCGCCGCGCGGCTGTGGCTGGATGCCTCGTCCGAAAACCCGCGGGCGCTGCGGACCTATGAGCGGGCCGGGTTCGCACTGGAGGGGCGGCTGCGTCAACACTGGTTCCGTCCGGCGCTTGGGCGCTGCGTGGACCTGATGCTGTTCGGGATGCTGCGGTCGGACTGGGAAGCTCTTGAACCGCTACCGGCGGGGGCCTAGGTTGACCTCACAGAAGGAGACCACGGAATGCCCATCGAAGCCCGCGACATCGAAGCCCTGATCCGGGAAAGCTTCCCGAACGCGAAGATCAGCGTGCAGGGGGATGACGGTGCGCATTTCGCGGCCGAGGTGATCGACGAAAGCTTCCGCGGCATGAATCGCGTCCAGCAGCAGCGGGCGGTCTACGCGGCGCTGAAAGGTCGGATGGACGGCCCGAACGGTGCGCTGCATGCGCTTGCGCTGACCACGAAGGCGCCGGACTGACCACACCGGACTGTGTCTTGTGGGTCGGGATGGCGATCCTTATCTCTGGCCCGGACGGCAAAGCGAAAGGCGACGTGATGGCGACCGGTGCGGGCTATGGTGTGATCTCGGCGCTTTTGCCGCTGGTGGGGCTGGTGACGATCCTGAAGAACCGCCGCCGCCGCAAAAGCGGCGCGTCCGAGCCGGTGGACGAGGAGTTCGAGAAGCGCCGTGCCGCAACGCGTGAGGCGGAGCGCCGCATGGCGGCCTATCTGGCGCAACGCAGTTCGGCCAGCTATCAAGGCGCGGACGAGGACGAACAGGAGATCAGGCGATGAGCGCTGCGGACACGATCAAGGACACGATCGAAAAGAACGATGTGGTGCTGTTCATGAAGGGCACCAAGATGATGCCGCAATGCGGGTTCTCGTCCCGCGTGGCGGGGGTGCTGAACTTCATGGGGGTGGAGTTCCAGGACGTGAACGTGCTGGCCGACCCGGAGATCCGGCAGGGGATCAAGGATTTCTCCGACTGGCCGACGATTCCGCAGCTTTACGTGAAGGGCGAGTTCGTCGGCGGCTGCGACATCGTCACCGAGATGACGCTTTCGGGGGAGCTCGACCAGCTGCTGGAATCGAAGGGCGTGGCCTTCGACAAGGCGGCGGCGGACAAGATCCGGGAAGCGAACGCCTGATCCGGGCGGACGAATTGGAAAAGGCCCGCTATCGGCGGGCCTTTTGCATTTCGGATGAAGGACCGGGCTACTGCGTCTTGCAGGTCAGGAGCGGCGCCTCGCCCTCGGGCGATTTCCAGTAGAGCGTCGCCTCGTCGCCCTTGGTCCACCAGACGTAATTCGAGCCGTCCGACGGCCAGCCATAGCGGGCGCCCGAGGCGGCGGGTTCGTTCAGAAGCGTGATCTGGTTCCCCTCGACGTGGATCACCGCGAGGCTGAGGTCGGGGCCGTTCACATAGGTCGCCGGGATCTCGACACGGCGGTCGCAGAGGTAGCGGGCGGTCGTGAACTCTTGCGCAGAGGCCGCGGCGGGGATCAGCGCAAGGGCGAGAAGTCCTCTCATGCCTTCAGCTGCTCTTCGACGCGGGCGGCCATCGCCTCGGCCCGGGCGGCGATCTCGGCCAGGGTCTCGGTCACCTGGGGCGGGATCACGGCGACGTCGCGGGTGGCGACGGGGCGGGCCTCGAGTTCGGCGATGCGGGCGCGGAGAGTGCGCAGTTCGTCTTCGACGGCGGCGGTCTTGTCGGCCAGCATGAGGCCCGCCATCAACAGCATCTTCGCCTCGGGCAGGCGGCCCATCTGGCTGATGATCGGGGTCGCTTCGGCATCCAGCATCCCGGCGGCGGCGCGGAGGAAATGCTCTTCACCCGGCTGGCAGGAGACCTGGAAGGGGCGGCCACCGATGGTGACTTCAAGTTCAGGCATTGCCGGCCTCCGTCAGGTGGGGTTCCAGGGCTGCGAGGATTTCGTCCATCTCGGCGATCTCGGTCAGGCGGGTGGCGCGCAGGGCCTCAAGCTCGGTGGCCATCGCCTTGTTGATCAGGTGCGGATCGGCGGTACCGGCAGCTGCGGCGGTGCGCAGCGCCTCAAGCTGTTCGCGCAAAGAGGCGTTCACCCGGCGCATCCGCTGGAGTTCGAGGCCCTTCACGTCCAGCTCCTGCGTCAGGCGGTCGACCTTGTCCTGCAGGTCGCCCTTGGACTCGCGCGCGCTGGCAGCGCGGAGGCGGGCCTGAAGCTGGGCGGTCAGCGACTTCTCCTCTTCCAGCTGGGCGCGCAGCGTGGCGTCCGCACCGGAGGCCGCGCTGGGGGCCGAGGGAGGTGCGGCGGCTGCGGCGGCAGAGGCGCGCGGCTGGGTGGTCAGCCGGTCGACCCCCTTGCCGATCCGTTCCAGCGCGGCGGTGATCCGCTTTTCCAGTTCGACGATGTCCTGCATCCGCCACCCCTTGCACCGGGCGCCTGCCGCCCGCCGTTCAATGAAACCGACAGGCCCGAATCGCCCCGGGCCCGGTCATCGGCGATCTTAGCGCGAAAGACGGGAAAGGCGACCGGCCTTTCTTCCCAAGGCCTTGGGGTCCAAGCTTGATCTTGCCGGTTACGCTCGCTAAGGCCTTCGCAACCCCATCCAGCCGAAGGAATGCCGCCTTGGACATCCAGACCCTCCGCCAGACCAACCCCGACCACTGGATGCGGGCGACCGCGATCCGCGCGCTCACGCTGGACGCGGTGGCGGCGGCAAACTCGGGGCATTCGGGGATGCCGATGGGCATGGCCGACGTGGCGACCGTGCTGTTCGAGAAGCATCTGAAGTTCGATCCCAAGGCCCCGCGCTGGCCGGACCGCGACCGCTTCATCCTGTCGGCGGGCCACGGGTCGATGCTGATCTATTCGCTGCTCTACCTTACCGGGTATGAGGACATGACGCTGGACCAGATCAAGGCCTTCCGCCAGTGGGGCGCGATCACCGCGGGCCACCCGGAATACGGCCATGTCGCGGGGGTGGAAACCACGACCGGCCCGCTGGGTCAGGGGATTTCCAACGCCGTGGGCTTCGCCATGGCCGAAGAGTCGCTGCGCGCCCGCTGGGGTGCCAAGGTGCAGGACCATTACACCTGGGTCATCGCCGGCGACGGCTGCCTGATGGAGGGCGTGTCGCAGGAGGCGATCGGCCTTGCGGGCAAGCAGCAGCTGAGCCGCCTGATCGTCCTTTGGGACAACAACGGCATCACCATCGACGGCAAGGTGTCGATCGCGGACGTGACCGACCAGAAGGCGCGGTTCGCGGCGAGCGGTTGGGACGTGTTCGAATGCGACGGCCATGACCCGGCGGACATCGACCGGGCGCTGACGGCGGCCAAGGCCTCCCCCCGCCCGGCGATGGTCGCCTGCAAGACGCATATCGCCATCGGCCACGCGGCGCAGGACACGTCCAAGGGCCACGGCGCGCTGACCGACAAGGCGCAGCTGCAGGCGGCGAAGGATGCCTATGGCTGGAAGGGCGGGCCGTTCGAGGTTCCGGCGGACATCAAGAAATGGTGGGAGTCGCTCGGTGCCCGTGGTGCGAAGGCGCGCGCGGAGTGGGAGGCGCGGCTTGCCGCCCTGTCGCCCGCCAAGCAGGCCGAGTTCGCGCGGATCTTCGCGCTGGAAGCCCCGGCGAAGCTGACCTCGGCCATCCGGGCGGTGAAGAAGCAGGCGGTCGCGGACCTGCCGAAGCTTGCCACCCGCGCGGCCTCGGAAAAGGTGCTGGCGGCGGTGAACCCGGTGTTGCAGGAGACCATCGGGGGGTCGGCGGACCTGACGGGGTCGAACAACACCAAGACGGCGGACCTCGGCGTCTTCACGCCCGAGGAGCGCAAGGGCCGCTACGTCTATTACGGCATCCGTGAACATGGGATGGCTGCCGCGATGAACGGCATGGCGCTGCACGGCGGTGTGCGGCCCTATGGCGGCACGTTCATGTGCTTCACCGACTATGCGCGGCCGTCCATGCGCCTGTCGGCGCTGATGGGCGTGCCGGTGGTCTATGTGATGACGCATGACTCCATCGGTCTGGGCGAGGACGGTCCGACCCACCAGCCGGTCGAGCACCTGGCGATCAGCCGGGCGACGCCCAACACGCTGGTCATCCGTCCGGCCGACCTGGTCGAGGTCGCGGAGGCCTGGGAAATCGCGCTGACCGAAAAGACCCGGCCCACCGTGCTGGCGCTGAGCCGCCAGAACCTGCCGGCCGTCCGCAAGACCCACACCAACGCCAACATGGTGTCGAAGGGCGCCTATGTGCTGGAAGAGGCCACCGGCAAGCGGCAGGTGATCCTGATGGCCACCGGGTCCGAGGTGGAGATCGCGCTGAAGGCCCGTGCGGCGCTGGAAGCCGAAGGGATCGGCACCCGCGTCGTCTCGGTCCCGTCGATGGAGCTGTTCGCGGCTCAGGACGAGGCCTGGCGCCGCAGGATCCTGCCGCCCGGCCCCGTCCGCGTCGCCATCGAGGCGGGTGTCCGCCAGGGTTGGGACCGCTGGCTGCTGGGCGAGCGGGGCCGCGAGGCGAAGGCCGGGTTCGTCGGCATGTCCACCTTCGGCGCCTCGGCCCCGATGGAGCGGCTTTACGCGGAGTTCGGCATCACCGCCGAAGCCACGGTCGCGGCGGCCAAGGCGCTGCTCTGACCTTCGGTTCAGGCGCGAGGATTAAGCGGCGGCTTAGGGCCGCCGCTTGCTTTTTGGCTGACCCGTGAGGAGCGGCTGGCTAGGGTCCGGCGCAGACGGAGGGTCGAACCATGCGTTTGCTGAAGACTGTTCACGGCTGGCTGGGGGTCATCATCCTGCCCTGGGTGATCATGATCGGGCTGACCGGCCTGTTCCTGAACCACGAAGCTCTGGTGACGAGCTGGCTTGACGGGTCGGACTACGACGAGGCGCAGTTCGATGCCTGGCCCGGCGCGACGCCCCTGTCGGTCGACGCGGCACGGGGGCTTGCCGGGCGGCTTTATCCGGGCGTGGACCTGGTGCAGGGCAGCGAGACCGCCTACCACGGGCGCGACGCCGCGATCTTCGACGCGGACGGGACTCGGGTCATTGTGGCGCTGGCGACCGGGCACTACTGGATCAAGACCGACGTCTCGCGGCTGACCCATGCGCCGGATGGCTCCCTTCTGGAGCGGAAGATCTACTGGGAGGGGATCTTCAAGCGGCTGCATGTGCGGGGCTGGCTGAGCGGAACCTTCGGAACCTGGCTTGCGGACATCACGGCGGCGGCGATGGTGGTGTTCGGCCTGTCGGGGATCGTCCTGTTCCTGGTGCCGCGCCTGCGCCGACGGCAGAACCGCCGCCGGATGCGGGCGGCCGAGGCGCGCTGACGGCTTTTGCATTTCCCCTGGGTCAGGTAAGGCTCCGCCCCGCACAGGCGAAAGGCGCGAGATGGACTGGCGGGGATTCGGCCCGGCAATGGGTGGCCCGAAGGCGGTGGACCTGGTCCGAGCGGGGCTGGGTGCAGGGCTGGGGCTTCTGCTTGCGGGACTGGCGTTGCGGGGACTGGGGCTTGGCTGGCTGATCGCGCCGTTCGGGGCGACGGCGGTGCTGGTCTACGCGGTGCCGAACAGCCCGCTGGCGCAGCCCTGGTCGGTGGTGATGGGCAACACCCTGTCGGCGCTGGTGGCGCTGGCGGTGATGACCGCCCTGCCCCAGCATGACTGGGCCGTGCCGCTGGCGGTGGCGCTGGCGATCGCGACCATGATCGCGGCACGGGCGCTGCATCCTCCGGGGGGTGCGGTGGCGCTGCTGGTGTCGCTGGGGGCAACGGGCGGCTGGGCTGCGACGCTGGGGCCGGTGGCGGCCGGATCGGCGCTGCTGGTCGGCGTCGGCATCCTGTGGAACCGCGCGGTTGGCCGGGTCTACCCCTTCCGCCAGCCCGCGCAGGTAGGCGCCCACGGCACGCATGACCCGACGCCAGAGGCGCGGATTGGCCTTGACCCGGCCGAGCTGGCGACGATCCTGGAAGACTACCGGCAGTCGGCGAACCTGGGCGTGGCGGACCTTGCCCGGCTTGTCGGGGCGGCAGAGCAGGCGGCCGCGGCCCGGCGGCTGGAAGGGTTCACCGCCGCGGACATCATGTCGCGCGACCTGGTGACGGTGGGGCCCGAGGCCGCGCTCGCCCATGTCGCGGACATCTTCCGCAAGCGCGGGTTCACCTCGCTTCCGGTGGTGGAGGACGGCAGGCTTTTGGGCGTCATCTTCCAGATCGACCTGATCCGCCGCGCGCGCGAAGATGCCTTCCGCCAACACAAGAGCCTGCTTTCCGCCCTGGTCAGGCTGGTCGACAGCCACCGCGCCAGGCAGCCAAAGGCGGGCGAGATCCTGCAGACGGGCGTCCCCCAGGTGACGCCGGAGACCCCGGTCGGGGCCTTGCTGCCGCTTCTGGCCGATGGCGGGGCCGAGGCCGTGCCGGTGGTGACCGGCGCGGCCATCGTGGGCATTGTCACACGGACCGACCTTGTCTCGGCGCTGGCGCAGCGGCTGGCGCTGGTGCAGGTGGCTTAACCCGGGGCGAGGTAGGGAATCGTGCCCGCAAGGTCGGTATCGTCGATCAGCCGGAACCGGCTGTTGCTGCCCGCCTGCCGCGCCTTGGCGAAGGGCGCATAGTCCGGGTCCTGGACAAAGCTCAGCGCGGCCTCGCGCGAGGGGAATTGCAGCAGCGCGATCAGAGTGCTGGCAGGCTGCTCGCCCTCCAGCTGCTCCACCCGGCCCGAGCGGCTGAGGTAACGGCCGCCGTGGCGTTCGACCAGGTGATGCACACGGGCAGCGTAGTCCGGCACCCAGGCCGCGTCCGTAATCTCGACATCAGCGATGAGATAGACAGTCATCGAACCCTCTCCTGATTGGCGGATCCCAGTCTGCGCCGGACCAGCGGCGCGTCCAGTTCAGGATGTGAAGTTACGGCGGCGGGGCGCTGTCTTCGTATTCGTCACCCGGAGGCATCTCGCCTTCGACCTCCGGTTCTTCGTCCAGGTCCTCGGGGTCGGGAAGGCCGTCGTCGTTGAGGTCGGGGTTCTGCGGATCGTCCTCGGCATTGGCGGGGCTGGTGGTGACATCGGCATCGGCGCCCGAGACTTCGGGCAGATCCTCGTCGGGCAGGTCCTCGGACGGCAGCACGCCGCCGTCTTCCGAGGCATCGCCGTCCGACAGACGCGGGCCGTCCTCATCCTGGGCCGAGGGGAAGACCTGTTCTTCGCCCTGGTCGGTCAGCGTGGGAAATTCCCCCAGATTGCCCTGGATCGACGCCTCCTCGATCACCGGCTCGGCGGCCTCTTCAGGGTCGAGCGTGGGCGGTGGCACCTCTTCCAGGGCGATCAGTTCGCGCGCTTCGGAAAGGTACGCCTTCGCGCCCCCGTCGGGACGCCCGGCGTCGCGCCAGAGCTTGTCGGCGCGGGCGCGGATGCGCTCTTCCCAGGCGTTGAAATCGCTGCGGTCCATGACCCACCCTCCTTGCATCGGTTGCAGCCCCAACGCGAGGATGGCAGGCGAGGTTCCGTCAGTGCGCGGCAGCCTTCTTGCCAGAGACGGCGGCCCAGAGCGGCCCGATGATCCGGGTGGCAACGGGGATCAGGATCAGGCCCAGGATCAGGCCGAAGACGCCGTCCAGCGCGGCGGTGACCAGCCAGGCGACAAAGCCCTGCGCCACGGGGACGGCATGGGCCACGACCTCGGCCGCGTGGTGGATCGTCTCGTAGGGCCAGGGCCAGACATGGGTGACCTCCAGCCCGTGGGTCACGATGTTGCCGCCGACCCAGAGCATCGCCGCCGTGCCCACCGTCGAGAGGAGCGTCATCAGCCTGGGCATCCCCCGCACAAGCCCCCGGCCAAGCGCCCTGCCCGCCGAGGTGCGCCCGGTTGCGGCAAGGTGCAGGCCCACGTCGTCCATCTTCACGATCAGCGCCACCGCGCCATAGACGCCCACGGTGATGATCGTGCCCACGACCGCAAGCGTCACCGCCTGCAGCCAGAAGCTTGGGCTTTCGATGGTGGCCAGCGCGATGGTCATGATCTCGGCCGACAGGATGAAGTCGGTCTTGATTGCACCGGCGACCTTTTCTTCCTCCAGATGCGCGGGGTCCCTGGTGTCGTAGTCCTGCTCCACCCCCGCGTCCGCATGGGGTGCAAAGGCGTGCAGCAGCTTCTCGGCCCCTTCAAAGCAAAGGTAGGCCCCGCCCAGCATCAGCAGCGGCGTGATGATCCAGGGCGCGAAATGGTCCAGCGCCAGAAGGCCGGGAAGAAGCACGATCAGCTTGTTGCGCAAGGACCCCAGCGAGATCTTCCAGATGATCGGCAATTCGCGTTCGGCCGAGAAGCCGTGGACGTATTTCGGGGTCACGGCCGCGTCGTCGATCACCACCCCGGCGGCCTTGGTGCCGGCCTTGGCGGCGGCGGCGGCGATGTCGTCGACCGATGAGGCCGCGACCTTGGCGATGGCCGCGACGTCGTCAAGAAGTGCCAGAAGTCCGCTCATGCCCCGCCCCGTTCTGCCTGCAACCAAGGATGTAGCGTGCAACGCGGGATTCGGCAAAGCGATGCAGGGGGTTAGCGCAAACAGGCGAAGATTGCGCTAACATCCTGAAAACGTGTCGTTTTCCACCTTGCATACTGTCGTGGACCGGCTAAGGCCTTCAGAACGCATCAGCAGGGGAAGTTCGACATGACCGTGACTGTGGGCATCAATGGCTTTGGCCGCATCGGGCGCTGCACGCTGGCGCATATCGCGGAATCGAACCGCAACGATGTGCAGGTGGTGGCGATCAACGCCACGGGACCGGTCGAGACAAATGCCCACCTGCTGCGCTATGACAGCGTGCATGGCCGTTTCCCCGGCGTGGTGAAGGTGACGGAGGCGGGGCTGGACCTGGGTCGCGGGCCGATCCGGATGATGTCGACCTACAACCCCGAGGAACTGGACTGGTCGGGCGTCGACGTGGTGCTGGAATGCACCGGCAAGTTCAACGACCGCGACAAGGCCGCCGTTCACCTGGGCCGCGGGGCGAAGCGCGTGCTGGTCTCGGCCCCGGCCAAGCGGGCGGACCTGACCGTGGTCTACGGCGTGAACCATCGCAACCTTCTGCCCGAGCACCTGGTGGTCTCGAACGCCTCTTGCACCACGAACTGCCTGGCGCCGCTGGCCAAGGTGCTGAACGACACGATCGGCATCGAATCGGGCATCATGACCACGATCCACAGCTACACCGGCGACCAGCCGACGCTGGACCGGCGGCACAAGGACCTATACCGCGCCCGCGCGGCGGCGATGGCGATGATCCCGACCTCGACCGGGGCGGGCAAGGCCATCGGCGAGGTGCTGCCGGAACTGGCGGGCAAGCTGGAGGGCAGCGCGATCCGCGTTCCGACCCCGAACGTCAGCGCCGTGGACCTGACCTTCATCGCGCAGAAATCGGTGACGGTGGCCGAGGTCAACGAGATCGTCCGCGAGGCCTGCGCGGGCTACATGGGCATGGTCATGGCCTATGATCCCGAGCCCAAGGTCTCGATCGACTTCAACCACACGCCGCAGTCGTCGATCTTCGCGCCCGACCAGACCAAGGTCGCGGGGCGTTCCGTTCGCGTGCTGGCGTGGTATGACAACGAATGGGGCTTCTCCTGCCGGATGGCCGACGTGGCCGGCGTCCTGGGGCGGCTTGCACAATAACGGGGGCAAAGGCCCCCTTCCGGGGGGCCGCCTTGACCAACACCATCGCAGTCTGGATCGGTGCGATCCTTCTGGCCGGCCTCATCGCCGACCTCGCCCTGAACGGCGGGTCGGCGTCGATGTTTCTGGCCCGGAAGTTCCTTGACCTGATCGAATGGGTGGATTTCTGGAACTGAGACCGTCAAACTGCGGTTGCAATTCCCGCCGATATGTCTTTGTTAGCGCTATCGGGATATCCCCAGCTTCGGAGGAAGAGTCATGGCCGTCAAGGTTGCCATCAACGGGTTTGGACGCATCGGGCGCAACGTGCTGCGCGCCATCATCGAATCCGGCCGCACCGACATCGAGGTCGTCGCGATCAATGACCTCGGCCCGGTCGAAACCAATGCCCACCTGCTGCGCCACGATTCCGTCCACGGGAAATTCCCGGTCGAGGTGAAGACGGGGACGGACTTCATCGACGTGGGCCGCGGACCGATGCAGGTGACGGCGCTGAAGAACCCCGCCGACCTGCCCTGGTCGGACGTCGACATCGTGCTGGAATGCACCGGCATCTTCACCTCGAAGGAGAAGTGCCTGCCGCACCTCGAGAATGGCTCGAAGCGCGTGCTGATCTCGGCCCCCGGCGAGGGTGCGGACAAGACCATCGTCTACGGCGTGAACCACAAGACGCTGACGAAGGATGACATCGTGGTGTCGAACGCGTCCTGCACCACCAACTGCCTTGCCCCCGTGGCCTATGTGCTGAACAACGCCATCGGGATCGAGAAGGGCATGATGACCACAATCCACAGCTACACGGGCGACCAGCCGACGCTGGACACGATGCACAAGGACCTCTACCGCGCCCGCGCGGCGGCGCTGTCGATGATCCCGACCTCGACCGGGGCGGCCAAGGCGGTGGGGCTGGTCCTGCCCGAGCTGAAAGGCAAGCTCGACGGCTTCGCCATGCGGGTGCCGACGCCCAACGTCAGCGTGGTGGACCTGAAGTTCATCGCCAAGCGCACGACCAGCGTCGAGGAAATCAACGCCGCGATCCAGGCGGCGGCGGATGGTCCGCAGAAGGGGATCCTGGGCTATACGCTCGAGAAGCTGGTGTCGTCTGACTTCAACCACGACCCACATTCCAGTGTGTTCCACATGGACCAGACCAAGGTGATGGACGGGACCTTCGTTTCGATCCTGTCCTGGTATGACAACGAATGGGGCTTCTCGAACCGCATGGCTGACACGGCCGTCGCGATGGGCAAGCTGATCTGAACCCTTTGAAATCGAACGCAAAGGGCGCCACACCGGCGCCCTTTTGCATTTCCAACCCATGCAAACCTTGCATAGCCGCACCGCAGCATTGGTCGTTGTTGGCGCCAGGGGAACACCTATGTTCCGGCCATGCGAGAGGGAAAAGCCGCTCTCGCCAAGAAAAGGATGAAGACGATGACCTCTGTGTTTGAAATGCTGAAGACCGCTGCGGTGAACTACGCGCTTTACCGCCAGACCCGCAACGAGATTGCCAACCTGCCGGCCGACATTGCGCTGGACCTGGGGATTCTGCCCGGAGACGCCGACCGGATCGCGCGCGAAGCCGTCTACGGCAAGGCCGCCTGACCGCGACAACGAGCGCGACCCATGCGGGGGCCTTCGGGCCCCCTTTGCATCTCTAGCCGAACTTGCGCTTCAGGGCCTCGACCACGTCGGGGGGGACAAACTTGGACACGTCGCCCCCCAGCCGCGCGATTTCCTTCACCAGCTTCGAGGCGATGGCCTGCCGCCGGGCGTCAGCCATCATGAACACCGTCTCGATGCTGGCGTCGAGTGCGCGGTTCATGCCGACCATCTGGAACTCGTACTCGAAATCCGCCACCGCCCGCAGGCCGCGCACGATGATCCCGGCGCCCACGTCGCGGGCGCAGTCGATCAGCAGGTTCTCGAACGGGTGGACGACGATTTCGCCCCCGGTCCGGGACTGGATCGCGGCGCACTCCGCCTCGACCATCGCGACGCGCTCTTCCAGGTTGAAGAGCGGCCCCTTGTCGCGGTTGATCGCCACCCCGATCACCAGCCGGTCGACCAGCGCCATCGCGCGCTGGATGATGTCGATGTGACCCAGGGTAATGGGATCGAAGGTTCCCGGATAAAGCCCGATGCGCATGGCTCCCCCTTGGCTGGCCGTTGCCCGCGCACGCAACAATATTGCGCGCGCAGGCGCAAGCGCAATTCCGCCCTAGAAGCCCTTGATCATGCCTTCCAGCGCATCCTTTTCCGCCGCCAGTTCCATCAGCCGGGCCTTGACCACGTCGCCGATCGAAATCAGGCCCACCATCTCGCCATCCTCGATCACCGGCATGTGCCGGAAACGGCCGTCGGTCATCCGGCCCAGCACCGCGTCGGTGCCTTCGGTCCGGGTGCAATGCACGATCTTCGCGGTCATCAGGCTTTCCACCGGCTCGGAGAGGCAGGCCGCACCCCGACGCCCCAGCTCGCGCACGATGTCGCGTTCCGAGACGATGCCGCGCGCCGACTTGCCGTCGGACGAGACGATCACGGCCCCGATGCGCTTCGACGACAGAAGCTCGGCAACCTTCTGGACCGTCGTGCCGGGGGCTACGGTGATGACGCCAAGATCGCCTTTCGAAGCGAGGATCTGCTGTACGAGCATGGGACGGCCCCTCCTCTGACCGGAAGCCAAGGGTCCGTTGGACAAGGGGATTCTGTCAAGCGCGCGATTCAACCAGAGCGTCAAGCCGGCCCATCTCGGCCCGTGCCTCGCGCGTCAGCTGGTCGGCAAAGCGGTTGAGGCGATCAAGCCGCGTATCGCTTTCGTGGCGGATCAGCCAGAAGCTGCGGACAAGGGAGATGTGGTCGGTCAGGATGCGGGTCAGCCCAGGCGCGGCGGGAAGCGCGAAGTCGTGCACGACGCCGACCCCTGCCCCGGTGCGCAGCCAGTTCAGCTGAACCGAGACCGAGTTGGAGGTCAGCGTCGCGGGCCCGATGCCGATCTCGGCCAGGTAGTCGAGCTCCTTGTCGAAGATCATGTCCGGGATATAGCCCACGATCCGGTGCGCCTTCAGGTCCTGGGGCGCGCGGATGGGCGGGGCCTTCTCCAGGTAGTCGCGACTGGCCGCGAGGTGCAGACGGTAGTCGGTCAGTTTCTGCACCGTCAGGCGCCCGGCGTCGGGGCGGGAGACGGCGATGGCCATGTCGGCCTCGCGTTTCGACAGGTTGAAGACGCGGGGCAGCGCCACGATCTGGACTTCGAGGCCGGGATTGGCGTCGCAGATGCGGGAGAGGACCTGCGGCAGCAGGTAGTTCGCGCAACCGTCCGGCGCGCCAAGGCGGATCAGGCCGGTCAGGCCACCGGGGCCGGAAAGGCTTTCCTCCGCGCCCAAAGCGGCACGTTCGGCCTGCTCGGCATGCGGGATCAGCCGCGCACCCTCTTCGGTCAGGGCATAGCCTTGCGGCGACTTGGTGAACAGCCGGGCCCTGGTTGCCTCTTCCAGACGGGCGATACGGCGGCCCACGGTGGCCGGGTCGATCTTCAATCGCTTGCCCGCCGCCGACAGGCTTTCCGTCCGCGCCACGGCCAGGAAGATGCGCAGGTCGTCCCAATCCATCCCGGTCGCCTCGTAGGGTGGGCAATATTGCCCACCCTACGTAGTGTCCCGCAAAACTGCAAAACGCTTTTGACGGATTGCCGCTTTGTCTGGCGTTTGTGCAGGGGTAGAAGGCTGGCCAAGCACAAGGAGGATTCCATGCAAGAGATCGGACACTGGATCAACGGCAAGATGGTGAAGGGCACCTCGGGCCGCTTCGCCGATGTCATGAACCCCGCCACCGGTGAAGTGCAGGCGCGCGTCGCGCTGGCGACGCCCGCCGAGCTGGACCACGCGATCGAGGAGGCCGCGAAGGCCCAGGTCGGCTGGGCCGCCACCAACCCGCAAAGCCGGGCCCGCGTGATGATGGCCTTCGGCGCTCTCATCAACCAGAACATGGACAAGCTCGCCGAGATGGTCGCCCGTGAACACGGCAAGACCATTCCCGACGCCAAGGGCGACGTGCAGCGCGGCCTTGAGGTGATCGAGGTCTGCATGGGCGCACCCGCCATGCTGAAGGGCGAGGCGATGGACAGTGCCGGCCCCGGGATCGACCTTTACGCCATCCGTCAACCCCTTGGCGTCGTTGCCGGAATCACCCCGTTCAACTTCCCGGCGATGATCCCGCTGTGGAAGATCGGCCCCGCGCTCTCCTCGGGCAACGCGATGATCCTGAAGCCGTCGGAGCGGGTGCCCTCGACCTCGCTGTTCCTCGCGGAACTGCTGCAACAGGCGGGCCTACCGGATGGCGTGCTGCAGGTTGTGAACGGGGACAAGGACGTGGTGGACGGCATCCTTGACCACCCGGTCATCCAGGGCGTGGGCTTCGTGGGCTCCACCCCCATCGCGCAGTACATCTATGGCCGCGCGGCCTCGAACGGGAAGCGCGCGCAGTGCTTCGGTGGCGCGAAGAACCATATGATTATCATGCCGGACGCCGACCTCGACAAGGCCGCGGACGCGCTGGTGGGCGCGGGCTACGGCGCGGCGGGCGAACGCTGCATGGCGATTTCGGTGGCCGTCCCGGTGGGCGACAAGACGGCGGATGCTCTGATCGAACGCCTTGTCCCCCGGATCGAGAAGCTGAAGGTCGGCCCCTATACCGCTGGCAACGATATCGATTTCGGCCCCGTCATCACCAAGCAGTCGAAGGACCGCATCCTGGGCCTGATCAACTCTGGCGTCGAACAGGGCGCGAAGCTGGTCGTCGACGGTCGCGGCTTCAAGCTGCAGGGTTATGAGAACGGCTTCTTCGTCGGCCCCTCGCTCTTCGACCACGTCACCCCGGACATGGAGATCTACAAGCAGGAGATCTTCGGGCCGGTCCTCTCCACCGTCCGCGCGGGGTCCTATGATCAGGCGCTGAAGCTGGTGATGGACAACGAATACGGCAACGGGACCGCGATTTTCACCGCCGACGGCGACACCGCGCGCGACTTCGCAAGCCGCGTCAACGTGGGCATGGTCGGCATCAACTTCCCGATCCCCGTGCCGCTCTCGTACTTCTCGTTCGGCGGCTGGAAGAAGTCGGCCTTCGGCGACCTGAACCAGTACGGCCCGGACGCCTTCCGCTTCTACACCAAGACCAAGACCGTCACCGCGCGCTGGTTCTCGGGCATCAAGGAAGGCGCGAGCCTGAACTTCAAGGCGCTGGACTAATCCTTTCGGGCGCGGTTTCCACCGGGAACCGCGCCTGATCTCCTCGCGTTCCCTCGCCACTCCGCTGGCGAGGCACACATGCGAGCCCTGATCCTTTCCCTGCTTCTTGTCGTCCCCGCCCTGCCGGCCGTCTCAGCCGAATGCGGGTCGATCATCCCCTCGGTCTGCGAGCGACCACTGGACGATCCAGCGCCCGCCCGGAAGGTGCTGAAGGTCAAGCCGACCGTCACACCCTACCGCGTGGGCGACCGCTTTCCTTTCGAGAACCGCTCATTCGTGATGGACCCCGTCCGCTACGGCCTGGCGCCGTCGGACGGCACCTGGCGCTACTATGCGCTGTCGGGCGTGGTCTACCGGGTGCAGAACGGGTCGGGTGAAGTGCTGGAAGTGATCCGCAGCCGCCGCACCGCGCATCTGCGCTGAAACCCGCCGAGGGTGGGCTTTCCCGGAACCGCCTTCCGCCGCAGGGGGTTTTTCGGACGTAGCTGAGCAGAAAGAGAGGAGGCCCAGATGCCCCGTTTCCAGACAATCCTCGCCGCCACCGTCGCGGCATTTTCCTTGACCGGCGCGCCGGTGCTGGCCGACACTGTCGTCAAGGCCTGCCCACCGGGCCTGGCAAAGAAGGACCCCGCCTGCGTTCCGCCCGGACAGGTCGGCAAGTCCTGGACCCCGGACTATGTCTATGTCGAGGGCGACCGCCTTCGCGGCGACTATGTTCTGATCCCCGAGGCGGAATGGGAAGAGCTTTCCCTTGTCCCGATCGAGGACGACAGCGTCTACGTCGTGATCGACAACCAGATCGTCCGGGTCAAGGAAAGCAACCTGGTCGTGATCGAGCCGATCCGGATCCTGGAAAACGTGCTGAACTAGGGTGCGGGCGTAGGGTGGGCGGTATCGCCCACCCTACTCGGCCGCGATGCGCCGTGGCTTCAACAGGTCCTTGAGGTAGCGCCCCGTGTGGCTTGCCTCGACCTTCACGATGTCCTCCGGCGTGCCAACCGCCACGATCTCCCCCCCGCCGTCACCGCCCTCGGGGCCGATGTCGATGACCCAGTCGGCGGTTTTCACGACGTCGAGGTTGTGCTCGATCACCACCACCGTATTTCCCTGTTCCACAAGGGAATGAAGCACTTCCAGGAGTTTCCTCACGTCCTCGAAATGCAGGCCGGTGGTCGGCTCGTCCAGTATATACAGTGTCCGGCCCGTCGCCCGGCGGGAAAGTTCCTTCGACAGCTTCACCCGCTGCGCCTCGCCACCCGAGAGCGTCGTCGCCTGCTGGCCGACCTTGATGTAGCCAAGGCCCACTTCGCAGAGCGCCTCCATCTTCTCCCGGATCGCGGGGACGGCCTGGAAGAAGTCGCGCGCATCTTCGCACGTCATGTCAAGAACGTCGGCGATGCTCTTGTTCTTGAACTTGATTTCCAAAGTCTCGCGGTTGTAGCGGTGGCCCTTGCAGGTCTCGCAGGTGACGTAGACATCCGGAAGGAAGTTCATCTCGATCTTGAGGACGCCATCGCCCTGACAGGCCTCGCAGCGCCCGCCCTTGACGTTGAAGCTGAATCGTCCCGGCCCATAGCCGCGCGCCTTGGACTCGGGCAGACCGGCGAACCAGTCGCGGATCGGGGTGAAGGCCCCGGTGTAAGTGGCTGGATTCGAACGCGGAGTCCGCCCGATAGGCCGCTGGTCGATGTCGATGACCTTGTCGAGGTGTTCGAACCCCCTGATCGTCTCGCAGGGCGCCGGGGTTTCGTGCGCCCCGTTCAGGCGCATGGCGGCGGTCTTGAACAGGGTCTCGATGGTCAGGGACGACTTGCCACCCCCCGACACGCCGGTCACGCAGACGAACTTGCCCAAGGGGAACTCCGCCGTGACGTTCTTCAGGTTGTTGCCCGTGGCACCGACCACGACCAGCTTCTTGCCGTTGCCCTTCCGCCGGGTCTTCGGCACCGAAATTTCCCGGGTGCCCGAGAGGTACTGGCCGGTGAGGCTCGCCGGCTCGGCCGCGACCTCCTGTGGCGTCCCATGCGACACCACCATCCCGCCATGCACGCCAGCCCCCGGCCCCATGTCGAAGACATAGTCCGCCTCGCGGATCGCGTCCTCGTCATGTTCCACCACCAGCACCGTGTTCCCCGCATCGCGCAGGTTTTTCAGCGTGGTCAGAAGCCGGTCGTTGTCGCGCTGGTGAAGGCCGATGGAAGGCTCGTCCAGCACATAGAGCACCCCGGTCAGCCCTGACCCGATCTGGGACGCCAGACGAATCCGCTGCGACTCCCCGCCCGAAAGCGTCCCCGCCGCCCGGCTCATGGTCAGGTAGTTCAGGCCGACATTCACAAGGAATCCAAGACGTTCGCGGATTTCCTTCAGGATCGCCCGCGCGATCTCGTTCTGCTGCCTGGTCAGCGTGTCGGCCACGCCTTCCACCCAGGCGAGGCTTTCGCTGATCGACATCTGCACCACCTGCCCGATGTGCAACCCCGCGATCTTCACCGCCAGCGCCTCGGGCTTCAGCCGGTAGCCGCCGCAGGCCCCGCAGGCGCGGTTGGACTGATACCGTTCCATCTCCTCACGGCTCCAGGCGCTGTCGGTCTCGCGGTAGCGGCGTTCCATGTTGGGGATGATCCCCTCATAGACACGCTTCACCTGGTAGACCCGCCCGCCCTCGTCATAGCGGAACTCGATCTCCTCGCCCTTCGACCCGCGCAGGAACAGTTCCTTGACGCTGTCGGGCAGGTCCTTCCACTTGGCCTTCAGGTTGAAGCCGTAGTGTTTGGACAAAGCCTCCATCGTCTGGGTTAGGTAGGGCGATTTCGACTTGGCCCAGGGCGCGATGGCGCCTTGCAACAGGGTCAGGTTCTGGTCGGGGACGACCAGGCGTTCGTCGAAGAACAACTCCATCCCCAGCCCGTCGCAGACCGGGCAGGCGCCGAAGGGCGCGTTGAAGGAGAAGAGGCGGGGTTCGATCTCGGCAATGGTGAAGCCGCTGACCGGGCAGGCGAACTTCTCGGAATAGGTGATGCGGGTGGGCTCTTCGCCCTCTTTCACATCGGCCAGTTCGATGACCGCGATCCCGTCCGCCAGGTTCAGCGCGGTGCGGAAGCTGTCGGCGAGCCGCGTCTCGATGCCTTCGCGCACGACGATCCGGTCCACCACCACGTCGATGTTGTGGCGGAACTTCTTGTCCAGCGTGGGCGGCTCCTCCAGCTCATAAAAGGCCCCATTGACCTTGACGCGCTGGAAACCCTGCTTGCGAAGCTCCAGGAACTCCTTCTTGTACTCCCCCTTTCGGTCCCGGATGATCGGGGCCAGCAGGTAGGCCCGCGTCCCCTCCTCCATCGCCATGACAGCGTCGACCATGTCCTGCACCTGCATCGCGGTGATCGGCAGGCCGGTCGCCGGGGAATAGGGCGTGCCGACGCGGGCGAAGAGCAGGCGGAGGTAATCGTAGATCTCCGTCACCGTGCCGACGGTGGAACGGGGGTTCTTCGAGGTGGTCTTCTGTTCGATGGAAATCGCCGGGGAGAGGCCCGAGATGTGGTCGACATCCGGCTTGCCCATCATGTCGAGGAACTGGCGGGCATAGGCCGAGAGCGACTCGACGTACCGCCGCTGCCCTTCCGCATAGATCGTGTCAAAGGCGAGGGAGGACTTGCCGGAACCCGAAAGCCCGGTGATCACCACCAACTGGTCGCGCGGAATTGCGACGTCAACGCCCTTGAGGTTGTGCTCGCGCGCGCCGCGGACCTCAATGAACTTCTGTTCGGCCATGATCTACCCCGGATGAGCAAGCGCTAGAGATAGGTCATCTTCGTCGAGTCTCCAACCCGAAAATGTGAACGGAGCATGAACGCACGGATGGAAAGATGCCGCTTTACTTTCTCACCTTCCAATCTATATAGGTGAAACCCCAGCAGAGAGGTTTTCCATGTCTTCGGCTTTCAACCCTGCCCCGACCGTGGCCGAGGTGGCCGAGCAAGTCGCCCAGGGCAGGATGCTGCTGCTCGACGTCCGCGAGGTGGCCGAGGCCAGGGCGTCCGGGGTCGCGCAGGGGGCGAAGCTGATCCCCTTGTCGCTGGTGCCGGTGAAATGCGACCCGCGCCAACCGGGCTGCGAACTGCCGCAGGGCCTGCCGGTGGCGGTCTACTGTGCCGCGGGCGGACGGTCGGGGATGGCTGCGGACGCGCTGACGCGGATGGGCTATGGTCCCGTCGTCAACCTTGGCGGGCTGCGCGACTGGGTGGCCGGAGGCGGCGCGGTCGTCGCCTACTAGGCCAGTCGCCCCCTGCGGGTCTTCTGCAAGGCGTGGACGGCGATGCCCGCCCCGCAAAGGACCACTGCGGCCAAGGCCAGTCCTGACGGTCCCGCGCTGGCCAGCAGGGCGGCGAGGACCGGAGTGCCGGTCGTCGTCCCCAGGTTCCCGAGCTGCGCTATTGCTCCGGCGGCCCGGGCGCGGTCCTCGGGGGTATCGTTGAGCTCGGGGATCGAGGCGAAGCTTGCGCCCTGGACGATGCCGAGGGCGCCGGAGAGGAGGAAGCCGCCTGCCACCATCCCGGCACCCTGCCCCCAGAACGCCCAGAGGATCAGGAAGCCGGGGATTGCCACCAGATAGCCAACCTGCACCAGTCGGACGGCGGACATCCTTCCCAGCAGTCGCACGCCCAGGGTCAGCGACACGGCGATCGATACGAGGGGCATGCCCGCGGCGATGAGGGCGCGGTGGGTCTCGGGCGTCTCGGGCGGGAGAAGGGTCAGGATGGCCACATAGAGGAAGGTGTAGCAGCAGAACCCCATCGCCGGGGCGGCGAGGCGGGGGGAGAGGTAGATGGCGGCGTGCTGGGCGAGGATGTTCGTCAGCGGGGCGTGGGTTCCTCGCGGGTCAGGTGGCAGGGTCAGGGCGAGGATGGCCGCAAGGGTCGCCATGTAGGCGGCGTGGCCGAGGAAGAGGGTCGTCGGGGTCAGCAGCGGGCCGATCAGGGCGAGGATTGTGTAGGTCACGCCGAAGAAGCTGGACCAGAGGGTCATGGCGAGGGGACGACGATGTTCGGGGGCCAGCGCCGCAATCATCGTCGGGCCGACGACGACGATGGCAAGGTGGGAGGCGCCCTCGATGATGCGGGAGGCGAGCATCAGGGGGTAGGCGGGCATCAGGGACTGGAGGGCGGACATCGCGGCCCCGGCAGCGAGCGCCGCCACGATGGCGCGGCGGGGGCCGATGCGGGCCACCAGCAATCCGGCGGTGGTGCCGAAGATCAGGCCGACCATGCCGACGATCGAGACGACGAGGCCGAGGGCGACCTCGCCCTGCCCGCCGTAGGTGGCGCGGAGGGTCTCGAACAGGATCGAGATCTTCCCGAACTGGGCAGCGGCGCCGAGGCCGGCGGCCCAGAGGAGGAGAACGAGCAGCATGGGGGGAAACGGGCGCATGGGCGCATTGGTAGCGGGTTCAGGGGCGGGACGCCAGAGGGGTGTCCACGGTGGAC
Organism: Paracoccaceae bacterium; assembly: GCA_027489355.1. Taxonomy (GTDB): domain Bacteria; phylum Pseudomonadota; class Alphaproteobacteria; order Rhodobacterales; family Rhodobacteraceae; genus Tabrizicola. Next base: position 74,065 of record JAIXZY010000012.1, on the reverse strand, counting down.
AAACGCAGGTATCCCATAGTTTTCAACGCCTTGATCGCGAACATTAGGGAAACCTTAACTTCTGGAGAACCGCACATTTCGACGACGTCGCTCCTTGCCGGGGAGGAGGGCAGAAGTTCCAAGGTCTCGCAAGGTGCCCCGTGCCGGCGTCCCGCTGACCGACCCGCCCGAGATCAGTCCTTCTGTGCCATCGCCCAGCTGACCACGGGAAAGTCCGGGTCGTTGGTCAGGTCGTCGTCGTCGCGCAGGGCGGGGGGCCAGGGGAGTTCAAGGTTCCGCTGAGCGACATGGCGGTTGCCCCATTGGAACGACTGCACGCGATCTTCCTGAAACCCGCTTTCAACCAGCAGGTTCTTCAAACCCCGCGCGGTCCAGCGCGAGCAGTCCACGGGCGCACCGTGGAACGGGGCGAAGAATGGAACCGCGACCCAGAACCAGCCGCCCTTGCGCAGCATCCGGTAGATGTTGCGGGTGGCGGCATAGGGGCGGTCGAGATGTTCCCAGACCTGGTTGGCCAGGATCAGGTCGAAGCGCGCGACCTTGCCGTCCTCGCCCAGCATTGGCCCCTTGCAGGGGTCGAATTTCCAGCGGTTCAGCGCCTGGTAGCTGCGGAAGGGAAAGGTCTCGCCCCATTTCCCCGACAGTTCCAGCACGTCCAGCTTTTCCGGGCCAAGACTGGTGATCCAGTCCCGGCTGGCCTTTTGCATGACGACCCGGTTCAGCGACCGCATCAGATGTGGAGCGCGCGTCCGTAGGCGTCGAGCACGGCTTCGTGCATCATCTCCGACAGGGTCGGGTGCGGGAAGACGGTGTTCATCAGGTCTTCCTCGGTCGTCTCCAGCGTGCGGCCAACGACATAGCCCTGGATCAGCTCGGTGACTTCCGCACCGACCATGTGGGCGCCGAGAAGCTCACCGGTCTTGGCGTCGAAAACGGTTTTCACCATGCCTTCCTGTTCGCCAAGCGCGATGGCCTTGCCGTTGCCGATGAAGGGGAAGCGGCCGACCTTGACCTGATAGCCCGCATCCTTGGCCTGCTGCTCGGTCAGGCCGACGCTGGCGACTTGCGGGTGGCAATAGGTGCAGCCGGCGATGGAGTTCGGCTTGATCGGATGCGGATGGCCGCCCGCGATGAGTTCCGCGACCATGACGCCTTCATGGCTGGCCTTGTGGGCAAGCCAGGGCGCGCCCGCGATGTCGCCGATGGCGTACAGCCCCTCGACGCCGGTGCGGCAGTATTCGTCGGTCACGACATGGGTGCGGTCGATCTTCACGCCCAAGGCTTCAAGGCCGAGGTTCTCCACGTTCCCGACGATGCCCACGGCGCTGATGACAGTGTCGAAGTCCTGCGTGGTGATCTTGCCGTCCTGCTCGATATGGGCGGTGACGCCCTGCCCCGGCTTGCGGTCCAGCTTCTTGACCGCCGCCTTCTCCAGGATCTTCATGCCCTGCTTGACGAACTGCTTCTTGGCGAAGGCGCTGATTTCGGCGTCTTCCACCGGCAGGATGCGGTCCATGACTTCAACGACGGTGGTATCCGCACCGAGGGTGTTGAAGAAGGAAGCGAATTCGATGCCGATGGCACCCGACCCGATGACGAGGAGCTTTTTCGGCATCCGGGAGGCGACAAGGGCGTGCTTGTAGGACCAGACCAGATCGCCGTCGGCTTCCAGCCCCGGAAGCTCGCGGGCGCGGGCGCCGGTGGCGAGGATGATCGACTTGGCGGTCAGTTCCTCGGTGCCCTTGTCGGTCTTCACCGACACAGTGCCCTTCTTCGGCAGTGTCGCGGTCCCCATGAAGACGGTGACCTTGTTCTTCTTCATCAGGTGGCCGATGCCGCCCGACAGCTGCTTGGCCACCGCGCGCGACCGCGCCACGACGGCGGGCAGGTCATAGCCGATGCCATCGGCCTTCAGCCCGAACTCCTTGGCGCGGTGCATCAGGTGGAAGACCTCGGCCGAGCGGAGGAGTGCCTTGGTCGGGATGCAGCCCCAGTTCAGGCAGATGCCGCCCAGGTGTTCGCGTTCGACGATGGCAACCTTCAGGCCCAGGTGGCTGGCGCGGATGGCGGCGACATAGCCCCCCGGTCCGGCACCGATCACGATTACGTCGAAGCTTTGGGCAGCCATCTTTCCCTCCTCCAGAAAAAGTAGTTTGCCATTAAACTATCTTGAAAACCCCAGCAACGTTGGGCTTGCCGTGGGCCTATGCGTCGGGCGCATGGCTTTCCTCTTGGGCGGCGCGCAGGTCGTTGACCAGTGCAGGATAGGCCCCGGCGTCGAGGAACGCCTGCTCTTCGGCCGTCGTCTGGCGCCCCAGCGCGGCATTGCGGAAGGGGAAGCGGCCGAAGCGGGCGATGATCTCGCGGTGCGCCTTGGCGTGGAGGAGGAACTCGGCATCCTCGACCATGCGGGCGGAGTAAAGCTCTACCGACCAGTCCTGGTCGGCCGGGTTTTCCGAATGCTCGAAGGGCAGGTAGAAGAAGGTGCGCTCGGGTTCGGGCACCTCGATGTCCCAGCCAAGGGCTACGGCGCGGCGGGCGGCGGCGCGGGCGCGGGCGTCGGTGGCGAAAGCGCGCGCCTCGCCCCGGAACATGTTGCGGGGGAACTGGTCGGTCAGGATCAGGTAGGCGAGCGTCCCGGTCGGGCCTTCGACCCAGTGTTCGAGCCCCCCGTCATGCGCGGCCTGCCAGAGGTCGAGGAAGCGGTCGCGACAGGCGCTGTCGACCTCCTCCCCGCCGTTGAACCAGCCTTTCGGGCCGATCTCGGTGATCCAGAAATCCAGAAGTTCGACCGGGTCTGACATTGCGCCTCCGCTGATGGGGGAAGCCTTGCAGGGAATGGCGCACGGTGCAACCCGAAGATGTCAGGCGGCTTTCGGCGGCTCGTCCTTGGCGGCCTCCTCCAGCACGGTCTCGACGGCCAGGGGCGAGGCGGTGGGGGTGACGCCCCGGAAGGCGCCCGAAACGGAGGGCGCGGCGCGGCGGGTCATGCGGTAAAGCGCGTAGGCGGCGAGCGCGGCGTAGAGGATGCCGATGAACAGGAAGAAGCCCGAGGGGCCGACCTGTTCCATCATCCAGCCGGTCGCGGTGGGGCCGAAGACCGCGCCGAAGCCGTTCAGGAAGATCAGGCCGGCCGAGGCCCCGGCCATCTGGTCGCGGGGCAGGAAGTCGTTGGTGTAGGCGATCAGCAGCGCATAGACCGGGTTGGTGATCCCGCCAAGGATCATGGCGGTGCCGACGAGGACCGGGAAGGGAAGCGGGAGAAGCGCGGCGGCGAGCATCGCGACCGTGGCGGCGGCGGAGAGGCCCATGATCAGCGTGCGGCGGTCCATCCGGTCCGAGGCCCAGCCGATGGGATATTGCAGGACGAGGCCGCCCACGTACATCGCGCCGACGAAGACCGAGATCTGGCTCACGGAAAGGCCGACCTGCGCGCCCCAGACCGAGGCCATGCCGAACATGGCGGAGAAGACGCCTCCGGTCAGAAGCATGCCCGCGCAGCCGAGCGGGGAGATGATGAAGAGGCGGCGGAAGGAGAGGCGGCGGTTCGAGTCGAAGGCCGGCGCGGGTGTTGGAGCGAGGAGAAGCGGCATGAAGGCCAGCGACACCAGCACGGAAGGCAGGATGAAGAGCGCAAAGCCCGAGGGGTCGGGCAGGTTCAGAAGGACCTGGCTTGCAATGATGCCGATCATCTGGACGATCATGTAGGCCGAGAGCGCCTGGCCCCGGGTGTCGTTCGAGGCGGTGTTGTTGATCCAGCTTTCGGCGGTGATGTAGATGCCGGAAAAGCAGAAGCCCGCGAGGACGCGCAGGAGGGTCCAGACCACCCAGTCGGGGTAGACCGGGTAGATCACCAGGATTGCCGAAATCAGCGAGCCAAGCGCGGCGAAGACCCGGACGTGGCCAACCTGGCGGATCATCTTCGGCGCGGCCCAGGAGCCGAAGAGGAACCCCAGGAAATAGGCGGCCATCACGTAGGAGAGCTGGTAGGTCGTGAAGCCCTCGAGGTTGCCCCGAATACCGAGGAGCGTGCCCTGGATGCCGTTGCCGACCATCAGAAGCATGACGCCCATCAGAAGCGGCCAGGACTGGGAGAGGACCTTCAGCATCGTGGTTCCTGCCGCCGGGGTTTTGCGCCTGCCTGCCCGAATCCGTCCCGCATGGCAAGCGCCGTGGATGTTCTGCGCGGATTGCGCCGGCGTCGTGCCGGGCGGGACTGGTCAGCCTTGCGGGTGCGGGATCAGAAGCGAGCTGTCGCCGTAAGAGAAGAAGCGATACCCCTCGCGGATCGCATGGGCGTAGATGGCGCGGATCCGTTCCTCGCCCATCAGCGCGCTGACCAGCATCACCAGCGTCGACTTCGGCAGGTGGAAATTGGTCATCAGCGCGTCTGTGACCCGGAAACGGTAGCCGGGGTAGATGAAGATGCCGGTCTCACCTTCCCACGGATGCAGGACGCCCGTCTCGTCGGCCGCGCTTTCGATCAGGCGCAAGGCGGTGGTTCCCACCGGGATCACCCGGCCCCCTGCCCTTTTCGTCGCATTGATCTCGTCCGCCGCGGCAGCCGTGACCCGGCCCCATTCGGCGTGCATCTTGTGGGTCTTCACGTCCTCGACCTTGACCGGCAGGAAGGTGCCGGCGCCGACGTGGAGCGTGACCTCGGTAAACTCCACACCCTTCGCCGCCAGCGCGTTCAAAAGGTCCTCGTCAAAATGGAGCGAGGCCGTGGGCGCCGCCACCGCGCCGGTGTGGCGGGCGAAGACGGTCTGGTAGTCGGTGCGGTCCTGATCGTCGGCGGCCCGTTTCGCCGCGATATAGGGCGGCAGCGGCATCACCCCGGCCTCGGCCAGGGCTTTGTCGAAGTCCTCTCCGGTCAGGTCGAATGTAAGCGTCAGGTCGGCTTCCGACTTCTCGGCCACGGTGGCGGACAGCCGGTCGGAGAAGCGGATGACCTCGCCCACATTCACCTTGCGGAGCGGCTTGGCCAGCGCCCGCCAGCCCACGGCGCGGGGTTCCAGGAGCGTGATCTCGACCTTGGCCACCGCTTCGCCGCGCTGGCGGGTGCCGAACAGGCGCGCGGGCAGGACCTTGGTGTTGTTCAGGACCAGCCGGTCGCCGGGGCGCAGGATCCGGGTCAGGTCGCTGACCCGTCGGTCGCTGATCCGGTCGCCCTCGGCCAGCAGCATCCGGGCCGAGGTGCGCGGGCGGGCGGGCCGGGTGGCGATCAGCCCTTCCGGCAGGTCGAAATCGAAATCGGAAAGTTTCATCCGCCCCCCTCGGCGTCCTTCAGGTTGGGCGGGCGCTGGCGGAAAAGCTCGCGGAACATGCCCGGCGTCAGCACGGACAGCGGATTGACCGCAACCTCCGGCGCCTCGGCGGTGCCGGTGACGCGGTAGTTGAAGCCGAAAAGCCCCTCGCCCTTGCGTGTCAGGATCTGCCCCACCCCGTTGACCAGATAGATCGGCGAGATCACCCCCTGCAGGTCGATCGCGCCGGAACCCGTGAGGTAGAGCCCGGCGAAGGAAATGCCAAGCGAGGCACCGACGGCGGACCCTTGCGTGATTTCCACCGCCTTGGGGGTCAGCACGAACTTGACCTCGCCATTGTTGAAGGCAAGCCCTTCGCCGTTCAGCTGTTCCAGAAGCCCCACGACCGAAACGGCGGACAGAAGCTCGGCCAGCGCAGGCGCGCCCTGCACGCGCATCCGGCTGAAGGTGGCGGTGCCGTTGTATTCGCCCTCGGGTCCGCGGGGGAACAGCGTCATGTCCAGCGAGCCGCCGCGACCCTTGTCGAAGATGCCCGCCGCCGCCATCACCGCGCCCGCGTTTTCCGAGGTGATCCGGAATGCGGTGCCGCTTTCGGCCGGGGCGACGATGCCTTCGACCAGTGCCATGTCGTTGACGGCGGCAACGAACTTGCCGTTGAACCCGCCCCGGCTGCCGAACTCGCCCCGGAAATCGGTCAGGCTGATCCCTTCCGATATGCGCAGGCGGTCGAGGCGAACCTTGAGCGGCCCGCCGGCCCCGGCCGCGCCCCCGCTGTCGGGCATCCGGCGCATGTCGAGGCTGCCGCCGGTCAGCGCCACGTCCAGCGCACCCTTGCCGCGCCCGGTGAGAGTGACGCCCGCATCCAGCCAGTCGCCCGCCACCACGCGCTCGAACGTGGCCGTGTCGAGGCCGCCGCTTTCCTTCGTGGTGATCCGCCCCCGCGCATCCAGGCCGGGGGCCTTCAGGCTCAGCCGTCCGACGACGGGTGCACGGCCCAGCCGCGCTTCAAGGTCAAGCGTGCCGCGGGTGCCGGCGGCCTTGGACCAGCCTAGCGCGTCGAGGCGAAGCGCAAGGCCGGTCAGAGTCGAGGTGAGCGTCAGTTGCGGCGGCAGGTCCTTGACCAGCGCCACGTCAATCGCTGCCGGGCCTTCGCCCTTGACCGAGCCGGCGGGAAGCTCGACGCCGAAATCCCGCAGCACGTCGTCCGACAGCATCACCGTGCCATTGACCCGGGCGCGGCCCTTCTGTTCCGGCCCGAAGCCCTGGCGGTAGGTCAGGTCCACCGGCATGATGTCCAGCTTGCCCTTGCCCTTCAGCTCCAGCCCCTCGGTGTTGACCGCGACCTCGATCTCGGGCGCGGTCAGGATGCGGCCGGGGACCAGTGCGGGCGAGGTGAAGTTGCGGATGTGGCCGGCGACGGTGAAGCTGACCTCCTCGAAGGGGATTTTCGGCTTCAGGGGCATCAGGATGGTGGCCGTCAGCTCGGCCCGCCCGTCGCCCAGGTTGTAGGGCTGGCCGGCCTTGGAGAAGAAGCTGAACGGCTCCTGATCCAGCAGCGAGAGCGTGGCGGTCAGGCTGGCCGAGGTCACGAGGTCGACCTTGGCGGTGGCCGGGCGCTGGGTGATGTCGAGGATCTGGAACACGGTGCCGTCGGCCTCGATCCGGCCGCCTTCGGGTGCGATGACGTGGCCCTGGTCCAGCGCGACGGTGTAGGTCCTGTTTTCAAGCGTCGCATGGCCGCGGCCGTTCAGGATGGGCGGCAGGGTGCGGACGAAGCGGACCTCGGTGTCGGAAAACTCGTAGCCAAGGCTGAACTGCGGCTGTCCGCCCGGTTTGAGGCGCAGCGCGGCCTGGACGTCGGTCATCAGCCCCTCGCCCACGTTGGTCGCGAACCAGGTGCGGGTCTTCGGCACGACAGCGACCGGCCAGACCTTCAGCAGGCGCTCGGCCTCGATCTGGTTCAGGTCGAGGTCCAGCGCCGCGTCCCAGCCGCCTTCGGTCGCCTCGGCCGCACCGGACAGCAGAAGCCGCTCGTCGCCCTCGACAAGGGACAGCTGGCCGATGTCGATGCGGAAGGGTTGCAGGCGCAAGCGCAAGTCAAGCGCGCCCTGTCCGAAGCGGACGGGTTCCTCGAAGAGGCCCTCGGGGTCGAGCATCACCTCGTCGACGGCGATCTGGGCCAGCACGCTGGCGGGAAGCGCGCCGGGGGCGAGGGGGCGGCCGTCGCTGGCAAGAAGGTCGCCGTGGCCGGTGGCCGTCAGCCGCAGCGAGGGGCTTTCGACCGAGAGATCGGTCAGATCGATGCGCGCGGTGACGGGGTCGTAGGACAGCTTCATCGCGGCGCGGTCGAAGCCGATCGGCCGCGCGCCCTGGCCGGGGGCGAGACTTCCGGCCGAAAGGCTCAGTTCCGCGGTGAGGCCGCCGAAGCTGCCGTCCTCGCCCAGCCGTCCCTCCAGCGCGCCCGAGATCGGTGCATCGACGAAGCCCAGGAAGGCGAGCGGCGGGGCCATCGCGGCGAGGTCGCGGGCGGCAATCGTGTCGACCCTTGCGCGCAGATGCGCCGTCTCGGCCCCCTTGTCGGACACCAGCGTCAGCACCGCCTGTGCGGGCGTCACCCGGTCCAGAAGCGTCAGCGACAGCTCGGCCGAGATCGCCGCCTCGCCGTTCTCGATCACCAGGCGGCCGTCGCCCACCTGCCAGGTCCGCCCGGCGCGGTCGTCGGTCAGGACCAGGGTCAGGCCCTCGGTCTCGATGGCCGCCAGCGAGTCGAGCGCGGGGCTTGCGAAGGCGGCCTCGACGGCGGTCAGCACTTCGGAAAAGCTTTTCGGCCCCGCCCCGGTCGGGCTGCCCTCGAACTGCAGGTCGATCCGCCCCGCCGCGTCGCGCCGCACCGCAAGCCGCGCGCCGGAAAGCCGGATCTCGGAGGGGCGCACCCGTCCCGAGAGCAGCGCGCGCGGCTGGAAGGCGACCGTCGCCTCGGGCAGGGTCAGAAGCGAGCGGCCCGTCTCGCCGATCAGGCGGATGTCGTCCAGCCGGAAGCGCGGCACGAAGTCGGTGTCCACCGCCAGCTCCACCCCGCCCAGCGAAACGGCTGTTCCCTTCGGCAGACGCGCCTGCTCCAGCCCCTCGTTCAGCCGAGCCTCGATCTCGGCCACGCCCCAGGTGGGCAGGCGGATGGTCTTGCCGGTGTACGCGAGAGTCAGGTAGCCGAACCCCAGAGCAAGCAGGACGAGCGTCAGGATCACCGTCAGGCTGATCCGCCCCCGCCCGCGCGGTCGCGGTCGCAGCCGCGGTCCGGTGGCGCGTGAGGGTGTGGCGGGGACCGGATGGTCCAGGATCAGGGGTTCGGCCCGCTCCGGCGCGGCAACGGGACTGTGCCCGTCTTCCCTGCCCGCCGACTGGTCGTTCATCTAAGCCTGCTGCCCCGCTGCCTGCCCGCACCCTGGTGGGGTGACGCGCGCTTTCCCTGCCTTTATCTTTGCGCGAAGGCAACTAGATGCAAAGTCACGAATAGGCCAAAGGCAAGGAGCCGCCCATGATTTCCGAAGGACAGACCGCCCCCGATTTCACTCTGCCCCGCAACGGCTGCGGCACGGTGACGCTGTCGGAGCTTCGCCCCGGCAAGGTGGTGCTGTATTTCTACCCAAAGGACGACACGCCCGGCTGCACGCTGGAGGCGCAGGACTTCAACGCCCGAAAGGCCGAGTTCGAGGCCGCGGGGACCACGGTGATCGGCCTGTCCAAGGACAGCGTGAAAAGCCATGACAAGTTTTGCAACAAGCACGGGCTGGGGATCATCCTTGCCTCGGACGAAACCGGCACCACGGCGGAAGACTATGGCGTCTGGCTGGAGAAAAGCATGTACGGCAAGACCTACATGGGGATCGAGCGGACGACGGTTCTGATCGACGGCACCGGCAAGGTGGCGCGGGTCTGGAACAAGGTCAGCGTCAAGGGCCACGCCGACGAGGTGCTGGCGGCAGCGCAGGCGTTGTGAGATAGGGCCCAAATTCCTTGAGTAAGGAATTTGACAAAATTCTTGCTCAAGAATTTTGGGGAGCGAACGGATGACGCAAAGCCTGGCGGAAATGGCGGTGGAGGTGCTGACGACGGCAGACGGTCGCGCCAAGACCGCGCTTGGCCGCGCCCATGCCGCCACCTGGTTTGCCGCCCGTGCGGCGGGCCAGCCCCTGCCCGTCGGCCGCGCCACCCCGCCCCTGCGCCCTGCCCGGCCGGCGCGCCCCGAACTCCTGGCGCCCCGGGACGTCCCCCGCCGCCGCCCGGGAAGCCCCGAGGGCCGCATCGCGCTGCTGCACGCGGTCGCGCATATCGAGCTGAACGCGGTCGACCTGCACTGGGATATCATCGCGCGCTTCACCGACCATCCGATGCCCATGGGCTTCTATGACGACTGGGTGAAGGCCGCGGACGAAGAGGCCAAGCACTTCAACCTGATCTGCGATTGCCTCGAGGCCATGGGCAGCCACTACGGCGCCCTGCCCGCCCATGCCGGCATGTGGCGCGCCGCCGAGGACACGGTGGAGGACCTGCTGGGGCGGCTGGCCGTGGTGCCGATGGTGCTGGAAGCGCGCGGCCTGGACGTGACGCCGGGGATGATCGAGATCTTCCGCAAGCACGGCGAGACCCAGGCGCTGACGGCGCTGGAAGTGATCTATGCCGAGGAAGTGGGCCACGTCGCCTATGGCTCGAAATGGTTCAACTGGCTGTGCGGGCGCGACGGGACCGACCCGAAAGAGGTGTTTCACCGGCTGGTCCGGCACTATTTCCACGGCACGCTGAAACCGCCCTTCAACGAGGAAAAACGCGCCGATGCGGGTTTGCCGCCCGATTTCTACTGGCCGCTGGCGGAAACGGCGGACTAGGCGGTTTCTTGCCGATCGAATCCGGGCGGCGCGCGGAAAAACCCTCCATGTGGTCAAAATTGTTGCGACCCTGTAACGGGCTGGATAATCAGTCCCGGACCCTGGCCAGCCGGCCCTTGGGATGACGTAGCGAAGCCACTGCCAAGGCTATGAACGGATGACCCCAACGTGCTGAATCGCCTCGCCTACCGGTTCCACCAGACCCTGGAACGGCATTTCCCCGAACAGCGGCTCTTTCTGAAATCCGACACCGAGACCCGATTCATCCGTCTTCGACCCGGCACCCAGATCCTGGCGATCGTCGGGGGAACGCTGGCGCTGGCCTGGACCATCGTCGCCACCGCGCTGATCATGATGGACTCGATCGGCGCCGGATCGGCCCGCGAACAGTCGGTGCGCCAGCAGGCGTTGTATGAGGAACGGCTGAACACGCTTTCCGCCGACCGCGACCTGCGCGCCGAAGAGGCGGCGCGGGCGCAGGAACGCTTCAACATCGCCCTGACCCAGGTGTCCGAGATGCAGGAGAAGCTCCTGGCCTCGGAAGACCGCCGGCGCGAGCTGGAAACCGGGATCGAGGCGATCCAGGACACTCTGCGCGAGGCAATCAAGGAGCGCGACCTTGCCCAGGCCGAGGCCGAGCGCGTGACCGTCGCGCTGAACGCCCAGGCCGGGACCGCGACCGAGCTGGGCCGCGCGGGCGATGCGGTGGCGACACTGGAATTCCTGACCGACGCCCTGGGCGAGGCCGCCGAGGAGCGCAACGAGGTGCTGGCCGAGGCCGAGGCCGCGCGCGAGGAAGTCCAGGTCATCGCCGACGCGAAAGAGGCGCTGGAGCTGCGCAACGACGCGATCTTCACCAAGCTGGAAGAGGCGCTGACTGTCTCGGTCGAGCCGCTGGACAAGATGTTCCGCGAGGCCGGGATGTCTCCGGACGACCTGATCGGCGCGGTACGCGAGGGCTATTCCGGCCAGGGCGGACCGCTGACGCCGATCTCTTTCTCGACCTCGGGCGGGGCGCCCACGGCCGAAGAGCTGCGGGCGAATGCGATCCTGGGCGGGCTGGACCGGATGAACATGTACCGGATCGCGGCCTTCCAGCTGCCGTTCTCGATGCCGGTCCGCGATGCCGTGCGCTATACCAGCGGCTTCGGCAACCGCAATGACCCGTTCAACGGCAGCACCCGGCGCCACGAGGGCCAGGACCTTGCCGGGTCCTACGGCACGCCGATCTATGCCACCGCCGACGGCGTGGTCACCTATGCCGGGTGGGAGAACGGCTATGGCCGGCTGATCAAGATCAAGCACCAGTTCGGGGTCGAGACGCGCTTTGGCCACCTGTCGCAGATCCGGGTCGAGGTGGGCCAAAGGGTCTCGCGCGGCGACCGGATCGGTGATATGGGCAACTCAGGTCGGTCCACCGGCACACACCTCCACTACGAGATCCGCCTTGGCGGAGACGCCGTAAATCCGATGACCTTCATAAAGGCAGCGAAGAATGTTTTCTAAGAGCCGCATCAACGAGCCAGGCCCGAAGGCCGAGGCCGAGAAGCCCAAAGCCCCGGAGGCCCCGATGACCAAGCCCTCGATGGACTTCACGCCCACCGCGCCGAAAGGCAAGGCGGGGGCGTCGGTCCTGTCCTCTGACCTGACCGTGGTGGGCAACCTGCGCACCACCGGCGACATCCAGGTCGAAGGCACCGTCGAAGGCGACATCCGGGCGCATCTGCTGACGGTCGGCGAAAGCGCCACCATCCGCGGCGAGATCGTGGCCGACGACATCGTGGTCAACGGCCGGGTGATCGGCCGCGTGCGCGGGCTGAAGGTCCGCCTCACCTCCACCGCGCGGGTCGAGGGCGACATCATCCACAAGACCATCGCCATCGAATCGGGCGCCCATTTCGAGGGCTCGGTCCAGCGCCAGGAAGACCCGCTGTCGAACGGCCGCCCCGGCGGCACGGTCCGGCTGGACGCCCCGGCTGTCGAAGCCGAATAACCGACCCCACCCATGACGCTTGCGCGGGCATCGGAGGGCACTCCGGTGCCCGTTTCCTTCTGTGCCGAGGGGGACCGCCGGATCATCCTCTGGGCGGCGATCCTGGCCTCGTCGATGGGGTTCATCGATTCCTCGGTGACCTCGATCGCGCTTCCTGCCATGCGCGAGGCGCTGGGGGCCTCGCTGCCCGAGGCGCAGTGGATCAATGCGGCCTACCTTCTGGCGGTCTCGTCCCTGGTGCTGGTCGGCGGGGCGATGGGGGACCGGTTCGGGATCGCGCGGATCTTCTCGCTGGGGATCCTGGTCTTCGTGGCGGGCTCGCTGGCCTGCGCCTTCGCAGTGTCACCCGGACAGATGATCGCCGCACGCGCCGCGAAGGGCCTGGGCGCGGCGATGATGGTGCCGGGATCGATGGCGATGATCTCGCGCGCCTATCCGCGGGACGAGCGCGGGCGCGCGCTGGGGCTGTGGGCGGGAGCCTCGACGCTGACGACTGCGATGGGTCCGGTGATTGGCGGCATGTTCGTGACCTGGGGCGGCGAGATCGGCTGGCGGCTGGTCTTCGGGCTGAACCTGCCGCTCGGAATGGTGGCGCTGTGGCTGGTGCGGGGGCGCACGCCGGGGGATGTGGGCAAGCCCGGGGTCCGGGTCGACCTTTCCGGAGCCGCCCTGGCGACGTTGGGGCTGGGCCTGATGGCCTGGGTGCTGACCGACGCAGCGGCCCCGATCTGGGTGGCCTTTGCCTCCGTGGCAAGCCTGGCGGCCTTCCTCGTCTGGGAGGCGGTTACCCCCACGCCGATGCTGCGTCTCGGCCTCTTTCGCAACAGGACGCTGGCGCTGACGAACGTCGTGACCTTCGTCCTTTACTTCGCGCTGAACGGCGTGATGTTCTACCTGCCGATGGCCGCCGTCACGGCCTGGAACGTGACGGCGCTGGAAGTGACGGCGGCCTTCCTGCCGATCTCGCTTCTGATCGGCGTTCTCTCGGCCCCGGCGGGCCGGCTGGCCGACCGTTGGGGCGCGGGACCGCTGATGGCGGCGGGCTCGGCGCTTGTGGCGGTTGCCTATGCGGGCCTTTGGCACTTTGCGCCGGACGGGCAGTTCTGGACCCATGTCGTCCCCTTCACCGCGCTGGCCGGCCTAGGGCTGGGCCTGGTCGTCGCGCCCCTGACCGCAGCGGCGATGCAGGGGGCCGAGGACGGTGAACAGGGCGCGGCCTCTGGCGTGAACAACGCGGTGGCGCGGGTCGCGGGGCTGATCGCGGTGGCCCTGCTTGGGCGCGTGGCGGCCGAGGCCTACGGGCCGGGCGCACCCGGATTTGGGGTGACGGCCGACACGCCCGCGCATCTGGCGGCGACCGGGGCGGCCTTCGGCTCGGTGGCCCTGAGCGCAAGCCTGATGGCGGCGCTTGCGGCGGCTCTGGCGCTGCTGGTCGCGCGCCCGGTCAGGTGATGGCGCGGCGGTAGAGGTGCCAGCTGGCATGCCCGAAAAGCGGCAGGACCAGGAACAGGCCCAGGAACCCCGGCAGCATCGCAAGGAACAGGCAGACCGCGATCAGCGCCCCCCAGGACAGCATGACGCGGGGATTCTCGCGCACCAGGGCAAAGCTTGTCAGCATGGCGGTGACGAAATCCACCTCGCGATCCAGAAGCATGGGCAGGCTGACCACCGTCAGGCAGAAAAGCAGGGTCGCCGAGGCCGCCCCCACGGCCGTTCCGAACGCGAGCATCATCAGCCCTTCGGGCGACAGGAACACGGCAAGCGACGATGAGATGTTGGTCATCGTCGCGTTGCCCAGAAACAGCGCGAAGATCATGTGCGCAAGCGAGTTCCAGAACAGGAAGTAGACCACGATCACTGCCGCGATGGCCGGGATCTGCCGGTCCTTCTGGCGGAAGATCACCCCGAAGATTTCCGAGGCCACCAACGGCTGTCCGGCTTCCAGCCTGCGCGACATCTCGTAGAAGCCGCAGGCAATGAACGGCCCCAGGATCGGAAACCCGGCGCTGGCGGGCAGCGTCCACCAGACCTGGCCCTTGGTCGTCATCGCCCAGGTGATGAGCCAGCCGCCCAGGACGTAGACCGCCGAGAAGACCAACCCCAGAATTGGGGCGCGGCGAAAGTCCCGCCAGCCCGCTGCAAGACTGATCCGCAGGTCGGAGGGTTCGACCAGGTTGATTTCGGGCGCAGAGGGCGGATGCGTGACGCTCATGCCCGAAGATTAAGCGGGCAGCGAAACGTCAGGCAAGGAAATTGCAGCCGTCAGTCGACGTCCGCGATCTCGCCCCGCTTCTTGCCGGAAGCGTTCAGTGCCAGCGTGGCCGCCATGAACCCGTCGAGGTCGCCGTTCAGCACCCCTTGCGTGTCCGAGGTCTCATAGCCCGTGCGCAGGTCCTTCACCATCTGGTAGGGCTGGAGGACGTAAGAGCGGATCTGGTTGCCCCAGCCCGCATCGCCCTTGTTCTCATGCGCCTCGTTGATGGCGGCGTTCCGCTTGTCGAGTTCCTGTTGGTAAAGCCGCGACTTCAGCGCCTTCATCGCGATGTCCCGATTCTGGTGCTGGGATTTCAGCGACGACGTCACCACGATCCCGGAGGGGAAGTGGGTGATCCGCACGGCGGAGTCGGTCTTGTTGACGTGCTGGCCGCCCGCGCCCGACGACCGGAAGGTGTCGATGCGGATGTCCTTGTCCTGGACCTCGATCTCGATGTTGTCGTCGACCACCGGGTAGACCCAGACCGAGCAGAAGCTGGTGTGGCGGCGGGCGGCGGAGTCGTAGGGCGAGATGCGGACAAGGCGATGCACCCCGGCCTCGGTCTTCAGCCAACCGTAGGCGTTCTTGCCGCTGATCTTGTAGCTGGCCGACTTGATCCCGGCGCCGTCGCCTTCGCTTTCGGACTGCAGTTCCACGGTGAAGCCATGCGCCTCGGCCCAGCGGACGTACATCCGGGCCAGCATTGAGGCCCAGTCGCAGCTTTCCGTCCCCCCTGCCCCGGCGTTGATTTCCAGGAAGGTGTCGTTGCCGTCGGCCTCGCCGTCCAGCAGCGCCTCAAGCTCTTTCGCTTCGGCGACCTTCACAAGGTCCGCCAGCGCGGCCTCGGCCTCCTTCACGATCTCGGAGTCGCCTTCCATCTCGCCCAGCTCGATCAGCTCGACGTTGTCCTTGAGCCCACCGGAAATCAGCTTGTAGGCATTGACCGCGTCCAGCAGCGCCTGGCGGTCGCGCATCAGCTTCTGCGCCTTGGCCGGGTCATTCCACAGGTCCGGCGCCTCGATCATGGCGTCGAATTCCTCAAGCCGGTGCGGCGCGGTTTCCCAGTCCATCCGCTGCGCCAGAAGCTTCAGCGTCTTTTCGATGGCTTCGACATGGCCTTGGGTTTCGGCGCGCATGGGGATCGGATCCTGTCTTGGTCTTGGGCAGGCGTCATAAGGGTTTGACCGCGCCCCGGCAAGGGCGCGGCCCTAGTGAAGGCGTGGGGTCAGTAAAGCCCGCCGGAGGAGACGGTGCCGAAATCGGCCTTCTTCGGCACGACGACCTGTTCGCCTTCCGAATTGGTGACGGTCTTGCCGGTGTCGACGCTGCCCTCGCCCTCGCCATAGGCGAAAAGGGGCAGGTTCTCGCCCATTGCAAAGCCGCCGTCGACGACGAGGCCCAGGCCGATCAGGGCGTCCTCGCCCTCGCGGAAGTATTCCGAGACCACGTTGTCACCGGTGGCGTCGTCCGGCAGCGGCTGACCGGTGAAGCGGTCGATCTTGCGGAAATAGCCGCCGGGGGGAACCTTGAACTCGCCCCCGCCGTATTTCTTGATCGCGTCCTCCATGAAGTCCTGGAAGACCGGAACGCAAAGCGTGCCGCCGAAGGCGCTTTCGCCCAGCGTGCGGGGCTGGTCGTAGCCGATGTAGCAGCCCGCGACGATGTTCGAGGAATAGCCGATGAACCACACGTCCTTGGCATCGTTCGTGGTGCCGGTCTTGCCTGCGATGGGGACAGGCAGGTTCAGACGGCTGGCCGAGCCGCGCTGCACGACGCCCTGCATCATGCTGGTCAGCTGGTAGGCGGTGATCGCGTTCATCACGCGTTCGCGGTTGGTGTCGATCCGCACCCCCTGCCCCGGCGCCAGGGTCGGGTCGGCGCAATCCTCGCAGACGCGCTGGTCGTGGCGGTAGATCGTCTTGCCGAACCGGTCCTGAACGCGGTCGACCAGCGTCGGCTCCACCCTCTCGCCGCCGTTGGCGAACATGGCGTAGGCGGCAACCATCTTGAAGAGCGTGGTTTCCTGCGCACCCAGCGAGTTCGCCAGGAACGGACCCATCCGGTCATAGACGCCGAAGCGTTCCGCATAGCCCGCGACGGTCTGCATGCCGATTTCCTGCGCGATGCGGATGGTCATCAGGTTCCGGCTCTGCTCGATCCCCGTCCGCAGCGGCGTCGGGCCGTAGAACTTGTTTGACGCGTTTTTCGGCGTCCAGAGGCCCTGTGGCGTCTCGATCTCGATCGGGGCATCAACGACGATGGTGGCGGGGGTGAAACCGCTGTCGAGCGCCGCGGCGTAGACGAAGGGCTTGAAGCTGGACCCCGGCTGGCGGGTCGCCTGCGTGGTGCGGTTGAAGACCGAATCCTGGTAGCTGAACCCGCCCTGCATCGCCAGCACGCGGCCGGTGTTTACGTCCATCGCCATGAAGGCGCCCTGCACTTCCGGCACCTGGCGCAGAGACCAGCGTTTAAACGTGCCGTCGTCGTTCGTGACCGCGCGCACCAGCACCACGTCGCCCACCGAGACGAGATCGCCCGCGACCTTGGCCTTGGGGCCGAGCTTGCCGTCCGCCTGCCGCTTGCGCGCCCAGGTCACGTCCTCGGCCGGGATGAAATGGCCGTCCTCATCGTCCATCACGCCCTCGATGCCGATGCGGGCATCGTTCTCACCCACTTCCAGCACCACGGCGGGGAACCAGCTGTCCACGTCGCGCGGGACCTCGACCTTGGCCAGCGCGGCGCGCCAGGCTTCCTCGGAGCCAAGCACCTCCGCAGGCAGCGTCTTGCCGGTCCCGCGCCAGACGCCCTGGCTGCGGTCGTACTGCTCCAGCCCCTTACGCAGCGCGGCGGCGGCGTCCTTCTGCAGCTCGCGGTCGACGGTTGCACGGATGGTCAACCCGCCCGAGAAGAACTCGTCCTCGCCGAAGACGCCCGAAAGCTGGCGGCGGATCTCGTCGGTGAAGTAGTCGCGCGGCGGCAGCGCGTCGCGGAAGGCCTCGAAGTCGCCGTTCTGCACCGACCGGAGCGGCTGGTCCTTTTCCGAAAGGTAGGTCGCCTCATCGATATAGCCGTTCTGCCACATCTCGCGCAGAACGTAGTTCCGGCGTTCGGTCACCCGTTCCTTCGCGGTCACCGGGTCGTACTTGCCCGGCGCCTGCGGCATCGCGGCCAGCATCGCCGCCTCGTGCGGGGCAAGGTCGGACAGCGGCTTGTTGAAATAGGTCTGCGCCGCCGCGGCCACGCCGTAGGAGTTCTTCCCCAGGAAGATCTCGTTCAGGTACAATTCCAGGATCTTGTCCTTGGACAGCGTCTGTTCCAGCCGGGTCGCAAGGATGATCTCCTTGATCTTCCGCTCCACGCTCCGCGAGCCGTCGAGCAGGAAGTTCTTCATCACCTGCTGGGTAATGGTGGACGCCCCCCGCATGCTTTCGCCGCGGCTCTTCACCGCCTCGACCAGGGCGGCGACCATGCCGCGGGTGTCATAGCCGTGGTGCTGGTAGAAGTTCTTGTCCTCGGCGCTGATGAAGGCCTGCTTGACCAGGTCGGGGATGTCCTCGGAGGCGACGAACAGCCGCCGCTCCTGCGCGAATTCGTCGATGATCCGCCCCTCGCCCGAATAGATCCGGCTGATGGTGGCAGGGGTGTACTGCGCCAGGTTCTCGTGGCTGGGAAGGTCGCGGGAATACATGTAGAAGATCCCGCCCACGGTCAGCGCGGCGAAGATCAGCCCCAGCGTCAGCATGGTGAAGAGGCCGCCCAGGACATTGCCGACAAACCGAAGCACGCGAACCCCCGCTGATTTCGCCCCCGCAGTATACCAGACGCAGGCGCGCGTCAAAACCTTGGCCGGTCACAAATGGCTGTGCGGGCGGGGTTTCGCAAGGCAGGACCAGGCCGTCAGGGGCTGGCCGCCCCACGCAGGCTGGCGTCGTCCTCGGACCAGGCGACAAGCGCCTGCAGCAGCGCCTCGGCCAGCGTCGCGCGCCAGGCGGGGTCGGACAGGCGCTTGAAATCGCGGTCCGAGGACAGGAACCCCGCCTCCAGCAGGATCGACGGAATGTCGGGGGATTTCAGCACCGAGAACCCGCCCGATTGCAGCGGATGGCGATGCATGCGGATCTCGGCCGCCTTGATCGCGGCGACCATCGCCTTGGCAAGGCGCTCTGTGCGCGGGCGGGTCTCGGTCCGCGCCATGTCCATCAGCACCTCGGCCACCACATCGTCCTGGTCCGACAGGTCCATCCCCGCCAGCAGGTCGTCGCGGTCGTGCCGTTCGGCCAGCGCCGCCGAGGCCGCATCCGACGCCTCCTCGGCCAGCGTGTAGACCGTCGCGCCCTGGGCGTCGCCCTCGGCCAGCGCATCAGCGTGCAGCGACAGGAAGACGTCCGCCTCTGCATCGCGGGCGATCGAGGTTCGGGTTTCCAGCGGCACGAACACATCCTCGTCCCGTGTCATCACCACCCGGAAGCGGCCGTCGCGCACCAGCACTTCCTTCAGTTCGCGCGCGAAGGTCAGCATCAGCGCGGCCTCGCTTGCACCCTCGCGCTCGGCGCCGGGGTCGATCCCGCCGTGGCCGGGGTCCAGAACCACGACCAGCGGGCCGCCGCCTTCCGGCAGGGGCGCGACCAGCTGGGCGGCCTCGGGCAGCGCCCAGTCCGGCAGGTCGGGACGCGCGGCCTCGGCGGCGAAACTTGCGGCGTCGGTGGGGGTCAGGACGACCTCCAGCCGCACTTCGTCGCCCGTCGTCATCTCGGCCCGGCTGACGGCGAAGGGGCCGTCCATCTCCAGCACCATCCGCGACCAGCCCGGCCGGAACCGCCCGGCCCTAAGCGAGACCCCGGGCTTGACCACCGCCAGCGCCTCGGCGCCTTTCCAGTCGACCTCGCGGGCGTCGATGACCATGCGGGGCGGATCGGCCATCAGCCGCAGCCGCCACGGCACCGACTGGCTGAGCGACAGGCGCAGTTCCAGCCCCTGCCCCGTCGCGACGATCCCCGATCGCAGCGGGTCGACCCTGGCCAGCGCCGAAAGCTCCTGCGCGCGGGCAGGAAGCGCCAGGGCCAGAAGCAGCATCAGAAGGTGCGGAAGCAGGCGGAACGCGGTCATCGCAGCCTTATCCCCGCTTGCCCGGCATTTGTAAATTGTCCCGTTCGGATCACGAAACGGCGAGCGGCTTGTCACGCCCGAAGGCCCCCCCTATCCTTCGCGCGCCGCAGCGTCGCGGCTGTGCAGGAGCCTTCATGACCCGCCTCGCCCTTGGCCTGATCGCCGGCCTCGCCGCCCTCCCCGCCTTTGCCGAGGAGCCCGCCACCGGGACCACCTCCTCCATGACCGAGGCCGAGCGCAAGGCCTTCCGGGATGAGGTGCGGGCCTATCTCCTTGAAAATCCCGAGGTGCTGATCGAGGCTATGGATGTGCTGCAGCAGCGGCAGGACGCCGCCGGGCTGGAACGCGACACCCAGGTCATCGCCGCCAACAGCGCACGGATCTTCGCCAACCCGAACGACTGGGTCGGCGGCAACCTTCAGGGCGACATCACCCTGGTCGAGTTCATGGATTACCGCTGCGGCTACTGCCGCAAGGCCTATGCCGAGGTCGACGAGCTGATCAAGTCCGACGGCAACATCCGGTTCGTGGTGAAAGAGTTCCCGATCCTGGGCGAGGCGTCGATGATGTCGGCCCAGTTCGCCATTGCGCTGAAGCAGCTGCACGGCGACGAGGTCTACGGCAAGGCGCATGACGCGCTGATGACGCTGCGCGGCGAGCCGTCGGCCGAGACCCTGACCCGTCTGGCCGAGGATCTTGGGCTTGAGGCGAAACCGATCCTCGACCGGATGAACGCGCCCGAGGTGATGGCGGTCATCCAGGACAACTATGCGCTGGCCGAACAGATGGACATCACCGGCACGCCGGCCTTCATCATGGGGGATTCGGTGATGCGCGGCTATGCCCCGCTGGACGTGATGCGCGAGTTCGTCTCCGACATGCGGGCGGACGGCTAAGCCGCCTCGACACGCCGCCAGTCCCCGCGCAGGATGCCGGCGATTCCGGAACGGCGCGGGCGACACAGCATCATGACCAAGACCTACCTTATCCTGCTCGCCGCCATCGTGGCCGAGGTGATCGCGACCACCGCGCTCGCGCGCTCGGCCAGTTTCTCGCGGCTTGGCCCGTCGGTCCTGGCCGTGGCGGGCTATGCGCTGGCCTTCTGGCTGCTGTCCTATCCCCTGCGCGTGATGCCGACCGGCATCGTCTATGCGATCTGGTCGGGCATGGGCATCGTGCTGATCAGCGCGGTGGCCTGGATCTGGTACCAGCAGACGCTCGATTTCGCTGCGATCCTTGGTCTGGGCTTCATCCTGGCCGGGGTGCTGATCGTGAACCTCTTCTCGAAGTCCATCACCCATTAGGGCCGTCTGGCGCGCCCGCTTTCACGGACACGCCCGCGTCCGTCACGCCTCGGCCGCCGTCGGCTCGGGCCGCACCGCATGGGCGACCCAGAGGCCGACGCCCAGTGTCACCAGTGCAAGGCCAACCGTTCCGAAGGTACCCGCCAGGCCCAGCCAGGCCACCAGCGGCGCCGACACCAGCGGCGAGGCGAACTGGCCCAGGAAGAACGCCGTGGTCAAAAGGCCCGAGGCCCGGCCGCGCATCGAGGCCGGCACCCGCGCCATGAACCAGGTCGTGTAGTTGGGCATGGAAATCCCCATCCCCAGCCCCGCGATCAGCGAGCCCATGAGAACCCCGTGCCAGTCCGTCGCCGTGGCATGGGCCAGAAAGCCGAGGCCGATCAGCACGAAGCTGAGGCCGAAGATCGTCATGGCGCTCAGCCGCGCCCGGATGCGGCCATACATCAGCGACACCGGGGCCGAGACGGTAACAAGAGCCGCCATCAGCGCACCCACGACCAGCGGGCTCGTGGTCCCCAAGGCTTCGAGATGGAACGGCAGACGCGTCGGAGTGACGTAGAAAGCGGCCTGGAACAGGAAGGCGAGCGGCGCGATGAAGGCATAGGCCGCCCAGGGAAAGCGGTCGGCGGTGGACCGCGCGGGTTTGGGCCGGTCCCGCTCTGCCGCG
The DNA here is from genome assembly GCA_027489355.1 of Paracoccaceae bacterium. Classification (GTDB taxonomy): domain Bacteria; phylum Pseudomonadota; class Alphaproteobacteria; order Rhodobacterales; family Rhodobacteraceae; genus Tabrizicola. Next base: position 52,591 of record JAIXZY010000012.1, on the reverse strand, counting down.
ATGGCCTTTGCATGTGGCTCCAGGGTCAGGAAAGCCAGCACCGCAATGGGAACGATCAGCGCATAGACGGCAAAGGCCCCGCGCCAGTGCAAGCTTGCCAGCGCCCCGCCAAGCAGCATGAACACGATCCCCGCAGCCGAGATCGCCGCCCCCTGCATCCCCAGGAACCGCGCCCGCGCCGGACCCTGCCAGAGATCGCTGGCCCAGGTCATCCCAAGGTTCATCGTCCCCGCGACCCCCAGCCCCAGCGCCAGCCGGCCCGCCAGCATCCCCCACAGGCTTTCCGCCCAGAGGCCGGACGTCCCGCCGATGCAATACAGCGCCGCCGTCACCAGCAGAAGCTTCTGCCGGTCCCAGCGGTCGATCAGCAGGCCCATCAACCCCGCCGACAGCACGATCGCCAGCGACGGCAGCGTCACGATCAGCCCGGCCAGAGTGTCGATATGCGGCACGTCCGCATAATGCTCGCGCAGCCCCGGCAGCGACGAGGCGACCGTGGCATTCGCCATGATCGTCATCGACGCCAGCCCCAGCACCGCGCCTGTCACCGCACGGCTTGGCGGTTCCCCCATCCGTTCCATCTGCTCATCCTTGAATTGGTCTTGCAGAAGATGCATCAATCCACCATCATGGACAAGGCAGCCATTCCTGCAAGGTGCGTCCAATATCATGGACAATGATCTCGACCTCTCCGCCCTGCGCGGCTTTCGCACCGTGCTGCGCGAAGGCTCGTTCTCGGCCGCGGCCCTGACGCTGCGGGTGCCGAAGTCCACGCTGTCGAAGCGCGTCGCGGACCTGGAAAGCCAGCTTGGCGTGCGGCTGATCGAACGGTCGACCCGCACCCTGCGGCCGACGCAGGAAGGCGAGGTCCTGGCCGCCCGTGCCGAGCGCCTGCTGGGCGAGGCCGAAGATATCCGCCGCGCCCTGGGAGAATCCGGCGGGACGCCGCGCGGGCATCTGCGGCTGGCGGTGCCGCAGGTGATCGGCAACCTTCTGATCGGCCCCATCGCCGCCAGCTTCCGCGCCCTGCATCCCGAGGTGACGCTGGAGATCCATTTCCTCGACCGCACCCCCGATCTCTTGGAGGAAGGTTTCGACGGCTGCATCCGCTTCGGCCCGCTGGAGGATTCGACCCAGGTCGCCCGTCGCCTCTTGCACGGGCAGGCGATGCTGGTCGCCTCGCCGCAACTGCCCGACCTGTCGACGCTGCGCCATCCGTCGGACCTGGGCCGGTTTCCTATGGTCGGGCTGGCAATGGCCTGGGGCGGCGGCCTGCCGCTGCAGAACGGCGACGAAGAGATCACCCTGCCCTATGACCCGCCGCTGCGCCTTGGCTCGCATCTGGCGGTGCGCGATGCCGTGGTGGTGGGGGCAGGAGTCGCCGCGCTGCCCGGCATGATCGCCCGGGCCGAGATCGCCGCAGGCCGCCTCGTCCGCGTCCTGCCCGACTGGTCCACCCCGCGCAAGGCGATCTACTTCGTCTACCCGTCAGCCCAGTCGGTGACGGCCCGCCTGCGCGCCTTCATCGACCACCTGGCGCGCGAACTGGGCGAGGACTGACGCCTATTCCGCGGCGAGCTTTTCGGCCGCCTCGATCTCGGCCGCCTTCCGTTCCACCAGATCGACGATGTGGTCGATCATGCGGTCGTTCGACAGCGTGTGGTCCTGCTTGCCGGCCAGGTAGACCATGCCCTTGCCTGCGCCTCCGCCGGTGAAGCCGATGTCGGTCATCAGCGCCTCGCCCGGGCCGTTCACCACGCAGCCGATGATCGACAGCGACATGCTGGTGGTGATGTGGGCCAGCCGGTCCTCCAGCGCCGCGACGGTCTTGATCACGTCGAACCCCTGCCGCGCGCAGCTGGGGCAAGAAATGATCGTGACGCCCCGGTGGCGCAGGCCAAGCGATTTCAGGATCTCGTAGCCGACCTTCACTTCCTCGACCGGATCGGCGCTGAGGGAAACGCGGATCGTGTCGCCGATCCCCATCCACAGAAGGTTGCCAAGCCCGATCGCGGATTTCACCGTGCCGGACATCAGGCCCCCGGCCTCGGTGATCCCCAGGTGGATCGGCGCGTCGGTGGCGTCGGCAAGCTGCTGATAGGCGGCGGCCGCAAGGAACACGTCCGAGGCCTTCACGCTGATCTTGAATTCGTGAAAGTCGTTGTCCTGCAACAGCTTGATGTGATCCAGCCCGGATTCGACCATCGCCTCGGGGCAAGGCTCGCCGTATTTCTCCAAAAGGTGCTTTTCCAGCGACCCGGCGTTCACCCCGATGCGGATGCTGCAGCCGTGGTCCTTCGCGGCCTTGACCACCTCGGCCACGCGCTTCGCGTCGCCGATGTTGCCGGGGTTGATCCGCAGGCAGGCCGCGCCCGCCTCGGCCGCCTCGATGGCGCGCTTGTAGTGGAAATGGATGTCCGCGACGATCGGGACCGGGCTTTCCGCCACGATTTCCTTCAGCGCGCGGGTCGAGTCCTCGTCGGGCGTCGAGACCCGGACGATATCCGCCCCGGCCACCGCACAGCGCTGGATCTGTTCGATGGTCGCAGCGACGTCTGACGTGATCGTGTTGGTCATCGTCTGCACCGAAATCGGCGCGTCGCCGCCCACCAGCACCTTGCCCACGCGGATCTGCCGCGAGGGCCGCCGCTGGATGTTGCGCCAGGGGCGGACGGGGTTGTGGGTCATCGTGGACGCTCCGTTTCGTGCCCGCGCAGCATAGGCGGCGCGGGACGGCCCGGCAATGGGGCGGGCTTATTCGGTGACCGGGGCCGGGACCACGTCCGAGGCATCGGCGGTCGCGAATTTCGCCAGGTCCTCGTCCGCCGTCGGATCGGCCTGGGCAAAGCTTTGCGTCAGCGCCTCGGGCGAAAGCGGGATGTCCTTGGCGACCTGCGCACCGGGGGCCACTGGGCCGTAAGTCAGCCCGTCGACCACGAAGTAGATCGAGCCGGAGTTCCCGGTGCGGAACAGCGCGGCGGTTTCCAGCGGCGGCACCACATAGCGTTCGCCCGCGTCGAGGATCTTCTCGAACAGGACGGTACCATCGGCCGCGTTCACCCGCACCCAGGACGGGCGCACGGCCAGGACCTCGATCCCCTGCTTCGCCTCGGCGACAACTTGAACCTCACCCTCGACGGCCTGGTCGATGGCCTGGTCCACCGATGCGACCTCGGCCACCTCGGCCAGGACGCCCGTTTCGCGCGGGTTGATCGCGGCAATCGGACCATCGCGCGAGGTCAGGACCGGAACGTCCAGCGCCTGCGGGCGATAGAGCCGGTCCATCACGTCGGGGGTTGCCGAGCCTTCGGCGCTGGCAACGGCCTCGGCGGCCGGTTCGGCCGGACGGGCCACAGCAATCTGCGATGCGCCCGTGCCGGCAGTCGCCAGCGGGTCGATCTCGGCCACGACGGTCGGGGCCTCGTCGACGGGGGCGAGCTGGACGCGCTGCACTTCCTGCAGGACCGACCAGCCGCCATAGCCGATAGCCCCGATCAGCGCGACAAGCACGGCGATGGAGCCGAGCGCGCCGGGTTCGACATGGCTCCAGATCGCCTCGCCGCGCGGGATGAAGCTGGCGTTCGGATCGCCCAGCGGGTCCGAAAACTCCGCCCGCGCACGGGCCTTTGCCATTTGCTGCGGTGCGGCAGCCGAGGACAGCCCGTGCGGATGGGTATAGCCCGCCTCGGCGCAGAAGCGTTCGAAGGCCCATTCCGGGTCCATCGCCAAATAGCGCGCATAGGACCGGACATAACCCGCGACGAAGCCAGGGGTCTCGAAGGCCGAGAGATCGGCATTCTCGATGGCGGCGATGTATGTGGCCTTGATCTTCAGCTCACGCTGAACGTCCAGCAGGGATTTCCCAAGCGTGGCCCTCTCGCCGCGCATGAGATCGCCGAGCCGCAACTCGAAGTCGTCAAAGCCCTTTGGCTTGTCCTCTTCGGTTGTCGAAGGTTTCGACCTCCAACCGATCATCTGCCCGCCGTCCCCTTCGGTGCACCCGTTCGCGTGGCCGCCTTCCCCAGCGACTCACATCGTTGTTCGTATTGGGCAAACAGTAGCATAGGACAAGGGCAATTCCACCGCCCAAAGCCCTTAGGCAACCTGCTCGGCGCGATTCAGCGCACAATGGGACCAGAGCGCGTCCATCGCCCGCACCAGCTTGTCGATCTCGCCCGGGCCATGCACCGGAGAGGGCGTGAAGCGCAGCCGTTCCGTGCCGCGCGGGACGGTCGGAAAGTTGATCGGCTGGACGTAGATGCCGTGGTCTTCCAGCAGCATGTCGGACAGCATCTTGCAGTGGACCGGGCTGCCGACATGCACCGGGACGATATGGCTGCCGTGGTCGATGATCGGTAGGCCCATCGCCTTGAGCCGGGTCTTCAGGATCTTCGCCTGGGTCTGGTGCTTATCGCGCAGGGCGCGGCCCCCCTCGCCCTTCAGGAACCGGACCGAGGCCGCTGCACCCGCAGCAACCGCAGGCGGCAGCGAGGTGGTGAAGATGAACCCCGGCGCATAGGACCGGATCGCGTCCACCATCCGCGCGCTGGCGGCGATGTAGCCGCCGAAGACGCCATAGGCTTTGGCCAGCGTCGCGTTGATGATGTCCACCCGATGCATCTGTCCGTCGCGTTCGGCCACGCCCGCCCCGCGCGGGCCGTACATGCCGACGGCGTGGACTTCGTCCAGGTAGGTCAGCGCGCCGAATTCCTCGGCCAGGTCGCAGATTTCCTTGATGGGGCCGAAGTCGCCGTCCATCGAATAGATCGATTCGAAGGCGATCAGCTTCGGCGCCACCGGGTCGTCCTTCTCCAGCAACTCGCGCAGATGCGCCACGTCGTTGTGGCGGAAGATCCGCTTCTCGCCCCCGCCACGCCGGACGCCTTCGATCATCGAGGCATGGTTCAGCGCGTCGGAATAGATGATGAGACCCGGGAAGATCACCCGCAGCGTCGACAGCGTCGCGTCATTGGCGATGTAGGCCGAGGTGAACACCAGCGCGGCCTCTTTCCCGTGCAGGTCGGCCAGTTCCGCCTCCAGCGCCTTGTGCCAGACCGTGGTGCCCGAGATGTTCCGCGTCCCGCCCGAGCCCGCCCCGGTCGCATCCAGCGCCTCGTGCATCGCCGCCAAGACCTCGGGATGCTGGCCCATGCCCAGGTAGTCGTTGCCACACCAGACGGTGATGTCCTTCTTCGACCCGTCGGGCCGCGTCCAGACCGCGTGCGGGAACTGCCCCTGCGCGCGGGCGATGTCGATGAAGGTGCGGTAGCGGCCTTCGTCGTGCAGGCGCTGCAGGCTGGCGTCGATGGCGTCGTCGTATCTGGTCATGGCCTCGGTTCCTTTTGCGACGGTCCTGACTGAACCTGCGCACGGGTGCCTTGATTTCGGTCAATCGGCCGGATCCCGCAAGTAGGCGATTTGTCACCCCAAGGCTCGGGCCGTGGCTTCCCCTTACTCCACCCTGCCCGGTCTGGACAGTCCGATCCCGCCTGCTAGGCTGCTTCCTGATCAAATTTACCGGAGCTTCCGATGACCCTCGACGCCGTGCTGGCCCGCATCGACGAAACCCTGCCCGACTCGCTCGACCGGCTGATGGCGCTGCTGCGCATCCCGTCGATCTCGACCGACCCCGCCTACAAGGCCGACTGCGCCCGCACGGCCGACCTGCTGGCGGCGGACCTTGCAAGCCTGGGGTTCCAGGCCCGCGCGGCCCAGACGCCCGGCCACCCGATGGTCGTGGCCCACGGCGGCGAGGGCAAGCGCCATATCCTCTTCTACGGCCATTACGACGTGCAACCCGTTGATCCGCTGGAGCTTTGGGACCGCCCGCCCTTCGACCCCGAACTGCAGGACACGCCGAAAGGCAAGGTCATCCGCGCGCGCGGGGCCAGCGACGACAAGGGCCAGCTGATGACCTTCATCGAGGCCTGCCGCGCCTGGAAACACGTCCACGGCACGCTGCCCGGCAAGCTCACCATCTTCCTGGAGGGCGAGGAGGAATCGGGCTCTCCCTCGCTCGTCCCCTTCCTGGAACAGAACCGCGAGGAGCTGTCCTGCGACCTGGCGCTGATCTGCGACACCGGGCTGTTCGAGGAAGCCACGCCTGCGATCACCACCATGCTGCGCGGCCTCTGCAAGGCGGAATTCACCATCCGCGCCGCCTCGCGCGATCTGCATTCCGGCATGTATGGCGGGCTGGCGCAGAACCCCTTGCACCTGATGGCGCGGCTTCTGGCGGGTCTGCACGACTCACAGGGGCGGGTGCAGGTTCCGGGCTTCTACGATGACGTGGACGAGCTTCCCGACAGCTTGCGCCAGCAATGGCAGGCGCTGGCCTTCGACCATGCGGGCTATCTGGGCGACGTGGGCCTGTCGGTGCCGGCGGGCGAACAGGACCGAACGCCGCTGGAAAAGATCTGGTCGCGCCCGACGGCCGAGGTGAACGGAATGTGGGGCGGCTACACCGGCGCCGGGTTCAAGACCGTCCTGCCGTCCGAGGCCCATGCCAAGGTGTCCTTCCGCCTCGTCTCGCGTCAGGACCCGGAAAAGATCATCGCCGCGTTCAAGCAATGGGCCGAAGCCCAGATGCCCGCCGATTGCGAGATCATCTGGCACGGCGGCAGCGACGGCGCACCCGCCAGCGTGATGGAGATCGGGGATCCCGCGTTCGAGGCCGCCCGGCAGGCCCTGACCCAGGAATGGGGCCGCCCCGCCGCCTTCGTGGGCGCCGGCGGCTCGATCCCGGTCGCGGGGTATTTCAAGACGATCCTCGGCATGGACGCGATGCTGATCGGCTTCGGCCGTGACGACGACCAGATCCACTCGCCGAACGAGAAGTACGATCTGGAGAGCTTCCACAAGGGCATCCGCTCCTGGGCGCGCATCCTGGCCCGCATCGCATGACGGTCGAGCTTCGGGACGCAACCCCTTCGGATGAAGGCGATTTCCTGCGGCTTTGGCAGGGGTTTCTCGACGGCTACGGCATCGCACTCGACCCCGAGGTGACGGCCTTCACCTGGACCCGCCTGATGGACCCTGCGAACCCGCTGACCGCGCGGCTGGCCGTGCTGGACGGCGTGCCGCAGGGCTTCGCCATCCACCAGCACCACCCCTCGACCTGGGTGCTGGGCGACGACGGCTATCTGGAGGACCTGTTCGTCGCCCCCGAAGCGCGGGGCCGGGGCCTGGGGCGTGCCCTGATCGAGGACCTGGTCGCCATCGCCCGCCGGAATGGCTGGCGGCGGCTTTACTGGCTGACCGAGATCGAAAACGCCACCGCGCGGCGGCTATATGACCAGTTCTGCGACAACGACGGGCATATCCGCTACCGGATGACGCTCTGACGCGCCGCACCCAAACTTCTTAAGCAAGAAATTTGTCAAAATCCTTGCTTAAGGATTTTGGCCGCGCCGCACGGAGCGTCGGGAGTCACGCGCACCGCGCCCACAGGACGCGCGATCCGTCCGGATAGCTAAACTCCAACCCGTCCGCGAGGCGCCGGATCTCGGCCGAATCCTCCCAGGCCCCGCCCCCGCCCTCGTTCCAGAGCGTGGCTGAAATCCGGTCCGGCTCGCCGGGATATTCGACAAGGTCGGTGACGGTGATCGCGAACTCGGCCCCGGTCATCACGCCGTTGCGCACGTCGACCCGGCCCACATCGTCCGCGCAGGTCAGGCCCTCGACCGCGTAGCTCCCATCAAAGCCGGTCGGCAGCGTGACGGGTTCGGCGGCGTGCAGGGCGGCGGGGGCCAGCATCAGGGCAAGGGCTGCAAGGCGGATCATCACGCTCTCCTTCCGGGTTGGGCCGGACATAGCCCAGGTCCGTGACGGACCGAAGGCTGGGAAACATGACCCTGAGGGAGGAAGCTGGCGCGGTGGACGGGGCTCGAACCCGCGACCCCCGGCGTGACAGGCCGGTACTCTAACCAACTGAGCTACCACCGCGCGCTGAGGGCCAGATAGAGGGTCGCGCGGAGGGCGTCAAGCGGGAAACGCGGGGGAAAGAGGAGGAGAGTCAGATCGCTGGAAGCGCTCCCGCATCGGGCGCCGCGCGGGCAGGCGCGAGGGGCGAACGGAACGCGTCCGACGGGGCGGGGACAGTTGACAGAACGTAAACGGCGGCCGCCAAGTCCTTGACTTCGCTGGCATGAGGGTCCTGTCCACAGGTGGACAGACCATCCGGGTCACAGAAGATGTTGAGGAGAAGCTGGCGCGGTGGACGGGGCTCGAACCCGCGACCCCCGGCGTGACAGGCCGGTACTCTAACCAACTGAGCTACCACCGCGCGCTGTGGGGCGGGATAGACGCTTCCCCCGGGGCCGTCAATGGGGGAAGCGCGGATTTTATCGGTCGGGCGCCGGGATGAACTCGTGGTCGTCGCCGGGCGGCAGGCTGAATCGGCCGTGCATCCAGTCGCCCGCCCGCCAGGCCTCTTTCGCGGCCTCGATCTTCTCGCGGCTGGAGGCGACGAAGTTCCACCAGATGAAGCGCGGGCCGTCCATCGTCGCGCCGCCCAGCAGCATCACCCGCGCGCCCTGCGGGCCGGCCTGGACCGAGACCCGGTCGCCGGGACGGAAGACCAGCATCCGGCCGGCCTCGAAGGTCTGGCCGCTGCAGGAGACCTCGCCTTCAAGGACGTAGACCCCGCGGTCCTCGTGGTCGTCGGGCAGCGGAATCGCCGCGCCCGGCTGCAGGACCGCGTCGGCGTAGAAGACCTCGGACGGCATCTCGAGACCCACCCTCTCGCCCCAGGCATGGCCGAGGATCAGGCGGACCTGCTTGCCCTCCCCCTCCAGCTCGGGGAGTTGGTCCTTCCCGATGTGGGCGAAGCCGGCGGTGTCCTCTTCGCGGTCCTTGGGCAACGCGAGCCAGGTCTGCAGCCCGAAAAGGGTCAGCGGCGCCTTGCGGGCTTCGCCGTCGGTGCGTTCCGAGTGGGTGATCCCCTGCCCCGCCAGCATCCAGTTGACCGCGCCGGGTTCGATCCAGAGGTCGGTCCCCAGGCTGTCGCGGTGGTGCATCCGGCCCTTCAGAAGGTAGGTGACGGTCCCGAGGCCGATGTGGGGGTGGGGGCGGACGTCGATGCCCTGCCCGGTCAGGAACTCGGCCGGACCCATCTGGTCGAAGAAGATGAAGGGGCCGACCATCTGACGCTGGGCCGAGGGGAGCGCGCGGCGGACCTCGAACCCGCCGAGGTCGCGGGCGCGGGGGACGATGACGGTCTCGATCTGGTCGACCTGGGTGCCGATCGGGATCGAGGGGTCGAGAAGCGGGTTCCACATGGCGGGTCTCCTTTGGAGGGGAAGGTAGACCCCGGGGGCCGGAATTTCATCCCGATCTGGCCGCGCGAAGGCTGTGCGGGGGTGAACATGGGGACGTGTCCACGGTGGACAAACGCTGAGAGATCTTTGGATTCAATAGCTTGGTCGCGGACGTTAGGGGTTTCTTAACCTCTTCGGAGACTGGAATATGGGGCGGCTCGTCGTCGACTTCGTCGCTCCTCGCTGGGTCCAAGTGTCTCGTCGCCGGCTACGTCGTTCCCGTGGGCTGCTCTCCCGACGAGGGGCGAAGTCGAACGAGGAGGTGTCCCCCACACAGTGCTTGAATTGCACGGACGGATAATATCCGATGGGCTCAGAGAATCGGAAAGGCCCCTACCCCGTGACGATCCGCTCGAACTTCCCTGAACAGATCACCGAGATCGAGGACCTGGGCATTCCGATGCCGGATGGTACAAGGCTCTCTGCCCGGGTCTGGATGCCCGCCGATGCCGCGACGAAGCCGGTGCCGGCGGTGCTGGAATACATCCCCTACCGCAAGCGCGACGGGACCCTGCCCCGAGATGAGCTGATGCATCCTTACGTCGCGGGCCACGGCTATGCCTGCGTGCGGGTGGACATAAGGGGCAATGGCGACAGCGAAGGGCTGATGGAGGACGAATACTCCGCCCAGGAGCTGCAGGACGCCTGCGACGTGATCGCGTGGCTTTCGAAGCAGCCGTGGTGCAGCGGGACCGTGGGGATGATGGGCAAGAGCTGGGGCGGGTTCAATTGCCTGCAGACGGCCTTCCTGCAGCCCCCTGCCCTGAAGGCGGTGATCAGCGTCTATTCGACCACGGACCGCTTCGCCGACGACATCCACTTCAAGGGCGGCGCGCTGCTAGGCGAGAACTTCGGCTGGGGCAGCGTGATGCTGTCCTATTCCTCGCGCCCCGGGGACCCGCTGTTGCACAACGGCTGGCGGGAGACGTGGCTTGAGCGGCTTCGGAACCAGCCCTTCCACGCTCCCGGATGGGCAAGCCACCAGACGCGGGACGCCTACTGGAAGCACGGCTCGATCTGCGAGGACTGGGACCGGATGACGGTGCCGATCCTGTCCTTCGGCGGCTGGAACGACAACTACATGAACACCGTCGCGCATCTGATGGAGAATGCGCGGGGCCCGGTGAAGGGGATCATCGGACCCTGGGTGCACCAGTATCCGCATACGGCGGTGCCGGGGCCGAAGATCGGGTTCCTGCAACTGGCAATCCGCTGGTGGGACCGCTGGCTGAAGGGAGTGGAGAACGGGGCCGAGGATGACCCTGCCCTGGGCGCCTACATGCTGCATTCCGCGCCGCCGAACCCGAGCGCGGCGCATCGGGAAGGGCACTGGATCGCCGAGGCCGAATGGCCGACGCCGCGCGTGAGCCGCCGGGTGATGCTGGTGTCGGACGCCGGGCTTGGCGTAGTGGGGCCGCTGTCAACGAGCATCTGCACGCCGCAGCATCTGGGGATGACGGCGGGCGAGTTCTTTCCGATGGGCCTGAACGCCGAGATGGCGGGCGACCAGCGGGCGGATGATGCGCTGTCGATCTGCTACGACGCAGCACCCTTGGCGGAACCGCTGGAGCTTCTGGGGGCGGCGCGGCTGTCGCTGCGGCTGGCCTCGGACAAGCCGCTGGCCTTTCTGGTGGCGCGGCTGTGCGACGTGGCACCGGACGGGTCCTCGACCCGGATCGCGCATGGCATCCTGAACCTCTGCCACCGCCGCGACCGAGAGAAGCCCGAGCCGATGCTGCCGGGGGTGCCGGAGGACATCGTGCTGGTTCTGGACCAGATGGGCTACCGGGTGGCAGCGGGCCACCGGCTGCGGCTGGCGCTGTCCACGACCTACTGGCCCTTCGTCTGGCCCAGCCCCGAGGCCGCGACGCTGATGGTGACGCAGGCCAGCCTGGACCTGCCGGTGCATCAGGGAACGGGGGATGCGGAATGGACCCCTCCACCGGCCGAAACCGCGCCGCCCTGGAAGCACCGGGTGCTGCGGGAGGGCCATGCGAGCCGGCGGATCGAGACGGACCTGATCGCGGGCCGCCAGGCGCTGGTGGTCGAGGACGACCAGGGCGACCCGGAGAACCTGACCCACGGGCTGATCACCGGCGAGCATACGTCGGAACGCTGGGAGATCGGCGCGGACCCGCTGTCGGCACGGGCCGAGATCACCTGGGAGCAGCGGCTGTCGCGCGGAGACTGGCGGGTGAAGACGCGGGCCGAGACGGTGATGACCTCGACCGCCACGCATCTGCGGATGCAGGCCACGCTGACCGCCTGGGAGGGCGAAAGCGTCGTGTTCCGGCGCGACTGGGACGAGGAGGTGGCCCGAGACTTTGTGTAGCCCCACGCGAGAAAAGATTTGTCGCACGGGGCGGTTCGCGGTTTATTGATTCCACAATCAACAAAAGAATCCCCGGAACGGGGCCAACAGGGAGACGGCAATGGACGACAAGCACAAGCAGCTTGACTGGATGGTGGCGCAGGCGAAGGCCGGCCGCATGACCCGGCGCGAGTTCGTCGGGCGGACGACCGCTTTGGGCGTGTCGGCCGGGTTGGCCTCGGCCCTGTTCGGCAAGGCCGCGCAGGCACAGGAGGCCAAGAAGGGCGGCGTGATCCGCATTGGCATGCAGGGCGGGGAATCGACGAACAGCCTTGATCCGGCGGTGGCGGCCTCGGAAGTGCCGTTCCAGGTCAACATGACCTGGGGCGAGATGCTGTGCGACGTGAAGCCGGACGGCACGCTGGACCTGCGGATCGCCGAAGAGATTTCCTCCAGCCCAGACGCGACGGAGTGGAAGTTCAAGATCCGGCAGGGTGTGGAGTACCACGGCGGCGGGACGGTGACGGCCGAGGACGTGGTGGCGACGCTGAAGCGGCACACTGACGAGAAGGCGCAGTCCGGCGCGCTGGGGATCGTGCAGGGCATCACCGAGATGAAGGCCGAGGGTGACATGGTCACCTTGAAGCTGAATGCGGCCAACGCCGACCTGCCCTTCCTGATGGGCGACTATCACCTGATGATCCAGCCCGGCGGCGGGGTGGACAACCCGGCGGCAGGGATCGGCGCGGGCCCCTATTCGGTCGTGATCAACGAGCCGGGCGTGCGGCACACGTTCAAGAAGCACCCGAACTATTTCGACAGCACCATCGGCCATGCCGACGAGATCGAGATCCTGGTGATCAACGACAACACGGCACGCACGGCGGCGCTGCAGTCGGGCCAGGTCCACATGATCAACCGGGTGGACCCGAAAATCGTCGAGCTTCTCAAGGGTGTGCCGGGGGTGCAGATCAAGGCCGTGGCGGGCCGGGGGCATTACGTCTTCATCATGCATGTCGACAAGGCGCCGTTCGACAACAACGACATGCGGATGGCGCTGAAATATGCGATCAACCGGCAGGAGATGGTCGACAAGATCCTGGGCGGCCTTGGCAGCCGGGGCAACGACTTCCCGATCAACGCGGCCTATCCGCTGTTCGACGACAGCTTCGAGCAGCGCGAATACGATGCGGCCAAGGCGGCGGAGTATTACAAGAAATCGGGCCATGACGGCAGCCCCATCGTGCTGGCGACGGCTCCGGGCGCTTTCCCCGGCGCGGTCGACGCAGCCAACCTCTTCGCGGCCAGCGCCAATGCGGCGGGCATTCCGCTGCAGGTGAAGCTGGAACCCGACGACGGCTACTGGTCGAACGTCTGGAACGTCGCCCCCTTCTGCGCCAGCTACTGGGGCGGGCGGCCGGTGCAGGACCAGATGTACACCACGGCCTACCTGTCCACCGCGGACTGGAACGACACCAAGTTCAAGAACGCCAAGTTCGACGAGCTTCTGCTTGCCGCGCGGGGCGAGCTGGACGCGGAAAAGCGCAAGGGCATGTACTCGGAAATGGCGCAGATCCTGCGCGACGAGGGCGGGCTGATCCTGCCGATGTTCAACGACTTCGTGTCCGGTGTCAGCGACACCATCGGCGGCTGGGAGGACGACCCGAACGGCGAGCTGATGAACGGCCGCGCCCAGGTCCGCTGCTGGCTGAACGCGTAAGGCCCGGGCGGTGCATCCGATCCTGAAACTGGTGGTCCAGCGCGTTGCGCTGGGCCTTCTCCTCCTGCTGGCCGTGTCCGCCGTGATCTTCCTTGGCGTCGAGGCGCTGCCGGGGGATACGGCGCAGGCGATCCTGGGCCAGCAGGCCACGCCCGAGGCGCTGGCCAACCTGCGCGAGAAGCTGGGGCTGACCGATCCGCCCCTGACCCGCTATTTCCAGTGGCTCGGCGGAGTGCTGACCGGCGATCTGGGCAAGGCGCTGACCAATGGCGCGGACATCGCGCAGTCCATCGGGCAGCGACTTGGCAACACGCTGTTCCTGGCCGGATGCGCCGCGGTGATCGCGGTCCCGCTGGCGATCATCCTGGGCCTCGTCGCCGCGCGCTATGCCGGGAAATGGCCGGACAAGCTGATTTCCGGCATCACGCTGACCACGATCAGCCTGCCCGAGTTCGTCGCGGCCTATTTCGTCATCTACCTGCTGACGCAGCTGTTCCCGGTCTTCCAGCCCGTGGCGATGGTCTTTCCGGGCATGAGCTTCTGGGCCAAGCTGCAGGCCGTCGCCCTGCCGGTGATCGTCCTTGTCCTTGTCGTCCTGGCGCACATGATGCGGATGACCCGAGCGGCGATCCTGAACGTCATGCAGTCGGCCTACATCGAGACGGCCGAGCTGAAGGGCCTGTCCCCGATGACGATCATCTGGAAACACGCGCTGCCCAACGCCATCGCCCCCGTCGTGTCCGTGGTCATGCTGAACATGGCCTATCTGGTCGTCGGCGTCGTCGTGGTCGAGGTCGTGTTCGGCTACAACGCGCTGGGGCAATACCTGGTCGACCATGTGACCAAGCGCGACCTGCCGGTGGTGCAGGCGGTGGGGCTGATCTTTGCCGCCGTCTACATCTTCCTGAACATGCTGGCCGACATCATCGGCATCCTTGCCAACCCGCGCCTGAGGCACCCGAAATGAGGATCCCTCTTTCCGCGCTTGTCGGTCTGGTGCTGACGGGCCTGTTCCTGTTCGTGGCGATCTTCGCGCAATGGATCGCGCCCTATGCGATCACCGACGTCTCGGGCGCGCAATGGGAGGGTCCCTCGGCCCAGTTCTGGCTTGGGACGGACACCATCGGCCGGGATATCCTGTCGCGGCTGATCTACGGCGCGCAGATCACGATCTTCGTGGCGCTGGCCTCGTCGCTGCTGGCCTTTTCGCTGGGGGCATTCCTGGGGTTCCTGGCCGCGGTGAAGGGCGGCTGGATCGATCAGGTCCTGTCGCGGATCGTGGATATGGTGATGGCGGTTCCCTCGCTGATCGTGGCGCTGGTCATGCTGTCGGTGCTGCCGCTGAACCTGACGGTCCTGATCCTGGTGATGGGAGTGCTGGATTCGACCCGCGTCTTCCGCCTATCGCGCGCGGTGGCCGTCGACATCGCGGTGATGGATTATGTCGAGGCCGCGAAGCTGCGGGGCGAGAAATGGGGCTGGATCATCTTCCGCGAGATCCTGCCCAACGCCCTGTCGCCGCTGGTGGCCGAGTTCGGGCTGCGCTTCATCTTCGCGGTCCTCTTCATCTCGACCCTGTCCTTCCTGGGGCTTGGCGTGCAGCCGCCGCTCGCCGACTGGGGCGGGATGGTGAAAGAGAATAAGGACGGGCTGATCTACGGCAAGTCCGCGGCGCTGTTGCCCGCCGCTGCCATCGCCGCGCTGGCGATCAGCGTGAACCTGGTGGCCGACTGGATCCTGACCCGGACCTCCAGCCTGAAAGGAGGCCGCGGTGGCTGATCCCCTGTTGCAGATCAAGGGCCTGGTGATCGAGGCCACGTCTTATCCTCCGGGTGAGCCTCCGAAGAACGTCACGCTGGTGCATGGCGTGGACCTGACACTGCAGAAGGGGCGCGTGCTGGGGCTGATCGGGGAATCCGGGGCGGGCAAGTCGACCATTGGCCTGTCGGCGATGGCCTATGGTCGGGGCGGCGTGCGGCTGACCGGGGGGACGATCCAGCTGAACGGGCGCGAGATCCGGCTGGCCAATGCGAAGGCCCTGCGGGCGTTGCGGGGGCGCGAGGTGACCTATGTCTCGCAATCGGCGGCGGCGAGTTTCAACCCGGCCAAGCAGATCATGGAGCAGGTGATCGAGACCTCGCTGTCGCACGGTCTGATGGGCAAGGCCGAGGCGGAAGCGCGGGCGAAGATGCTGTTCCGGAAGCTCGGCCTGCCGAACCCGGACACGATCGGCAACCGCTATCCGCACCAGGTCTCGGGCGGGCAGTTGCAGCGCTGCATGACGGCGATGGCGCTGTGTCCCAAGCCCGACCTGGTGATCTTCGATGAGCCGACGACCGCGCTGGACGTGACCACGCAGATCGACGTACTGGCTGCGATCAAGGAAGCGATCCGGGATACTCACGTTGCTGCGCTGTACATCACGCACGACCTGGCCGTGGTGGCTCAGGTCGCGGACGACATCATGGTGCTGCGGCATGGCCGGATGGTCGAGTTGGGGGAGACCGGGCAGATCATCCACCGCCCGACGCAGGATTACACCCGCGCGCTGGTGTCGGTCCGGGGGCTGGAGCACACGGAGAAAGCCCCTGCCCCGCCCGTGTTGCAGGTGCAGAACCTGACGGCGCGGTATCGGGGGACGAACTTCGACGTGCTGAAGAACGTCTCGGTAGAGCTGCCAGCGGGGCAGACGCTGGCGGTGGTTGGGGAAAGCGGCTCGGGCAAGTCGACGCTGGCGCGGGCGATCACCGGGCTGTTGCCGCCCGGTCAGGGGCGGATCACCTTTGCCGGGCGGACGCTGTCGGCTGACCTTGCCGGGCGCACGAAGGACGACCTGCGCGAGATCCAGATGATCTACCAGATGGCCGACACCGCGATGAACCCGCGGCAGACGGTGGGGACGATCATCGGGCGGCCGCTGGAGTTCTATTTCGGCCTGAAGGGGGCCGAGCGGGACCGGCGCGTGCAGGAGCTTCTGGACCAGATCGAGATGGGCAAGGGCTTTGCCGACCGCTACCCGGCCGAGCTGTCGGGCGGGCAGAAGCAGCGGGTCTGCATCGCGCGCGCGCTGGCGGCGAAGCCCCGGCTGATCATCTGCGACGAGGTGACCTCGGCCTTGGACCCGCTGGTGGCGGACGGCATCCTGAAACTGTTGTTGCAGCTGCAGGCGCAAGAGCAGGTGGCCTATCTCTTCATTACGCATGACCTGGCGACGGTGAAGGCCATCGCCGACAAGATCGCCGTGATGTTCAAGGGCGCGGTGGTGCGCTATGGGCAGAAGTCCGACGTGCTGACACCCCCCTTCGACGACTACACGGACCTGTTGTTGAGTTCGGTCCCCGAGATGGAACAGGGCTGGCTGGAGCAGGTGATCGCGCACCGGAAGATGGAAAGCGCGGGGAATTGAGCGGCGGCGATTTCTTCGAAGACATCGTGACGGAGCCTTTTGAAGGCTCCGGTCCGGACTTTTCGAAAAGTCCGGCGCCACGGGGGTTTGCGGGACGGACTTGAGACATGACAAAACTGCTTCTGATCATCCTGGACGGGGTGCCTTACCGGAACTGGCGGCGGCTCTTCGGCAACCTGGAAGGCTGGGTCGAACAGGGCGAGGCGCGGGTCAGGCGGATGCGGGCGGTGCTGCCCTCGACCTCGGCCTCGTGCTATGCGTCGATCCACACGGGCGTCCCGCCGCAGAAGCATCACATCTGGGACAATGCGGACATCCGGCGGGTGAATTTCCCGGATGTGTTCAGCGAGTTGACGAAGGCGGGGAAGACCACCGGGGCGGTCACGCACAGCTACTGGTCCGAGTTCTTCAACCGCGCGCCGTTCGATGTGGTCCGCGACATCGAATACGATGAGCCGGAGGGGCCGATCACGCATGGCCGGTTCCACACGATGCATGGCTATGGGCATGCAAACCAGATGACGCCCTCGGACTACGACCTTTTCGGCACGCTGACGCGGCTCTGCGAGGTCAAGGGGATCGACTACGGCATCCTGCACACCTGTACGCTGGACAGCATGGGCCACCGCTTTTTCCATGACTGCGAGGAGATGGACCACGCGTGCTTCCACATGGATGCAATCCTGGCGCCGTGGATCCACCGCTGGCGGCAGGGCGGGTACGAGGTGATCGTGACCGCCGATCACGGTCAGGACGCGCGGGGGCATCATGGCGGGACGGGTGAGGACCAGAGGGACTTTGCCTTTTATTACTTTGGCGACAGCGACTTGCCGGGCGAAGATGAGGTTCTTGATCAACTTGCGCTGGCCCCGTCGATCCTGACCCGGATGGGCGTTCCGGTGCCAGAGACGATGAAGGCCCGGCCGTTCTTCACCGCGTGACGCTACCGGAACGCCACAACCGGCGGAATAGGTCAGGCATCCCGGCTCTCGCCTGTTGAAAGGGACTTGTGCCTTGTGCAACCCTAGGGGGGAGGTTTTGGGGGACCTCCTGCATGGTCCGGTTCCACGTCGATCTTCTGGGCTCTTGCCGGATCGCCCGCGTTGGTTCGGGCGAGGAGGTCGCGTTCAGGACGCGGAAGACGCGCTGCCTGCTGGGGCTGCTGCTTCTGTCCCCCGGCCAGCGGATGAACCGCGAGAAGCTTGCCTCGCTGCTGTGGGACCCTGCGCCCGAGGCGCTGGCGCGGTCGAGCCTGCGGCAGGCCTTGCGCGAGCTGCGCGAGGTGCTGGGGCCGGAGGGCGGGGATCTGGTCGAGGCCGACCGCTTCACCGTCGGGCTGAAGGCCACGGGGTTCGACCTGGACGTGCGCCGGTTCCGCGAGCTGATCGCCACCAGCGCGCATGACCAGAATGCCCTGCTGACGGCGGCCGCGCTGTGGCGGGGCGAGCTCTTCGGTCCGGTCCAGCCAAGCGCGCCGGTCTTCGAGGCCTGGCTTCAGGTCGAGCGGTCGCAGCTGCGGTCCGTCCTGACGACCGCGCTGACGGACGAGCTGGAAAAGCTGATTGCCGCCAATGCCTTCACCGACACCCGCGTGGCCGAGGAGCTGGTGCGCGTCGAGCCCAGCCACGAGCTGGCGCATCAGTTCATCATGCGCTTCCATGCGCTGCGCGGCGACCAATCGGCGGCCCTGCGGCAGTACGGGCTTCTGGAACAGGCGCTGGCCGAAGAGCTGGACAGCGAGCCGAGCGAAGCCTCGCAGGAGCTTCTGGTCGCGATCAAGGCGGGCGAGGTCGCCCTGCCCCGCGCCGCCGCGCTGCCCCAGCCTGCGATGGCAACTCTGACGCGCAAGGGGCCGCCCCGGATCACCATCCGCCCGCCCCTGACGCGGCACACCGATGCAAGCAAGGACTATCTGGGCGAGGGCTTCGCCTTCCTGATGAAATCCTGCCTGTCGAAGTTCCGCTGCTGGATCGTGATCCCCTGGCCGTCCTCGGGCTTCTCGTCGGCCACGGCGGTGGACTTTAGTGCTGTGGGCCGGGCCATCGACGCGGATTTCGCGGTGGACTGCGTGCTGGACTGGCGGACGGGAACCGGAAAGCTGTTCGTCACGCTGATCGACTGCCGCGACGGCAGCGAGGTCTGGTCGCAACTTTACCCCGTCGGCGAGCACGAGTTGCAGGAGATCAGCTCTTCGGTCGCGGGGGCGGTGGCGGCGCATCTGGCAAGCCAGGTGAACCACATCACGCTTCTGCGCCATGCCCGCAGCACGCCCGGCAACCCGGTGGCCTATGACCTGTGGCTGAAGGGGCACCAGCTGTCGCGGCTCTGGTCGGCCGAGGCGGATGCGGAAGCCGAAGTGATGTTCCGCCGCGCGATCGAACTGGATCCCGGGCTGGCGGGCAGCCACGCGAGCCTTGCGCAGGTGCTGAGCACGCGGGCGATGGTCCGGCCCGGCTATGCCAACCGCAAGGCCGATTGCGCCGCCGCCTTCAAGCACGCGCGTGAGGCGATTGCGCTGGACCCCTATGATCCGCGCTGCCACATCAGCATGGCCTGGAACTGGGCCATCGCGCGGTCGCCGGAACGGGCCAATTCGCATTTCCGCCTGGCCGTCGACATGAACCCGAACGACGCCGAGACGCTGATCGCTGCGGCCAGCGGGCTGGGCTTCCTGGGCCATGTCGATGAGGCGCGAGAGCTGGCGCTGCAGGCGGTGAAGCTGAACCCGATCTACCCGGAATATTACACGGCATACCTTGCAGGCATTCACTTCATGGCCGGGGACCACAGGGCAACCATTGCCACGGTCGAGAAATGTCCCGACGGCTTTCCCGATCTGGGGGTCTGGGCCGTCGCGTCCTGGGCGCATCTGGGCGAGGCAGACCGGGCGGCGGCGGCCTATGCCACCTTCCGCCGGATGGCCGCGCAGGCCTGGGACGCCCCGACGCCGCCCGACGATGACGCGCTGGAGGCCTGGGTGCTGGACACCCTGCCGATCTGCTGGCCCGAGGGCCGGCTGAGCCTGCAGCAGGGCATCCGCCTGGCACGGGCGATGGCGGCGGAACTGGCCTAGCGGCAGTGACGCATGAAGTAGCGCGCGAGGAGCACCTTGAAGCGCACGTCCTTCGAGGCACCGTAGTTCGGTTCGTCCTCGACCACCGGCGGGGACTTCAGGATGCCGGACCAGGGGATGCGGACATGCATCCGGTTCGGCGTGTCGTAAACCGGAACGATCTCGACATCGTCCGGGATCTCGCCGTTCGGACCGGCACCGGGGCCGTCGTAGCGGTAGCCGTTGGCGTGCAGCCAGCCGCGGGTGTCGTCGTTGAACTTCTTCCACTCCGACGTCGGGCTGTCCTTGAAGACGCTCTTGCTGACCCGCATGATCGCCTCGCCCGTGGCGGCCTGGTCGGCAAGCGCATCGCTTTTCAATCTGAAGAACCCTACCATTCCCTGTCCCTCTGCGTCCCTTTGCCGGCAGTCTGGCGCGCCTGCGTGATGGCAACGTGAAATGCCCGGTCCCGGCGCCGCCTCGGGCCTTGATCGGCGGCGGCATCGCGCCTCCAATGGCGGCATGAGGCGGAACCTCGCAGAGATCATAGCACGGGTGGAGGCGGCGCTGGCGCCGGATTTCGAGGTCATGCCGCTGGAGGCGCCCGAGGCGCCCTTGTTCCTGGCTGTGGCAGTGCCTGTCGAGGAGGGTGTCACCGGGCTGAAGCCGCGGTTGCCGGCGGGCCGGGGGCTGACGCCGCAGCAGGCGAGGCTGGCCGCCGGGGCCGAGGCGCTGGAGCTGCGCGCCAGCCTCGCGCAGCGGCACGCCGGGCTGGCGGGCCTGCCCCGGCAGGACGGCATGGCGGTCTGCCGGGCCGAGGATCTTCGGAGCGGGGCCAGCGTGCCGGTCCTGGCGCAGGAGGTCTACCTCGACTGCGCGGCAGTGCTGGGCGAGCCTCTGCGGATGGACGCGAACTCGACCGGGTGCGCGGCGGGACCAGACCGCGAGACGGCACTGACGACGGCGCTGTGGGAATGCGTGGAGCGGGATGCGCTTGCGCTGTGGTGGCATGGCGGGCGGCAGGCTGCGGCATTGGCGGTGGAGGTGATCGACCCGCTGCAGCCACGGCTGTTCTGGTGGCTGGACCAGCGGGCGCGGCGGACGCGGCTTCTGGACCTGACCACGGACATCGGCCTGCCGGTGGTGGCGGCCGTCTCCTCGGGGGTGGACGGGCGTCACGTGGCGATGGGGGCGGCGGCGCGTCCGCTTCTGGCCGAAGCGGCGCTCGCGGCGGTGACCGAGATGGTGCAGACCGAGGTCGGGATGGACCTTGCGCGGCAGGCCGGGGACCTGGAGGCGGGGGAGTGGATTGCCCGGGCCTCCACCCTGGAGCAGCCGCAGTTCCGGGCCGGTCCGCTGCGGGACCCGGTCGCGCCGATCGGGTGGCAGGCGCTGCTGGACCGGCTGGCGGCGCTGGGGCACCCTGCCCTGGCGGTTGACCTGACGCTGCCGGGGGACCCCTTGTCCAGTCTTCGCGTCCTGGTGCCGGGCCTGTGCGCGATGCGGGGGCGGATCGGGACCGAACGCTTCCGGCGGCTTTGTCCCGGGGGCAGACTGACCCTGCCCGAACCCTATTGAGGCCAGATGCCCGCGATTTCCGGCACGCATTACCTGATGGACCGACCTGCCACGGCGCGGGGGCAGTCGCGCTATACCTACCTATTCCCCGACCTTGCCGATGACGAGGCCGCGGGCTGTTTTGCCGGGACGACTCCGGCCCAGACCTGCGAGCGGCTGAAGGCGTTCGAAATCGCGTCGCGCGCGCCCCTGACGGGGTTGCCGGTGCTGCAGATGCGGCTGTCGGCGGCCTATACCTATTTCGGGCAGTTCGTGAACCACGACATCTCGGCCCCGGTCGGAGATGTGGTGCGCGCGACAGCGCCGGTGCCGCTGGGGGTGATCGGGACGGTGGACCCTCCGGGACTGGACCGGACACGGCGGGCAGACCGGGCGACGATCCTGGCGCATTTCGCCAACGAACACCCCGAGCCGATGGCGCTGCACAGCCTTTACGGCGAGGGTCCCGACAGCGCCGAGCCGGAGATCCGGGCGCTTTATGAACCCGACGGCAAGCGGTTCCGCCTGGGCCTGACCCGGCGCGAGACGGACCGGCATTTCACCGACCGCAACATCGACCCGGCAAGGGTGCATCACGCCCGCGGCGCGCGGGACATTCCGCGCGGAGAGGGCAAGGCGCTGATCGCAGACCGGCGCAATGACGAGAACCTGATCGTCAGCCAGTTGCACCTGGCCTTGATGCTGTTTCACAACAAGGCGGTGGCGGTGCTAGAGCCGCAGCATTCCGACCCGGCCACGTGTTTCCGGGCAGCGCGGCAGCTGGTCACGCTGCACTATCACTGGCTGATCCTGCACGACTTCCTGCCGAAGCTTCTGTCGCCATCGGTCCTGGTGCAACCGCTGACGGACTTTCCCTCACGGCTGACCGTGCCGGGGGAAGTGCCGCTGGAATTCACCACGGCCGCTTTCCGCTTCGGACATTCGATGGTCGGGGCAGCCTATGACTTCAACGCCAATTTCGGGGTGGGCGGGAAGATCCGCGACCGGGGAGCGACACTGGAAGAGCTGTTCGAGTTCACCTCGCACCAGAACATGCAGACGAGCGCGGCCGAGACGCTGGCCCTGCCTGACCATTGGGTGATCGACTGGGACCGGATGACCCGGAGCCCGGTGCGCAGGGGGTCGGCGCTGCGTCCGGGACTTGGCGGGGCGGAGCAGATCGACATGGTCTTTGCGCGGGACATGCTGAACCTCGTCGGGGATTCGCGGGTGGCGGTGCATGGGTCGATCCTGTTTCGCAACCTGATGCGCAGCTATCACCGTCGGATCCCGTTCGGGCAGCGGCTGGCGAAGGCCTATGGCCTTGCCCCTCTGACCCCCGACGAAATCCGCGCCGCCCTGCCGCCGGGTCTGCAGGGTCCGGCGGAAGCGGCTGGCCTTCTGGAGGAGACGCCTGCCTGGCTTTACGTCCTGTGCGAGGCGCGGGCCTGCGAAACGGGCCAGCGCATCGGCCCGACTGCGAGCCATATCATCGCCGAGACCATCGTCGGGCTGTTGCGGCTGAACCCGGCCTCGGTGCTGACCCATGGCCGCGGTCGCTGGCACCCCCGGCAAAGCCCCCTCCGCACAAACGGGGCGGGCAACCTGACCACCCTGCGCAAGTTCCTGACATTCGCCGTGCGCGACACGGCCATTCCCGGCGCGGACTGAGGCACGGCGTCCTCACGTCCCGGTGTTCGGCGGGTGCCGCAAGCATGGCGGGACTGGACAGCGCGGCAAAATCACCGCATAGACGCCGCCGGGCGCGCGGGCCCATGCGCCCCGCGGCCGGTCCTGCTTGAAGCGGAGTTCAGCGCGCCGATGACTGCCGAGATGTCCCGTTCCCGCCTGCTGGTCCTTGGCCTGATCCTGCCGCTTGCCGCCTGCGCGGGGGGCAACAGCCGGATGCAACTGTATCCGCTGCAGGGCGAGATCGCGGATTCGGACCCGACGCTGGTGATCCAGGCCACGGCGACGAATACCGGCGGCACCTCTGGCAACCTGACCTTCCGCCTTCCGGAGCGCGGCAAATGCTCGGGCACCTGGTCGTCGCTGACGCCGCGGACGGTGTCGAACAAGAAGGGCATGTCGCTGACCTGGAAGAAGACCGGCGGCGAAGTTGGCCGCGAGATCGCCACGGTCGCAGGCGTGAACAACGGCGAGATCTATGCCGTCTGCGCCGATGGCACGCGGGTGCAGGGGACGTTCGTCGTAGGATCCGGCACGGCAAGCGGCACGGGCCAGGCGTCGGACACCAACGGCAACGTCTACAAGCTTTTGTTCTAGAGCAGCGCCGCGTCCAGCACGGCGCGGACCTTGTCCCCCGGCACGTCGTCGGCCACGAAGGCCTGACCGATCCCGCGGGCCAGGATGAAGCGCAGTTTGCCGTCCACCACCTTCTTGTCCTGCCCCATCAGCGCGATCAGCGCCTCGGCCCCCGGCAGATCGCCCGGGATGTCGCGGATGTCGGTCTTCATGCCCATCGCCTTCAGATGCGCGCGGACGCGGGAAGGTTCTTCCTGGCTGCAAAGGCCAAGGCGTGACGACAGCTCGAACGCGAGCGCGCAGCCGATGGCGACCCCTTCGCCGTGGAGGAGGCGGTCGGAATAGCCGGTGGCTTTCTCCAGCGCGTGGCAGAAGGTGTGGCCGAGGTTGAGGAGCGCGCGTTCGCCCTCTTCCGTCTCGTCGCGGCTGACGATCCCGGCCTTCATCTCGACCGACCGGGTCACGGCGCGCAGGCGGGCTGACTTGTTTCCGCCCCGAAGCGCCGGGCCATCCGCCTCCAGCCAGTCGAAGAAGGCGGCATCGCCCAGAAGGCCGTATTTCACCACTTCGCCGTAACCTGACAGGAAGTCGCGGTCAGTCAGGGTGTCGAGGACGTCGATGTCGGCCAGCACCAGGCTTGGCTGGTGGAAGGCGCCGACAAGGTTCTTGCCCTGCGCGGTGTTGATCCCGGTCTTGCCCCCGACCGAGCTGTCGACCTGCGCCAGAAGCGAGGTGGGAAGCTGCACGAAACGGACGCCCCGGCGCAGGATGGCGGCGGAAAAGCCCACGAGGTCGCCGATGACGCCCCCGCCAAGGGCGATCACCACGTCCTTGCGTTCCACCTTCTGTTCCAGCAGCCATTCCGTGCAGCGGGCCAGGTTTTCCCAGTTCTTCGTCCCCTCGCCCGGAGGCAGGGCCAGAGCGGTCGAGGCGATGCCTTCGGCCTCAAGTGCGGCTTTCAGCGCGGGCAGGTGCAGGGCCGCGACGGTTTCCTCGGTCACGATCGCCACGCGCTTGCGGCGGAGAAGCGGCGCGATTTCCGCCCCCGCGCGGGCCAGAAGGCCCTGGCCGATCCGCACCTGGTAGGAGCGTTCGCCCAGATCAACCGCAACCGTATTCAAGATCACACCTCCAGCACGTCCGGCCGTGCCTTCAGCGCCTCGATCACGCGCGAGGCCATGTCCTCGACGCTTCGTTCGGCGGCGCTTTCCACCACGATGTCGGCCTTCGCATAAAGCGGCTGGCGGGCCTCGTAAAGCTCGCGCAGCGTCTCGCGCGGGTTCGGGGTGCGCAGGAGGGGCCGGGTCGTCTTGTGGCGGACGCGCTGCCACAGCAGGTCGAGGTCCGCCTTCAGCCAGACCGAGACGCCGACGTCGTGGATCAAGGCGCGATTCGTCTCGGACAGGAAGGCCCCGCCCCCGGTCGACAGCACGCAAGGCGTCCCGCGCAGGAGGCGGCCGATCACCTCGGTCTCGCGGGCGCGGAAGAAGGGTTCGCCGTCGCGTTCGAAGATCTCGGCGATGGTGCGGTTGGCGGCGCGGACGATCTCTTCGTCGGAATCCTGGAAGGCGACCCCAAGCTGGCGGGCCAGCGCGGTGCCGACCGCGGTCTTGCCCGCGCCCATCATGCCCACAAGGACCACCGTCTTGACCAATCTTGCCATGCCACACCATCCGGCAACCCCGCTGGCAAGGACTTGCCGACGGGAAATCTTTCCCCCTCAATGGCGTGAAGTCTTCCCGAATGCTATATAGATTTGCAATGGCATCTGCCGCGCCGGGGGCTTATCCGGTCGCGCGCAGCAACAATAGCCGGGCGGATCAAGCCGTCCGGGACGGTCGAGGAAGGGCTAGGCGATGGGTCGGATCATCAAGGCGTTGGTGGTGCTGGTGATTTTGGGCTTCATCGGCTTGACGGGCTATGCCTATCTGGGTGATCTGACCCCCAGTCAGGGCGAAGTGAAGAAGCCTGTGGTGTTGAATGCGGATCAGTAGCGCCGGGCTTCTGTCACTTCTGATGCTGGGGCATCCGGCGGCGGGCCAGGATGCGGGCGGGCCGCTTTCCGCGATCGACTGGCTGTCGCAATCCGTGGCAACACCCGCGGCTGCAGGCGCAGCACCGGCGACCGCCATTAACGAGCCGCCGGTGACAGAAGCCGGGGCCGCGCTGCCCGCGGCGGTCACGACTTCGGCGCTGGACGGGCCGTCGCCGGACGGGGTGGGGCTGATCGCGCCCGCCGTGTCGGGCTTTCCGCACGATCTTTGGGGCGCGGGCCTGACGCGCGAGGTGGCCGAGCGTCTGGTGACGCACCCGGATGACGACCTGCCGGCGCTGCGCCAGCTGTTCCTGACGATCCTTCTGGCCGAGATCGAGGCGCCCGTCGATGCCGGGGGGCGGGGCGAGCTGTTGCAGGTGCGGATCGACAAGCTTCTGTCGATGGGGGCGCTGGAACAGGCGGCGGCCCTGATCGACGCGGCGGGGGCAACGACGCCTGACCTGTTCCGCCGGGCCTTCGACGTGGCTCTGCTGACCGGGGCCGAGGATCGGGCTTGCCAGTCCATGTCGGACGCCCCGCACCTGGCACCCACGGTGCCTGCGCGGATCTTCTGCCTGGCGCGGTCGGGCGACTGGGATACGGCGGCGCTGACGATCCGGACCTCGCGCGCGCTGAACCAGATCACGGCGGACCAGGAGGCGCTGCTGTCGCGTTTCCTGGACCCCGATCTTTACGAGGGCGAGCCGGTCCCCCCTGCCCCGAATCCGGTCACGCCGCTGGACTGGATGATCTATGCCGCCATCGGCGAGCCCCTGCCGACCGAGGGCCTGCCGCTGGCCTTTTCCTATGCCGAGCTTGGGCCGCGGTCAGGCTGGAAGGCGCGGATCGAAGCGGCGGAGCGGCTGACGCGGGCCGGGACCATTCCGCCGAACGTGATCCTGGGGCTTTACACCGAACGCGACCCGGCGGCCTCGGGCGGGGTCTGGGACCGGGTTGCGGCGTTTCAGGACTTCGAGGCGGCACTCAGCGCGGGGGACGGGACCCGCGTGGCGGCGACGCTGCCGCCGGTCTGGGCGACGATGCAGGAGGTGGAGCTGGAGGTGCCGTTCGCAACGCTCTTCGGCAAGGCGCTGCAGGACATACCGCTGACCGGCGAGGCGGCGGCGATTGCGTTCCGGGTCGGGCTTCTGTCGCCGCAGGCCGAGGCGGTGGCAAAGCAGCACAAGCCCGCGAGTGCCGAGGATGCCTTCCTGGTGGCGCTGGCGGTGGGCGATGCGAAGGGCGTGGTACCGCCTGACAGCCTCGGCCGGGCGATCTCGACCGCGTTCCGGGCGCCCGCGCCATCGACCGAGGCCAAGGCGCTTCTGGACGGCAACCGGAAGGGCGAGGCGATCATCACCGCCATCGACAACATCGCGCGGGGGGTTCAGGGCGATCTGCGCGGCGTGACCGAAGGGCTGTCGCTGTTGCGTCTGGCCGGGCTGGAAGGCGTGGCGCGGCGCACGGCGTTGGAGCTGATGATCCTGGAGCGGCGGGGCTGACCATGCCGGATGCCGAGGCGGGGCGCTGGATTTCCACCTTCCTCGACGCCCGCGCGGCCGAGCTTGGGTCCGCGCGGAACACGCAGCTGGCCTACGGCCGCGACTTGGTGAACTTCGCCGACTGGCTGGGCCGGCGGGGGCTTGCCTTGGGGACTGCGGGGCGCGAGGCGGTGGAGGACTACCTGATCCATTGCGACGCGCAGGGCCTGTCCAAGGCGACGCGGGCGCGGAGGCTGTCGTCGATCCGGCAACTTTACCGCTTTGCCTTCGAGGAGGGCTGGCGCGAGGACAACCCCGCGCTGCGGCTGACCGGACCGGGCCGGGCGCAGAGCCTGCCGAAGACGCTGACCGAGGCCGAGGTCACGCGCCTGATGGAGGCCGCCCGTACGCGGGGCCGCAATCCGGTCGACCGGCTGCGCGACACGGCTCTGTTCGAGCTTCTTTACGCCACGGGTCTGCGGGTCACCGAACTGGTCGGTCTGCCCGTTGCCGCCGTGCGGGGCAATCCGCGGATGATCCTGGTCAAGGGCAAGGGCGACAAGGAGCGGATGGTGCCGCTTTCGTCCCCTGCCCGCACGGCGCTGGCAGAGTGGCTCGCCCATCGGGATGCCGAGGAGGAGGCGGGGCGGAAGGCCGGGCGCGCGCCCTCGCGCTACCTGTTCCCGGGCGAGGGGGCGGCGGGCCACCTGACGCGGCAGTATTTCCACAGCCTGGTCAAGGATGTGGCGGTGCTGGCGGGGATTTCTCCGTCCCGGGTGACGCCGCATGTCCTGCGCCATGCCTTTGCGACACATCTGCTGGCGCATGGTGCCGACTTGCGGGTGATCCAGACGCTGCTCGGTCATGCCGA
Organism: Paracoccaceae bacterium; assembly: GCA_027489355.1. GTDB lineage: Bacteria > Pseudomonadota > Alphaproteobacteria > Rhodobacterales > Rhodobacteraceae > Tabrizicola. The sequence goes on along the minus strand of JAIXZY010000012.1, from coordinate 24,576 downwards.
TGTTGCAACGACCGAGATTTACACGCATGTGCTGGACGACCACCTGAAGGACCTGGTCCTGACCAAGCACCCCCTGGCCCGCAAGGCCTGAGACCCCCATGCCAAGCGACCCGACCACCCTGCCCGTCCGCCCTTCGCTTCTGCACCGCCTCTTCCGCTGGGTACTGCGGCTGTTCCCCCGCGCGACGCGGGAAAGCGCGATGGAGGCCTTGCGCGAGGACATCGCCGGGGCCATCGCGCTTGGCCATTCCGAAGGCGCTGTGGAGAAGGCCGACCGTGACCGCCTGCTGGGCGCGCTGGACCTGAGCCACCGCACGGTGGACGAGATCATGCGCCACCGCCGCCAGATCGAGATGATCGACGCGGACCTTGCTCCGGGCGAGATCATCAGCCGCGTCCTTGCGTCACCTTACACGCGCCTGCCGATCTTCCGCGAAAGTGACGACAACATCCTGGGCGTCGTCCACGCCAAGGACCTGCTGCGCGAGGTCGACCGACTGATCCGGGGCGAGGAGGCGCAGGGGATCGAGGCGCTGGACATCGTGAAGGTGGCGATGAAGCCCTACTTCATCCCCGAGACGACGGCGCTGGACGAACAGATGCGCGAATTCCTGGCGCGGCGCACGCATTTCGCGCTGGTCGTCGACGAATACGGCACGCTGCAGGGCCTGATCACGCTGGAGGACATTCTGGAGGAAATCGTCGGCGACATCACCGACGAGTTCGACGTGGTGCGGAAGGATTCCGGGCTGACCATGACCGAGGATGGGGCCTGGCTGGTCGACGGGGCGATGACGATCCGCGACCTGAACCGGGCGACGGACTGGCGACTGCCCGACGACGAGGCGAACACGCTTGCGGGACTGGTCATCCACGAGGCGCAGATGATCCCGAACGAGGGCCAGGTCTTCAGCTTCCACGGCTTCCGCTTCGAAGTCGTAGGCAAGCGTGAGAACCGGATCACCCGGCTGAAGCTGCGCCGCCTTTGACGCGGGGGGCGATCCCCGCCAGCCAGCCGTCCAGCGCCAGGATGAGCGCGGCCCAGTCGGTGTATTCCTTGTCCTTGCCGGGGTCGACCTGCTCGCCCTTCTGGTCGGCGATCCGGCGCATCGCCCAGGCGCGGAAGAAGTCGTATTCGCTGAACCGGAAGGCCCCCGCCACATGTTCGACCCGGCCGGGGGTCCAGCCGGTTTCCGTCTCGAACTCGGCCAGGCAGCGGCGCTGGCCCGACCAGTCTTCGGGATCGTTCCCGGCGGCCGACAGCGAAACGGCAAGGAAAAGTGTCGGCAGCAGGGCCAGCGCGGCAGCCTGATCGCCGGCAAAGCGGGCCAGAGCTTTCTGATAGCCTCCGGCATGCAGCGAGCCGGCGAGGACGGCCCCGTCGAAGCGGGACAGGTCCAGACCGTCCGCGTCCTCGACATTCAAAAGCTCGACGGAATGACCGGTGGTGACCAGACGGTCGGCGGCGAAACGGGCGATCTTGCGGGTCTGGCCGTCGGTGGTGGCATAGGCGATCAGCAGGAACATGGGAGCCTCCGTTGCGGACTGCACCCTTTGTGGCGGAAACCGCCCTGCCCCGCCCTGATCTGGCTCAACACGCCCCGGTCAGGCCGACCGCGCCATCGCGGCGGGACGCTCACCCTCGGCCCAGGCGGCGACGGCTTCGCCGAAGGCCTGGAAAAGCGGGCGCGAAACCGGGTCGCTGCCCGCGTTCCATTCCGGGTGCCACTGGACGGACAAGGTGAAGCCCGGCGCGTCCTTGACGTAGATCGCCTCGGGCGTGCCGTCGGGGGCGTGGCCGTCGATCACGATCCGGCAGCCCGCTCGCGCGATCCCCTGGCCGTGGAGCGTGTTGGTCATCACCTCGCGCGCGCCCATCAGCTTGTGGAAGACGCCGCCCTCGGAGAAAGTCACGGTGTGGCGCAGCGCGAAACATTCCTCAAGCGTGCCATCGGGCGGCATGCGGTGGTTCATCCGGCCCGGAAGATCGCGGATCTCGGGGTGAAGCGTGCCGCCCAGGGCCACGTTCACCTCCTGGAAACCGCGGCAGATGCCAAGGAAGGGCTGGCCGCGGTCGACGCAGGCGCGGATCAGGGGCAGCGTGATCGCATCGCGGTTGCGGTCGAAAGCGCCGTGGGCGGGGGTCTCTTCCTCGCCGTATTCGCTGGGGTGAACGTTCGGGCGACCGCCGGTCAGCAGGAAGCCGTCGCAGAGGTCCAGCAGTTCCTCGACCCCGACGTAGCGCGGATCGGACGGGATGATCAGCGGGACGGCCCCCGCGACCTCGGCCACGGCAGCCGTGTTCATCGTCCCCGCCGAATGGGTGGGATAGCTGTTGTTGACCACGTAGCTGTTGCCGATGATCCCGACCACGGGACGCTGCCGCCTGTGCTTCGCCACCTGCACCGCCTGCCTTTCCTGATGTGTTGTGCAAACATACGCCCGCCGCCCCCCTTCGGGAAGAGGCAGAAGCCCGCCGGCGCTGCACAGATCGGCTTCCGTCGTGCACAGGAGCAGAACAATGCGGCAGAGTGCCGCCTTTCCCGGCTCACGACGAAATGACTTTCCTTCCCACGGGGGAAGGCCCGACACGGGGCTACCCGACCATGTAGGAGATCGATGATGCTGAAGCACCTTGCCCTGGCCGCAATCCTTGCCACCGCCGTTCCCGCCCTGGCGCAGGAGACCGGTCACGAGGGCCATATGATGGGCGACCAGGGTCCTGCCTCGATGGCTTTCATGGAGGCCAACGACAGGATGCACCAGGCGATGATGATGGAATACAGCGGCAATGCCGATGTGGACTTCATCAAGGGCATGATCGCGCACCATCAGGGTGCCGTCGAGATGGCGAAGATCGTCCTGGAGCATGGCAAGGACCCGGAGGTGAAGAAACTTGCCGAAGGGATCATTGCAGCCCAGGAAGCCGAGATCAAATGGATGACGGACTGGCTGGCGAAGAACGGCGGCTGACCCGCTTGGCTTTGCGCGCGGGATGTGGTCCCCTCCGGTCAAACGGAGGGGGCGATGCAAATCCTGATCCTCGGCGCGGCGGGGATGCCGGACCGAAAGCTGACGCAGGCGATCCTTTCCGCGTCCCTGCAGCTTGACCAGCTGGCCCGGGCGGTGGCCAGGGCGATGGGTGTTGCCACGGACCATGCCCCGCATCTGGATTTGACGCGCCTATGCTTCCAAACCATCGCAGGCGGGCCGGGCCTTTGCCGGCGGGTCGTCTTCGCCTGGTCGCAGGACGACGGGGCGCCCATCGTGCAAGTGACGCCGGACCGCTTCCACCTGACGCTGCCGACGCGGCATGTCAGCCAGAAGGCGAGGGCCGAGCTTCTCCTGCCGGACCGTTCGGAGCTTTCCGGGCGCAACCGCACTGCGGCGAGGCATGACCTGCATCCGGCCCGGCACGCCCAGCAAGGCGGCGTCAGATTTCCGTTCCTGGATCCTGCGCAAGCTTCTGAACGTGAAGCCCGCCACCCTGCCCGTCCGCGACATCCTGCGCCACCGGTTCGCAAGCCCCCGAACCAGGACCGGCCCCTTCCTGCGGGCGGCGACGCAGGTGGCCCGCGCCCTTGGCCCGTCGCGCGCGACCGGTCCGGCTCGATCGCGGCCAGAGGGGCGCGCGCGCCTTTGACGTTTCGGCCGATCAGAGCCTTTACGACACCATCCGCATCCCCCTGGAGGATGAACCTGCCGGACAGGAGAGAGGACCGGATGCCTTTCCCTTCTGCAAATATCCCACGGGGGTCCGGGGGTGTGAACCCCCCGGTGGGTGCCGCCGGGACCGCCGCGACGGGCCGCGTGCCGACCGTCATCCCTTGTTTCGCCACCCTGGCCTGACGCTGCACGACAGGATCGATGATGCTTCCTTCTGCCACTCCACGCCCGCTGGTCGGGGTCGGACTGATGCTTGCCGCGATGGCCATCCTGCCGGTGATCGACGTGATCGCCAAGAAACTGGGCCAGGCCGGGATGCCGATCCTGATCGTCGTCTGGGCGCGGGCGCTGTTCGGCGGTCTGATGACCCTGCCCTTCGCGTTGCGGGCCGAGGGCGCGCGGGCGTTCCGCCCGGCGCAGCCCTTGCGGCAGCTGGCGCGGGCGATCCTGCTGTTCGGGGCCACCTTCCTGTTCTTCCAGGCGCTGAAGACCCTGCCCATCGCCGATGCGCTGGCGATCTTCTTCGTCAACCCGCTGGTGGTCGTGGTCCTTTCGGCGCTGGCGCTGCGCGAGAAGGTCGGCCCGCGCCGCTGGGCCGCCGTCGCCGTGGGCTTCGCGGGTACCCTGATCATCATCCGGCCGGGACTGGTCGAGGTGAACTCCGGAACGCTCTTCGCGCTGGGAGCCGGAGTGGCGCTGGGGTCCTATTTCGTGATGACACGGGCCATGGCAGGCGTGGCGAATGCGATGGTGCTGAACTTCCAGACCTCGGCGATCGGAGCGGCGCTGCTGACGCTGGCGCTGCCGGTGCTGTGGGCGGCCCCCTCCGCCGTGCAATGGGCGATGCTGGCCGCTTTGGGCGTGATCGCCACCCTGGGCCATGTGCTGATCACCCGGGCCTACGAACATGCCGAGGCCTCACTTCTGGCGCCGCTGGCCTTCACCGAGATCGTGATGGCGACGCTTCTGGGCTTTCTCTTCTTCGGCGACCTGCCCGACCGCTGGACGGTGCTGGGCGTGACAATCCTGATCGGATCGGCGATCTACATCTCGGTCCGCGAGCGGCGGGCGAAGGCGTAGGGGGCGCTACAGCGCACCCTTCGCCACCACCTGCGCCGCCGCCGAAAGGGCGCCGTCGCCGTGCGGGATGTCCAGCGCCTGCAGGCCCGCTTCCATCACCGCAAGCGCCCCCAGCGTCATGTGCGCATTCACATGGCCCATATGCGCCACCCGCAGGAAGCCGTGGTAGGCCGGGTCGGTCGAGGGCGCCATGCCAAGGCCGATGCCCAGCGTCACCCCGGCCCGCGTCTCGCACCACTCGCGCAGGCGCGTGGCATGGGGCGCGCCGAAGCGGGCGGCGGTGACCGACCAGCCGCGATCGGCCGGGTCGGCGACGTTCATCCCGATGGCCGGATTGCCCGCCGACCAGCGGTCGAACGCCGCCCAGACCGCCGAGGCGAGCGTGTGGTGGCGCTTCCAGACGTTCGGCAGGCCCTCTTCGCGGATCATGTCCAGGGCTTCCCGCAGGCCGTAAAGGTGCGAGGTCGGGGCGGTGCCGTCCCAGATCTGCCAGAACTCCTCGGGCTGGGCGCGGGCGCCCCAGGCCCAATAGGGCGTGGCCAGGTCGGTCGTGCCGCAGCGCAGGCGGGCGGCCTCGCTAAACCAGACGAAGGCCAGGCCGGGCGGCGTCATCAGGCCCTTCTGGCAGGCGGCGACCATCACGTCGACACCCCAGTCGTCCATGCGGAATTCGTCGCAGCCAAGCGAGGCGATGCAATCCACCGCCAGAAGCGCAGGGTGCCCGGCCGCGTCGATCGCCGCCCGCAGCGCCGGGATGTCGGTCTTGATCGAGCTGGCGGTATCGACATGCGTCGTCAGCACGGCCTTGATCTCGTGCCGGGTGTCAGCGCGCAGCGCAGCCTCGACCCGTTCCATGTCGGCGGGCGAGGACTTGCCGAAGTCTAGCACCTCGACATCGATCCCCATCGCGCGGGCCGAATTGGCCCAGGACAGGCCGAACTGCCCCACGGCCAGCACCAGCGCCTTTTCGCCCTTCGAGAACAGGTTCGCGTTCGCCGCCTCCCAGCCCGCGTGGCCGTTGCCGATGTAGATCGCCACATGGCCCGTCGTCCCCGCCACGCTGCGCAGGTCGGGGAAGAGCGAGGCCACCATGTCGATCAGCGGGCCTTCGTAGATGTTGGGCGAGCCCCGGTGCATCGCGCGCAGGACCCGGTCGGGGATCACCGAAGGTCCGGGAATGGCCAGATAGGGGCGGCCGTTGGCAAGGCTCATGCGTCTCTCCTTCGCTTGGTCCCCATGGCTAGGGCCGGCGGCGGCCCCCGTCAACCGGCCCGGCTTGAGGCATCCCGCCTTTCCCGGTAAACCCGATGGGGCAGCCACCACGCAGGCCCCTCTTGGATCAAGCCCGTCCCTATTCCTCGCGCGAGCTTTTCCGGCGGTTCTGGGCCGGCTACCTGCGCCCGCACCTGCCGGTGATGCTGCTGGCCTTCCTGGTGATGATGATCGAGGGCTCCACCCTCGGCCTTCTGTCCTACATGCTGGAGCCGCTGTTCGACGTGGTCTTCGCCGAGGGCGGGTCCGGCGCGCTGATCTGGGTGGGGCTTGCGATCCTGGGGCTGTTCGTGCTGCGGGCAATCACCTCGATCATCGGGCGCTGGCTGCTGACCTATGTGAACCAGCATGCCGCCGGGGCAATGCAGGTCGACCTGGTGCGGCATCTGCTGACGCTGGACGCGGCGTTCTTCCATGACCATTCCCCCGGCAAGCTGATCGAGCGGGTGCAGGGCGACACGATGGCGGCGCAGGGGGCTGCGGTGCTGGTGATCGGGGGGGTGGGTCGCGACCTTGTCTCGTTGATCGGGCTTTTCGTCGTGGCAATCCTGATCGATCCGTGGTGGACTGCCGCCGCGCTGATCGGCGCGCCGCTTCTGCTGCTGCCCGCCTATGTGCTGCGGCGGTACCTGAGGAAGAAGGCGATGCTGACGCGGGAACAGTCGGGCCTGCGCGCCACCCGGCTGGACGAGATCTTCCACGGCATCCAGGCGGTCAAGCTGAACCGGATGGAGGACTACCAGGCGTCGCGCTTCCAGCGGATCGTGCAAACCATCCTGCGCGCCGAGGTGAAGACCGCGCTTGGCCGTGCCGCCATGCCCGCGCTGGTCGACGTGGTGACTGGGCTTGGCTTCTTTGCCGTCCTGATGCTGGGCGGAGCCGAGGTCGCCAGCGGCCAGCGCACGACGGGTGAGTTCATGTCCTTCTTCACCGCCATGGCGCTGACCTTCCAGCCGATCCGGCGGCTCAGCGATCTTGCGGGACAATGGCAGGTCGCAGAAGCCAGCCTGGAACGCATCTTCACGCTGTTCGACACCCGCCCCTCGGGCAAGCGTCCGGCGCAAAGCCGCGCGCAGCCGCCCGCCGGCGCGCCCGAGATCCGCTTCGAGAACGTCAGCTTCAGCTACCCCGACCGCCCCGTCCTGGACGGGCTGACTTTCACTGCCGAGGCCGGGAAAGTCACGGCGCTGGTCGGCTCCTCGGGCGCGGGCAAGTCCACCGTCTTCCAGCTGATCGCCGCGCTGATCGAGCCGCAGGAGGGCCGCATCCTGATCGGCGGGGTCGATGTGCAGGACCTGAGCCTTTCGGACCAGCGGGCGCTGCTGGCCTCGGTCAGCCAGGACGCGGCGCTGTTCGACGAAACGCTGCGCGAAAACCTTCTGCTCGGCCGGACCGACCGGGACCCGGCCCGACTGGCCCGGGTGCTGGAGGATGCGGAAGTCGCCGCCTTTGTCGCATCCCTGCCGCAGGGGCTGGACACACGGGCGGGTGCCCGCGGCTCGGCCCTGTCGGGGGGGCAGCGGCAGCGGGTGGCGATTGCGCGGGCGTTGCTGGCCGATGCGCCGGTGCTGCTTTTGGACGAGGCGACCTCGGCCCTGGACACGCGGACCGAGGCCGCCGTTTCGGCTGCGCTGTCGCGGGCGCAGACTGACCGCACGACGCTGGTCATCGCGCACCGGCTGTCGACGGTGAAAGGGGCGGACAAGATCATCGTGCTGGACCGCGGCCGGCTGGTCGAGGAAGGCACCCACGACGAGCTGATCGCGCGGCGCGGCCCCTATGCCCAGCTGCACGAGGCACAACTGCGTGACTGAGGCTTCCGCTTCCCGAAGCCTCTGCCTAGACTTCGCACCATGACCCAGGACTTTTCCCGCACGATCTGGACGCTGACCGGCAAGGACGCCCTGACCTTCCTGCAAGGGCTGGTGTCAAACGACATGCGCCCGCTGGAGAAGGGTCCCGGCATCGTCTGGGCGGCGCTGCTGACGCCGCAGGGCAAGTATCTGGCCGACTTCTTCGTGGTGCATACGCCGGACGGGCAGCTTCTGATCGACATTGCCACGCCCCTTGCCGCCGACACGCTGCGGCGTCTGACGCTCTACCGGCTGCGGGCGCAGGTGCAGATCGGACCGTCCCAGTTGACTGTCAGCCGAGGACTGGGCACCGCCCCCGAAGGCGCCCTGCCCGATCCGCGCCATCCGGCCCTTGGGTGGCGGCTCTACGGTCTTGAGCCGTACTCCGCCGCGCCGGTCGACTGGGATGCGATCCGGGTAGACCATGTCATCCCGGAAAGCGGAATCGAACTGTTGCCGGAGGACACGTACATCCTGGAAGCCGGGTTCGAGCGCCTGCACGGCGTCGACTTCCGCAAGGGCTGTTATGTCGGCCAGGAAGTGACCGCGCGGATGAAGCACAAGACCGAGCTGCGCAAGGGTCTGGTGCAGGTCGTGGTCGAGGGGGCAGCGCCCCCCGGTACCGAGATTACCCTGGACGGCAGGCCAGTTGGGACGCTGTTCACCCAGTCCGGGGGTCGCGGACTCGCCCATTTGCGGCTTGACCGGTCCGGCGGGCCCCTCAAGGCCGGAGGTGCAACCCTGCACATCTCCGACCCTTCCGCCTGACGCAAATTTTCTTAACCAAAGGTTGAAACTGCGACGACCTCCCCCATATTTCGGCGGGCAGGTCCGGGTTCGACGACTAGATACAGTTTTGCCGGGCAAGCGCCATGCACCAGACGCATAGCAGTCATTCCAAAACCAGTCAGCCCGAATCGTGTTCAAACCGCTAAAACCCACGGACGTCGCGAAACACAAGAGCAAGAAAAAAGGAAAATCAGATGCGTGACACCATCGACAGCACAGCCTTCAACTTCGAGCAGGGCCAGCGTGCACGCAAGCTTTTTGCCGCCGTGGTTCTGGCGGCTTTGGACGATGCCATTGCCGACGACAAGAAGTATGGCAACGGCCCGGACCAGATCGCCCGCTGGGCGCGTTCGCGCGACGGCCGTGAGGTGCTGTCCTGCGCCGGGATCGACCCGAACGAGCGTGTCGTTAAGGGTCTGATGGAATTCGTCGCCAAGGGCATCCGCACTTCGGTCGCGCTGTCGCGCGAGGAATCCGAGCGTCGTCACGCGCTGGAACTGGAGCAGGCCGAAGCCGCCTGAACCGCGCCGTCCAGCACCGCCGATGCGCGCCCTGCGGGGCGCGTTTTCATTTGTGCAGGGTCAGCGTCAGTCGAGGTCGCGCGCGATCAGCGCGCGGTTGATCTCGGCCCGCACCAGCTTGCGCACGTTGCGGGTGATCCGCTCGCCCAGGTCACCCTGCAGCTCGTGGCGGATCATCTGGCGCACGATTTCCTGCAGCGCCGCCTCATCCAGGACCGCAAGCTCGGTCCCGTCGGCATCGACGATCCCGGACGTGAGGCGAGGTTCTGCGGGCGCTTCTGGCACGTCAGGTGCTTCAGACACTTCAGGTTCGGGGATCTCTGGCAGAGCATCCTGATGCACCTCTGCCGGAAGCGCCTCTGCGGTCGAAAGAGCGGCTTCCGTGGGCTCCGCTTCGGTAACGGCACCGGCTGCAAGACGCGCGGCCAGACTTTCGGCGCGGCGGCGCAGCGGCACGAAGGGGATGGGTTCGTCCTCGACAAAGTCCGGTCCAACCTCGGACCAGGCGTCTGGCAGAGCTTCGGCTTCGGCGACGAGATCTTCGGCCACATCGGCCGAGGGCAGCACAACCTCTGCCTCCTCGGCACCAAGCGCGACCTCGCCAAGCGAGATCACCTCGGGCTCGGGCCAGAGCTCATCCTCCCACTCGGCCTCGATCAGGTCGACGTCATCCTCGGCAGGCCCCGGCTCGACCACGGGATCGGGGGAAGCGGGCTGCTCTTCGACCCTCTCGTCCAGAATCAGCGGGGCCAGCGGGCTGGCTTCCGACACCACGCGCAGGGCGGACGTCAGCAGCAGCCGTTCGGCGTTCAGATCGCGGCTGAGCTTGCGGGACGATTGTTCGTTCGACACAAGCCGCCTGACCGAGGAGACGACATCCTCGATTTCCTCAGAACTCAGAGGCCCCGCCATAGGGATCATCCGCCTGCTTGCACTGCGTTGCATGTCAACTTACCGCCCCAAGCCCAGGCATAGCAACAGATTTCACCTTGGACTGCGGAGGCCGGCCTAGTTGCCGATCTTTTCCAGGATCCGGTCCAGCTTCTTGCCCTGTGCCGAATGTGCGGGGGCCTTCTCAACCGCGCCGTAATAGGCCTCGGGGTCGTAGGTCGGGATGCCCAGCTGAAGGTGGTCAACGGTCAGAAGGCCCATGGTCGCAAGGACCTGGTAGACCGCGACGTAACGCTGCGCTTCGGCCTGAAGGCGGGCGTTGCGGGCATCCAGCAACTCCTGCTCGGCGTCCAGGACATCCAGCGTGGTGCGGGTGCCGGCAGCAGCCTCTTCGCGCACGCCGTCGAAGGCCGCCTGAGCGGCGCGGATCTGCAGGTCCGAGGCTTCGATCGACGCAGCAGCGACGGCAAGGTTCGCCCAGGCGACGCCGACGTTCTGCACCACGCCCACGGCGGTCTGCTGCAGGGCGGCCCGGGCCGCGTCCTTGCCAGCGATCGCGCGCCGCTGCAGGGCCGAAAGCTTGCCACCGGCGTAAATCGTCTGGCTCATGGTCAGGCCAAGGGTCTGCGACTCCAGGTTGTCGTCGTCAGCGTTGAACGTGGCGCCAAGCCCGATGGTGGGGGCGCGGTTCGCCTCGGCGACATCGACTTGGAGGTCGGCGACCGTCACCTGGTGCTGGGCCTGACGGATCAGCGGGTGGGTGCCCCGCGCCACGGCCTGCGCTTCCTCCATCGTGCGCGGCAGCGCCGGGGCCTTGGGCAGCGGGGCGAGGTTACCCGGATAGGCCCCCGTCGCGGCCTTGTAGGCCTCGCGCGCGATCATCAGCTGACCTTCGGCGGAAGCCAGAGCTGCACGCGATGCGGCCAGTCGCGCCTCGGCGATGGAAACGTCCGTGCGGGTGATCTCGCCCACGTCGAACCGGTCCTGCGCCGCGCGAAGCTCCTGGGTAATGAGCCGCAGGTTGTTCTGCCGCAGCGCGACCACCTCTTGCGCAAGCCGCACATCCACATAGGCGCGGACCGCGGCCAGCAGCACGTTCTGTTCCACGTCGACCAGAGCCTGTCGCGTGGCCAGCACGCTTTCCTTTGCGATCTCGATCCCCAGGCGCCGCCGCCCGGCATCCCAGATCGTCAGCTCGGCGGTGAGCGTCAGCGCGGCGGACAGCCCCTCACGGACGGTAGTCCCGAACAGGCCCGACACGTCGGCCCGCTGCCAGGACCCCCGCATCGTGTAGGAGACCACAGGACGCAGGGCCGCGACAGCCTCGGCAACGCCCTCGTCGGCGGCGCGCAGCACGGCGCGGTTCTGGTCAAGCAGGTTCGAATTCTTGTAGGCCGCGACCAGCGCATCGGCGAGCGTTTCGGCCCTTGCACCCGGAGATGCCGCCAGCGCGACCAGCACCACCATCACCGACAGAAGCCATCCACGCATCTTGTCCCGCCTCATCCTGGGCCGCAGCCGGTCGGCCGGGCATTGCTTCGTGGTCCGGTCGGGTCGTTCCCGGCCGGACAGGGCCATCCCGGCCTAGAGCGCAAAGCCCCGCGGCCGGGCAAAGCCCGGAAGCACGGGGGCCGCCGCGTTGAACACCGGGCGCCAGGTCAGGCTGCCGCCCGTCTTGTAGCCGATGCGCGCCGTTCCAACCGCGCCGTCCATGAAAACTGCGCCGATCCGGCCACCGTCCTTCAGCTGCGCCAGGATCGCGGCGGGCACATCTTCGACGCCACCTTCGATGGTGATCACGTCATAGGGCGCGCATTTCGCCGCGCCTTCGACCAGCTTGCCGGCGATCACCACGGCATTGTCCACGCCCTCTTCCGACAAAAGCCGCTGCGCATCGGCGGCAAGGCTTTCGTCTTCCTCGACGGCGACAACGGTTTCGGCAAGGCGCGCGATCACGGCGGCCGAGTAGCCAAGCCCGCAGCCCACGTCCAGCACCAGTTCCGAGGGCTGCACGTCCAGCGCATCCAGAAGCTTTGCCAGCGTCCGCGCCTCAAGCACCACACGGCCGGGGGCCAGGGGCAGGTTCTCGCCGACATAAGCCGCCTCGCGCTTGTCGTCGGGCACGAAGGTTTCGCGAGGAACGGTCAGCATGGCGTCGATGATCGGGAACTTGGTCACGTCCGAGGGGCGGACCTGCGTATCCACCATCATCACACGGCGGGTGGCGAACTCGCTCATTCTGAACTCATCGGTCTGATTGGCTTCTGGGCCAGTCTTGCCACAGAAGCCGGGGTGCCGCAACCGGCCTTCAGTTCATTTTCATGGATTTGCGGGATTGCCGGATAGGGTCTAGGCGTCCTGCGCCTCCACTGCCGTCCATCGAAGCGCGCGGTCGCCAAGCTGGCGGAACTTGTCAGAGACCTGGGTCAGGCGGCCGCGCCATTCCGGCAGTGGGTCCTGGCCGTCGGCCAGACGCAGATGAAGCTGCACCAGGCAGGCCAAAGCGAAGGGATCATAGACTGCGGACTTCACCGCCCAGGCGAAGATCGCCGCAAGCAGAAGCCCCGCCCCCGGCACCCACACCGGCGAGGCGAGCGCCGAGAGGGTCGCAAGAAACAACAGCCCCGCCAGCACCCAGCCGGTCAGCGCCAGCCAGAAGGCATTGGTCAGCAGGGTCCGGGCATTCTGCGTGTACAGCACCAGACCGTCATGTGCAGCCTCCCAGGCGTTTTCGGACCGGGTGCGCAGCGCATGGGCCAGGATCGCGCCGTCGATCAGGTCGAGGGTGAGGACGAGGTGGCTGCCCGTCGCGCGCGCCAGGCGGTCCAGGGCCGGGATCGGCACCAGTTCAACCAGCAGTCCGTCCACCAGACCCGTCGCCGTGCGGATCACGCCCCGGACCAGCCGGTCCAGCGCGCGCAACGACGGAGCGTCGCCGAACCGCTGGCGGACCAGCGCGCGGGCCTGGGCAACCTGTCCGCGACCGATCGGCATTGGGCGCCGGTCCAGAAGTTCGACCATCGCCGCGATCTGCGCCGCCGTCAGCGGCCAAAGCAGCCGGCCCCGCAAGAGACGGAACGTGATGACGCCGAATCCGAGGCCCAGAAGAGCCCCCCAACCCGCCGCCGTCCGGTCCTCACCCAGTCCGAAAGCGGCCTGACCAAGGGCCGCACCGATCCCTGCGGCAGCCACCAGTCCGCCGGCAATCGCCAGACAGATTGCTGCCCGACAGACACCAAGGGGCAAGGTCCGCAGCAGCAGCCCCAGCGCCCGGATCACACTGAGTTCCCACATGTTACCCACCCTGCAAGCCCGATCAGGGTGCGCCTGCCGCCGACGCAAGACAAGCCGCCCAGGCAGAAACAATCTGCCTTCGTTCTGTCACTTAGCGAAGTCTTCAGGAATCGCATGGATGCTGGCGGGGAAGAACAAAGGAGGACCAAGATGGCCGCTTCCCGTCTGACACTCGCCGATGAACTGGCGGAGATCCGCGCAGAAATCGCCCGCCTGCAGCAGCGCGAAAGCCGGTTGCAGGCGATGGCCGAGGATCTGCCGCCGATCCCAGTCTTCCGCCGCGGCTGGCCGATCCTGCGCAAATCGACCGGTGCCGCCGTTTCGGCGTGAGGGTCAGCCCTCGATCAGCGCCTGAACGCGGGCCACGCCACTGGCCACCAGACCCGCGTCTCCGCGCGCCTCGACGTTCAGCCGCAGGAGCGGCTCGGTGTTCGAGGCGCGCAGGTTCATCCGCCAGTCCCCGAAATCGAGGCTTAGGCCGTCAGTGCGGTCCGTCGACCGGGCCTCCGGCTCCAGCGCCGCCTTGACGCGGGCCACGACGGCGGGAAGGTCGGCGACGCGGAAGTTGATCTCGCCGGATGAGGGGAAGTCGCGCCGCATGGCACCGACAAGGTCGGTCAGGCTCTGTCCCCGATGCGACAGAAGCTCGGCAACCTTCACCCAGGGTATCATCCCGGAGTCGCAATACATGAAGCCCTGGAAATAGTGGTGCGCGCTCATCTCGCCGCCGTAGACCGCGCCTTCGCGGCGCATCGCGGCCTTGAGAAAGACGTGCCCTGTCGGGGCAAGGACCGACCGTCCTCCCCCCTTGCGGACGGCATCCTGCACCGCCCAGACGACGCGAGGGTCGTGGACGATCGTTGCGCCGGGCTGCAAGGCCAGGTGCGCCGATGCCAACAGCGCCACCACATGCTCGCCGTCGACGAAATTGCCGTCGCCGTCGAACAGGAAGCAGCGGTCGAAGTCCCCGTCGAACGCCACCCCGAAATCGGCCTGCGCCCGCCGGACGGCCTGTGCAGTCACGGGGCGGTTTTCGGGCAGCAGCGGGTTCGGGATCCCGTTCGGAAAACTCCCGTCCGGTTCGTGATGCAGACGGATGAGGTCGACGTGCTGACCGCAGCGCGCAAGTCCGTCCGCCAGCGCATCGAGCGTCGGACCTGCCGCCCCGTTGCCCGCATTCATCACGATGCGCAACGGGCCAAGATCGCCGGCCCCTACGAAGCTCGCCACATGCTCCACGTAGGCGGCGCGGACGGAGGACCAATCCTCGCGCGATCCGCCTGCAGCCGGGGAAAGGACGTCACCGGATTCGGTCAGGCTGCGGATGCGGGCGAAGTCGGCATCCGGCAGCGGAATGGCGCCGCGTCCGACCAGTTTCATCCCGTTGTATTCGCGCGGATTGTGCGAGGCGGTGACGCAGATCCCGCCCCCTGCCCCCAGATGGGCGGTGGCGAAATACATCTCCTCGGTCCCCGCCATCCCGAGGTCCAGCACGCGAACGCCCTGCGCCACCAGCCCCGCCGCCACGGCATCGGCCAGCGCGGGCGAACTTTCCCGGCAATCCCGCGCCAGCACCACGGCCTGTGCACCGGTAACGACCGCGAAGGCCCGGGCGATCCGGTGGGCGATGGCTTCGGTCAGGTCCGTTCCGAGACGGCCGCGGATGTCATAGGTCTTGAACGCGCTCATGGGCCGACAGGATCATCCCCGCGCGCCGTAGTAAAGTGCCACGACATGTTCTGCCTCCGCGAAGAAGAGCCAGCGGGCGGCAAGGGCTCCGGCAAGGTGGAGAACGGCGGCCAGCGCGATGCTGTAGACTCCCAGCGGGAGGAGAAGGACCAGCGCCGGAAGGAGGGCTGAAAGCGCCAGCGCGATCTTCCGCAGCTTCGCCGCGTGTTTCCGGCCCACTACGAAGATCATCTCGCGCTTGAGGTAGTTTCCCGCCGTATGGGCCGGATCAAGGACCGAGGGCGTCCCCAGCCGGTCGAGGCCGGTCGCGGTGCCGAGCGTCTGGCCAGCCTTGGCAAAGGCCTGGTCTCCGACCTGCCAGACGGCGACGAGCACCGCCCCCACCGCAAGCAGCAGCACCGGCGCCAAGGCGCAGCCGGAGAGCATGGCTCCCCCGGCCAGCGCAAAGGTCAGGAACATGACCGGCGTGAGCCAGTGGTGCCAGCGCGGCACGGCCTTGATCTGTGTATAGATCATCGCGGTGGTCAGGACGGTGAGGATCGCCAGAGTGCCGCCGATCTGGCCGACGATGCGCGGCAGCTCGAGGTCGAAGATGTCGGACAGGGCCACGGGGGCGAGGATGAGAAGCGTGGCGACCGAGGCCCAGGCCTCGCGGGACAGCCAACTGCTGCGCCATTGAGTGAAGGCCTTCAGCGCGTTCTTCGGATTGCCGAGGTGGAAGGTCGAGGCGAAAAGACCCGCGACCGCCAGCCCGTAGCCAAGGCCCCAGAGGGAGAAAGCTGCCCCGCCTGACGGCAAAAGCGCTCCCCAGCCGAGGAAGGCGAGAAAGCCGAACCCCAGGCCCGAGAGGGTGGAAAACAGGATGACCGATGGCGCGGGATGCATTCAGATCTTCCCCAGCATCCGGTCGAGCCACCCGGCGATCCCGGTGGCCTTGATGTCGAGGAGCGGAGCCAGCGGGCTTGCCTCGCCCGGCCCCTTCTTACGGGGGGGCAGGTACTTGTTGGTGGGCTTCGTCCCCATATCCGGCATCAGGTCATAGCCGCCCCGCTGCGCCACCAGCTGCGACACCTTGCTGTCCGGGTCCGCCAGATCGCCGAAGTGGCGCGCGTTCGTCGGGCAGGTGCGGACGCAGGCGGGCTCGCGGTCCTCTTCCGGCAGAGTCTCGTTGTAGATCCGGTCGACGCAGAGCGTGCACTTCTTCATCACGCCCTGCGCCGCATCCATCTCGCGCGCGCCGTAAGGGCAGGCCCATGCGCAAAGGCCGCAGCCAATGCAGGCGTCCTCGTTGACCAGCACGATCCCGTCCTCGGCCCGCTTGTAGCTGGCCCCGGTCGGGCAGACAGTGACGCAGGGCGCGTTGTCGCAGTGCAGGCAGGAGCGCGGGAAGGTCACGACTTGCGCTGGCGCGTCGGGGATGGCGACCTGGTAGGAATGGACGCGGTTGAGGAAGGTGCCTGAGGGGTCGGCGCCGTAGGGGTCCTGGTCCGAAAGGCCGATGCCCCCGTCATTCCAGCCCTTGCAGGCGGTGACGCAGGCCTGGCAGCCGACGCAGGTGTCAAGGTCGATCACCAGGCCCAGGCGTTTTTCGGTGGCTCCCGGCAGACCGGTCATGTCTCGCCCCCCACCGGCGCGACGAATTTTCTGCGAAAACTCGCAGTCCAATTCTTCGCAGAAGAATTGTGGTCCCGCCCACCACCCGCGCGGGGTGGATCAGGCAGGCGTTCAAACATCGGCTCCACCGTTCCCCTGGGGTGGTCCTCGGCCGCAACCCGCTCTACTCGCACCCGCTGGTCGAACCAGGCGGCCTGCCCGGTGATGGGGTCGGAGTTCGAGAGCCGCAGCCCGTCGCGGTCGGGCAAAAGTTCCGAGATCAGGTGATTGAGCAGGAACCCCGTCGTCGCCTCGGGCGCGTCGGCATCCAACGCCCAGGCCCCCTTGCGCTTGCCGATGGCGTTCCAGGTCCAGACAGTGTTCTCGTTCAGCGCGGCCATATGCGCCACGGGGACCACGATCGTCCCGGCCCGCGAGGACACCCGCGCCCAGTCGCCGTCCTGAAACCCCTGCTCTACCCAGATTTTCGTGGGCAGATACAGGTAGTTATGCCCCTTGATCTGCCGCAGCCAGGCGTTCTGGCTACCCCAGGAATGGTACATGTCCATCGGCCGCTGCGTGAGCGCATGGACCGGGTAACCAAAGGCCGCGTCCTCGTCGCCATAGGGCGCATACCAGATCGGCAGCGGGTGCATCGCCTGTTTGAGGCGGGCGCGGAGGTGGTCGGGCGGCTGGCGCGGGCCGAAACCCTCGGCGGCCAGCTGGAAGCGGCGCATCGGTTCGGACCAGATGTTGAAGAGATAGGGCTGCGGCGTCTCGTAAAGGCCAAGCTTCACCGCCCAGTCCTGGTAAGCCGCGTTCCAGGGTTTGTAGAAGGCCGCTTCCTCGGGGACATGCGCCTGGTAGAAGGCACCGTTCTCGATGTAGCGGTTGAGCTGGTCGGGGTTCGGCGCGCCCCGCCCTTCCGCCTCGCCATTCCCCCGGAAGCCCATCAGCGGACCGACGCCCGGACGGCGCTGGTGGTTGGCGATATAGTCCGCGTAGTCCTTGAACTTCGGCGTCCCGTCCTCGTTCACCATCCCCGGCAGGCCAAGGCGCGCGCCAAGTTCCAGAAGCACCGACTGGAAGCAGCGCACTTCGCGGTCGGGTTCGATCACCGGCCAGCGGATGGCATCCCCCGCCGCGTCGGGTTCGCTGATCGGTCGGTCGAGAAGGCTGATGCAGTCGTGGCGTTCCAGATAGGTTGTGTCGGGCAGGATCAGGTCGGCGTAGGCGACCATCTCGGAGGCGTAGGCGTCGGAGTAGATGATCCGGGGGATCACATAGTCCCCGTCACGCTCCTCGGTCAGCATCTCCATCACGCGGGCGGAGTTCATGCTGGAGTTCCAGGACATGTTCGCCATGTAGAGGAACAGCGTGTCGATCCTGTACGGGTCCCCGGCATGGGCGTTCGGGATGACCATGTGCATCAACCCATGCGCCGAGAACGGGTTTTCCCAGGAGAAGCCCTTGTCGATGCGGGCCGGTTGGCCGTCGGGCAGCAGGCACAGGTCGTCGGGCGAGCGGACATAGCCCAGGTGCGGGCCGGTCAGGGGTTTGCCGGGCGTGGAGACGAAATGGGGCGTCGGGTGCGCCTCGATGGGCTTGGGGTATGGCGGTTTCAGGCGGTAGCCGCCAGGGGTTTCGAGGCTTCCCAGCAGTATTTGCAGGAGGTGCAGCGCGCGGGCGGTCTGGAAGCCATTGGAATGGGCCGAGATCCCGCGCATGGCGTGGAAGCTGACCGGGCGGCCGGGCATGTTCGGGTGCTCGTTGCCCCGGAAGTCGGTCCAGGGGCGGTCGAGGGTGATGGCATGGTTGAAGGCCACGTCGGCGAGTTCGGCGGCCAGCTGGCGGATCCGGGCCGCCGTCACGCCGCAGCGCGCGGCCACGGCCTCGGGCGCGTAGCCGGGCTTCAGGTACTCCTCCACCATGTGGCGGAAGACGGTGCGGTTGCCCTGCCATTCGGCGCCGAGGTCGGGCTGCACGTCTTTGCCGTCCCAGGGCGCCGGGTGGCTGGTGCGGCGGTCGATCACGAAGGGCTGGCTTTCGGCATTGCGGACGAAGAGGCCCTTCTCTGGCCCGTCCGCTTCCGTCACCAAAAGCGGCGCGTTGGTCCATTGAGCTAGGTAGTCGAGGTCGATCTTCCCGGCTTCCAGCAGACAATGGATCAGCGACAGGATCAGCAAACCGTCCGTCCCAGGCGTGATACCGATCCAGTCGTCCGCCACCGCAGAATAGCCCGTCCTGACTGGGTTCACGGAAATCACCCGCGCCCCCCGGGCCTTCAGCTTGCCAAGACCGATCTTGATCGGGTTCGAGTCATGGTCCTCGGCCACCCCGAACATGACGAAAAGCTTCGTCCGATCCCAGTCCGGCTGGCCGAATTCCCAGAAAGCGCCACCGATGGTGTAGATGCCGCCCGCCGCCATGTTGACGGAACAGAACCCCCCGTGCGCCGCATAGTTCGGCGTGCCGAAGTTCTGCGCCCACCATCCGGTGAGGCTCTGGCTCTGGTCGCGGCCGGTGAAGAAGGCAAGCTTCTCCGGCGCGGTTTCCCGCAGCGGCTTCATCCAGGCGACGGCAGTGGACAGCGCCTCTTCCCAGGTGATCTCCTCGAAGGCACCAGACCCACGCGGCCCCACCCGCCGCAACGGCGCTTTCAGGCGGGACGGTGCCGTGACCTGCATGATCCCGCTCGCACCCTTTGCGCAGAGGACGCCCTTGTTGATCGGATGATCCCGGTTGCCCTCGATGTAGGCCAGCTTCCCGGATTTCAGATGAACGTTGATCCCGCAGCGGCAGGCGCACATGTAGCAGGTGGTCTGGCGGACCTCGTCGCCGACTTCGCGTTGCGTCTCGACCCTCGGCTGGTTCACGCGCCCTCCCCTGCCCTGACGGCCTGCGCTTCGAGGGCAATCTGCCGCTCCTCGTCGGCGGGCACAAGAAGGATAACGACACGGGATGTCGCATCATGCAGGGTGGTTTCGTTCCGGGCATTGCGGTCGGGGTCGGAAGAAACTCCCAGATAGCCAAGCCCGGACAGGATTTCCTTCCGCATCCACGGGTCGTTCTCGCCAATGCCGCCAGTGAAGACCACGGCGTCGAGCCCCCCCATCGCGGCGACCATGCTGCCCGCATGACGCACCGCCCAATAGGCGAAATGGTCCAGCGCGAACCGCGCCTCTTCGGTCCCTGCCGCTTGAAGCGCGCGGACGTCACTCATCCCGCCGAGGCCCAGAAGCCCGCTCTCCCGGTTCAGGATACGGCCCGCCCTTTCCACGCCGTGCAGCTCGGCCAGCCGGAGGACAGCATTGCCGTCGATGCCCCCGGTCCGCGTCCCCATGGTCAGCCCGTCGAGCGGCGAATAGCCCATCGTCGTCGCCACCGACCGCCCGTCCAGGATCGCCGCCAGAGAGCAGCCGTTGCCAAGATGGCAGGCGAGGAGCCGCCTTGGCAATTCTCCCCTGCCCCGCAGAATGCGCACCAGCGCGGCATAGCTGATCCCGTGGAAGCCATACCGGCGCAGGCCCCGATTGCGGTCGGACTTCGGCAAGGCGTAGGTCGTGGCCACCTCGGGGTTCGTCGCGTGGAAGGCCGTGTCGAAGGCCGCATACTGTGGCAGGTCGGGAGCAAGGGTCGCAAGCGCCTCGATCCCCACCAGGTTCGCCGGGTTGTGCAGGGGGGCCAGAGGCACGCAGGCCTCGATCTGCCGCAGCACGTCCGGCGTCACCCGGCAGGTCGTCGTCAGCCCTTCTCCGCCATGCACCACCCGGTGCGCCGCCGCCGTCAGCCGGTGCACCGAGACGCCCGCCTGCGCCAGCCCCTCGGCCATCGCCGCCTTGTGCCCGTCCGGCCCGATCTCGCCCACGAAGGCCTTGGCAACCTCGCGCTCCCCGTCAAAGACCTTCAGCTTCAGCGACGACGACCCGGCATTTACGATCAGCCACATCAGACCAGCGCCTTGCCCAGACCCAGGACGGCGAGACCGGCCAGCAGGATGATCGCGAAGCGGCGGAAGTCCTGCGGATCGGTGCCGAAGAAATGCCGCCCGCCCAGCCAGTTCCCAATAAGCGTCACTGGCAGCGCGATAAGGCTGGCCCAGAGCGTGTCCCAGGTCACCAGCCCTGCCAGCCAGTAAAGCGGCGCGGAATAAAGGTCGAGCAGCGGGAAGTAGGCGATCAGCGTGGCCCGGAACACGGCCGCAGGCATCGGTTGCGCCGCGAAGAAGGCCGCCACTGGCAGCCCCCCCATTCCAGGCGCGTTGGCAAGGCCCGAGATCACCCCCGCAACCCCGTTGGGCACGCCCTCGACTTCGGAGGCCAGCCGCCAGCCGGCCAGCAGGACGACGCACATCAGCAGCACATAGCCCGAAATGACCGCCCGGGCCGTGTCCTCGCTGACCCCGGTCAGAACCCAAAGCCCCAGTGGCAATCCGATGACCGCCCCGCCCAGAAGCCAGCCGACCCGCTTCCAGTCCACATCCGGCCCGGCCCCCTTGGCGGCCTGCAGCGACATCACCGTTTCCAGAACGACGACAACCGCGACGAAGTTCAGCGGATTGGTCACCAGACTGGAAGCTGTGATCAGCAGGGCCGAGAAGCCAAACCCCGAATATCCCCGCACGAACCCCGCGACGAAGCAGGAGACCGCCAGCCACAGAAGCGCCAGCGGTCCAAGATCGAAGGGCATCAGACGACCTGGGGCCGCATGTCAGCCTTCGATATCCCCGCGACCTCGACCGGCTTTTTCATCGCGTCGCGGCGGAAGGGCTCGCCCAACTCCTGGTTGATCAGCGCCTCGATCAGCGTGGTCTTGCCGTGGTTCATCTGGTCGTCGATGGCCTTCCGCAGCGCCGCCGTCAGCTCCTCCATCGTCCGCGCCTGCACGCCTTGCAGCCCGCAGGCCTTGGCGATCCCGGCGTAGCTGACGTCGGTGTCAAGCTCGGTGCCGACGAAGTTGTCGTCATACCAGAGCGTGGAGTTCCGCTTTTCCGCCCCCCACTGGTAGTTGCGGAAGACGACCATGGTGATCGCGGGCCATTCCTTGCGCCCGATGGCGGTCAGTTCCGTCACCGCGATGCCGAAAGCCCCGTCTCCGGCGAAGCCCACGACGGGCGCATCCGGGCAGCCGATCTTGGCGCCGATGATCGACGGCAGGCCATAGCCGCAAGGGCCAAAGAGACCCGGCGCGAGGTATTTCCGGCCCGCCTCGAACGACGGATAGGCGTTGCCGATGGCGCAGTTGTTGCCGATGTCCGACGAGATGATCGCCTCTTTCGGCAGCGCCGCCTGGATCGCGCGCCAAGCCATGCGGGGCGACATCCAATCGGGTTTCGCGTTGCGCGCCCGTTCGTTCCAGGTGGTGCCAGGGTCGTCCTGTTCGTGGTCCATGGACGACAGCTCTTGCGCCCAGGCGGATTTCTTCTGCGCGATCAGAGCCTTGCGTTCCGCCCGCCCCGCGTCTCCCGCCGTCTTGGACAGCTGCGCCAGGATCCCCTCGGCCACCTTCTTCGCGTCGCCCACGATCCCCACCGTCACCGGCTTCGTCAGGCCGATCCGGTTCGGGTTGATGTCGACCTGGATCACCTTGGCCCCCTTCGGCCAGTAATCGATCCCGTAGCCCGGCAGCGTCGAGAACGGGTTCAGCCGCGTCCCCAGAGCGAGCACGACGTCGGCCTGCGCGATCAGCTCCATCCCCGCCTTCGACCCGTTGTAGCCCAAGGGCCCCGCAAACAGCGGATGCGAGCCGGGGAAGGCGTCGTTGTGCTGGTAGCCGACGCAGACCGGGGCGGTCAGACGTTCGGCCAAGGCCATCGAGGCCGGGATCGCGCCCCCGATCACCACGCCCGCGCCGTTCAGGATCACCGGGAACTTGGCCGAGGACAACAGCTGCGCCGCCTGGGCGATGGCCTCCTCACCGCCCGAGGGTCGCTCGAACTCCACCACCGCGGGCAGAGCAATGTCGATGACATGGGTGAAGTAGTCCCGCGGCATGTTGATCTGCGCCGGCGCCGACTGGCGCTTGGCCTGCAGGATCACGCGGTTCAGCACCTCGGCCACGCGAGAGGGGTCGCGGACCTCCTCCTGGTAGCAGACCATGTCCTTGAAAAGCGACATTTGCTCCACTTCCTGGAAGCCACCCATCCCGATGGTCTTGTTGGCGGCCTGCGGGGTAACCAGAAGTAAAGGAGTATGATTCCAGTATGCGGTTTTCACTGCGGTGACGAAGTTGGTAATCCCCGGCCCGTTCTGGGCGATCATCATCGACATTTTCCCCGAGGCCCGGGTGAAGCCGTCCGCCATCATCCCGCCCGAGCCTTCGTGGGCGCAGTCCCAGAAGGTGATCCCGGCCTTGGGGAACAGGTCAGATATCGGCATGAAGGCCGAGCCGATGATCCCGAAGGCGTGCTCGATCCCGTGCATCTGCAGGACCTTCACGAAGGCTTCCTCGGTCGTCATCTTCATCGTCTGTCTCCATGTCCTGTGCGGCCCGATAAGGCCAGTTGCGCGCAACCTATCGCCGCGGCCCGCCGCAGCTTAGGGCCAGTTTCATCGGCCTGCTAGAGCCAGAGCCTTCGCAATCCGCGCCACGCCCTCGGGGATACGCTGCGGGGCGATGGAGGAATAGGCCAGGCGGTAGAAATTGCGGGGGCCGTCCCCGGCAAAGAAGGCGCGGCCGGGTTCGATGAGGACGCCATCGCCGCGCAAGGATAGGGCCAGTTCTTCGGTGTCCACGTCGTCCGGCGCGCGCATCCAGAAGCTCGATCCGCCGAAGCCGCCCTGCCCCGCCACGCTCAGCCCCTCGGCCGAGATGGCCTCGGCCATGACCTGGCGACGGCGGCGGTAGGCGTTCTTCATGCGGTTGACGAGGGCGTCGTAGTGGCCGAGGCCCAGGAAATAGGCCATCGTCCGCTGGATATGGCCGGGCGGGTGCTTCAGCATCAGGCCACGCAAGGCCCGCGCCTCGGCGATGAAGCCGGGGGGGCCGACGAGGTAGCCAAGGCGGAGGCCGGGGAAGACGGACTTCGAGAAGCTGCCGGCATAGATGACGCGGCCGCCCCGGTCGAGCGACTTCAGCGCCGGGGCGACGGGTTTCAGGAAGGACATCTCGAATTCGTAGTCGTCCTCGATGATGACGAAGCCTTTCGCCTCTGCGGCCTCCAAAAGGGCCACGCGGCGGTCGACGGGCATGGTGGCGTTTGTCGGGCACTGGTGCGAGGGGGTGGTGAAAACCACATCGGCGTCAAGCACTTGCGGAGGCAAGCCCTGGGCGTCGACGTCCACGGGGACGGCGGTGGCGCCGGTGGCCGCGACGATGGCGCGCCAGGCGGGATAGCCGGGATTTTCCACCACGGCGCGGCGCCCGGGGGCCAGGAGCGCATTGGCGGCGATCCAGAGCGCGTTCTGCGCGCCCAAGGTGAGCAACACCTCATCTTCCCGCGCCGCGATGCCCCGGCGGGGGAGGATGGTGCGCAGAAGCTCCTGGATCAGCAGGGGGTCGTCGCGTTCGTAGTAGTCGGTGGTCAGGGCCGCAAAGTCGCGCTTGCCAAGGGCGCGGAGGGCGCATTGCCGCCAGTTCTGGTGGTCGAAAAGCGTCGGGTCCGCCTGGCCATAGATGAAGGGATAGGGGTAGCGGTCCCAGTCCTCGGGCCGTTCCACCTTGGGCACCAGGGTGAAGCGGCCCTGGGTCAAGCCCTTGAAATCGATGGCGTCCGCACGGGGTTCGGCCTGGGGAAACTCCGGCGCCAGGGGGGCGGTGTCCGAAACGAAATAGCCCGACCTACCTTGCGCGGTGAGGTAGTCCGAGGAGACGAGGTCGGCATAGGCCAGCGTCACGGTGATCCGGCTGACGCCGAGGTGTTCCGCAAGGCCCCGCGACGACGGCATTCTGGCGGCGGGGCGGAAGCGGCCGGTCAGGATGCCTTGCGT
>JAIXZY010000072.1 GCA_027489355.1 Paracoccaceae bacterium | reverse complement strand
TCGGACCCGAAGATCACGATACCGACGTTGTCGACTTCAAGGTTCAGCGCCATCCCGCGGATACCGCCGGGGAATTCCACCATCTCGCCGGCCTGCACGTTGTCCAGCCCGTGGACGCGGGCAATCCCGTCGCCGACCGACAGCACGCGACCGACTTCGGCCACTTCCGCGTCCTTGCCGAAGTTCTTGATCTGCTCCTTCAGGATCGCAGAGATCTCAGCAGCCTGGATTGACATCACCCAACCTCTTTCATTGCATTTTGCAGGGCCGCGAGCTTTGCCTTGACCGAGGTGTCGATCATGGTCGAGCCCAGCTTGACGACAAGACCGCCGATGAGGGATTCATCGACGGTCGTTTTCAGTTTCACGGTCTTGCCGACGCGGGCCTTCAGCGTCTCGGCAAGTTTCTTGGACTGCGCGGCCGAAAGGGCGCGGGCGGCGGTGACCTCGGCGGTCACTTCGCCCTTCTCGGCGGCGATCATGTCGGCCAGCTGCGCGGCAAGCTGCGGCAGCACAAAGAGGCGGCGCTTGTCGGCCATCAGGGCCAGGGTGTTCGCGGTCAGCGTCGAGAGACCCAGCTTCGCGCCGATGGCGGCGATCGCCCGGCCCTGGTCCTCACGGCTGACGACCGGCGAGGCGATCATCGCGCGCAGGTCCTCGCTCGCTGCAAGCGTCTCGGTCAGGGCGGTGACATCGGCCTCAAGTGCCTGCAGCGCGCCGCCTTCCTTGGCCAGATCGAACAAGGCCGACGCATAGCGTGCGGCGATGCCCAGAGAGATCGAAGCTGGTTCTGACACGTCAACCCTTCCGCTGTCTTGTGCCCCGGGCTCTTGCGAACCGGGCATCCCCTTGGCGCACACCTCGACGACCGTCTGGGCGGCACCATTCGTCGCGGGGGTCATTAGCAGAGGTGTTCCCACCCCGCAACCGGGTTGCACACGCTTTCTTGAGCCCGCAAACGGCCAGATTGTCGCTGTTGGCGCAAACGCGACAGCTCTTCTCGGCCAGAGGCGTTGCCGGCACTGCCTGCCTGCGAATCCATTCCCGTACTTGTCGCCCGAAGACGGCCTTGCGCTTCCTTGGGACATGTCGCCAGGGCTGCTCACATCCGGTCACATGGGCGTCAGACCGGCCCCGCCCGCAATTGACCCTCTGGCCAAGCCCGGCAAGGGTGGCCGCAAGAAAGCAGCAGAAAGGCAGGCACATGGCCCTCTCAAGACGCGGATTCATCGGCTCGGCCCTTGGTGCGCCGTTCCTTGCCACGCCGGTTCTGGCAGAGGGAAGCTCGGTCCGCAGCAACGTCTCCAGCTTCGCGATGCAGGACTGGCGCGACCATTTCGACGGCCCCGGAAGCGCGATGATCGTCGCCGACACGGTTTCGCGCGCGCTGCACTACTGGAACGCCGAGGGCGCGGACCACCGGATCTTCCCGACCTCGGTCCCGATCTCGGACGAGCTGACGAAGCGCGGCTATACCGAGATCGTGCGCAAGAAGGTCGGTCCCAGCTGGACCCCCACCCCGTCGCAGATGGAGCGGTATCCCGACTGGAAACCCATCGGCCCTGGGCCAGAGAACCCGCTCGGGACCCATGCGATGTATCTCTCCTGGCCCGCCTACATCATCCACGGCACCCACGACACCCGGAAGATCGGCCGCAAATCCTCGGACGGCTGCATCGGCCTTTACAACGAGAACATCGCCGAACTGTTCGAGCTCTGCCCCGTCGGCACCCGGGTTCGCGTGATCTAAGGACGGGCGTACCGGCGATACTGCAAAGGGAACGTCCCTTTGGCGCATGAACTTTTGCCGAGGCTCCACAGCTCCCGGAAGCGCGGCGACTGGCCGGTAGCACCAGCGTAGGGTGGGCGAACCGCCCACCCTACTCCCGGTTCAACGCCGGTTCGGGGGCGCCCTTGCCGACGCCCTCCAGCACGCGCAAGGGCTTCTTCACCGCTGCCCGCAATCCCCCTTGGGTCGGCGCGTAGACCTGCTTCGACGCCTCGACCATCAGCACGCCCCCGGCCAGCCAAGGCATCCGTCGCCCGAATCCCTCCCAGAAATCTGCCGACCGAAGCCAGAACCGCGTCCCCGACGGAGGGGCGAACAGTACCGAACAGCTACGCTCGGGGGTGAATCCGTGCCGTCTGATCTGCGATTCCAGCTGCGCCACCGAATAGGGCCGCCCGAAGCCGAAGGGTGTCACGTCCCGCCGTGACCACAGCCCTGCCCGGTTCGGTACGATGAAGAGAGCCCGCCCGCCCGGCCCCAGCACCCGTGCCGATTCCTCCAGGACTGCCGAGGGGTTCTCCGACGTCTCCAGTCCGTGCATCAGCACCAGCCGATCCACCAACCCGGTCGGCAGCGGCCAGGCCGTGTCCTCGCACAGGACACTGACATTCTCCAGGCCCGCGGGCCAGGGCATCACCCCCTGCGGCCCCGGCATCAACCCGATGACCCGCCGCGCCTCGGCCAGATAGGGCCGCAGCAAGGGCACCGCAAAGCCGAACCCCGTCACGGTCTCGCCACTCTTCGGCGGCCAAAGCCGCACGACCTGATCCCGTATCGCCCGCTGCGCCACCCGGCCCAGCTGCGTCCGGTAGTAGAAATTCCGCAGGTCCAGCACGTCCAGATGCATTGCGGTCGCCGCCCTTTGGGTCAATCCTCGCGCATCATACCCAGCAAGGGATCAAAGACCATGCTCGACCTCGTCACCATCCCCTGCCTTGCCGACAACTACGCCTACCTCATCCACGACCCCGACACCGGCCAGACCGCCGTGATCGACGTCCCCGAGCCTGGCCCCATCCTCGCCGCGCTCGAGGCCCACCAGTGGCGGCTCACCGACATCCTGATCACCCACCATCACGACGATCACATCCAGGGCGTCGACGCGCTGCGTGCCCGGACCGGCGCGATGGTCATGGGCGCCGCCGCCGATGCTCACCGCCTGCCCCGCCTCGACCTCGCGCTGACCGAGGCCGACAGCTTCTCGGTCGGATCAGAATTCGCCCGGGTGATCGACGTCCCCGGCCACACCCTTGGCCACATCGCCTTCCACTTCCCCGACAGCCGCCTTGTCTTCACCGCCGACAGCCTGATGGCCGGTGGCTGCGGCCGGCTCTTCGAGGGCACCGCCCGCCAGATGCATCACAGCCTGGCAAAACTGGCAGCCCTTCCGCCCGACACGCTGGTCTGTTCCGGCCACGAATACACGGCCTCGAACCTCCGTTTCGCGGCCACCCTTGAACCCGGCAATCCCCGGCTTATCTCTCGTATCGCCTGGGTCGCCGACCGGCGCGCCGAGGGCCTTCCGACCGTCCCCGTTCCGCTTCAGGAAGAACTGGCGACGAACCCCTACCTGCGGGCGCATCTGCCCGCGCTCAAGACAGCGGTCGGCCTCCCAGATGCCGACGATGTCACGGTATTCGCCGAAATCCGGGCCAGAAAAGACAAGTTCTAGGCGCCCGCTATCACAAATGGCGTGAGAGACCGGGGGAAACCCCAAAATCTGGAAAATTGCGCTTGAAGTGCGGGGAATAAAACCGAACTTTAAGCATATGAGGCCACGGTTGGTGCGGGCGCTCTTGCCCGGCCGACCTGCAGGACAGGAGCACTGAACGTGCCATCGTTTTCGACCACCCTTGAACAGGCAATCCACAGCGCCCTGGCCCTGGCCAATTCGCGCCGCCATGAACTCGCCACGCTGGAACACCTCCTGCTGGCCCTGATCGACGAACCCGACGCAGCCCGCGTGATGAAGGCCTGCGCGGTGAATCTTGACGAACTCCGCAAGACCCTGACCGACTTCATCGACGACGACCTGTCGACGCTCGTCACCGATGTCGAAGGGTCCGAGGCCGTGCCGACCGCCGCCTTCCAGCGCGTCATCCAGCGCGCGGCGATTCACGTCCAGTCCTCCGGCCGCACCGAGGTGACGGGCGCCAACGTCCTGGTGGCGATCTTCGCCGAACGGGAATCCAACGCCGCCTACTTCCTGCAGGAACAGGACATGACCCGCTACGACGCGGTCAACTTCATCGCGCATGGCGTGGCGAAGGACCCGTCCTACGGCGAAGCCCGTCCCGTCCAGGGCGCCGAGGAACAGCATGAGACGCCGAAGGCCGAGGCTGGGGAAGCCAAGGAATCCGCGCTGTCGAAATACTGCGTCGACCTGAACGTGAAGGCCCGCAAGGGCGACGTCGACCCGCTCATCGGACGTGAGGCCGAGGTTGAGCGGGCGATCCAGGTCCTGTGCCGCCGCCGCAAGAACAACCCGCTTCTGGTGGGCGACCCGGGCGTGGGCAAGACTGCCATCGCCGAGGGCCTGGCCCGCAAGATCGTCAACGGCGAAACGCCCGAGGTCCTGTCCAAGGCCACGATCTTCAGCCTCGACATGGGCGCGCTTCTGGCAGGCACCCGCTACCGCGGCGACTTCGAGGAACGTCTGAAGCAGGTCGTGAAAGAGCTTGAGGATCACCCCGACGCGATCCTCTTCATCGACGAAATCCACACGGTCATCGGCGCGGGCGCGACCTCTGGCGGCGCGATGGATGCCTCGAACCTCCTGAAACCCGCGCTGCAGGGCGGCAAGCTGCGCTGCATGGGGTCCACCACCTACAAGGAATTCCGTCAGCACTTCGAAAAGGACCGGGCGCTTTCCCGGCGTTTCCAGAAGATCGACGTGAATGAGCCCTCGGTGCCGGATGCGATCAAGATCCTGATGGGTCTGAAACCGCATTTCGAGGAACACCACGACCTCAAGTACACCAACGACGCGATCAAGTCGGCGGTGGAACTGGCCGCGCGCTACATCCATGACCGCAAGCTGCCGGACAGCGCCATCGATGTGATCGACGAAGCCGGGGCCGCCCAGCACCTCGTGGCGGAATCCAAGCGCCGCAAGACGCTCGGCATCAAGGAGATCGAGGCCGTCGTGGCCAAGATCGCCCGCATCCCGCCCAAGACCGTGTCGAAGGACGACGCCGAGACCCTGCGCGACCTGGAAAAGACGCTCAAACGCGTGGTCTTCGGTCAGGACAAGGCAGTCACCGCGCTCTGCTCGGCGATCAAGCTGGCCCGCGCCGGCCTGCGCGAACCGGAAAAGCCCATCGGCAACTACCTGTTCGCCGGCCCGACCGGCGTCGGCAAGACCGAGGTGGCGAAGCAGCTGGCCTCCAGCCTTGGGGTGGAACTGATCCGCTTCGACATGTCGGAATACATGGAGAAGCATGCCGTCAGCCGCCTGATCGGCGCGCCTCCGGGCTATGTCGGCTTTGATCAGGGCGGCATGCTGACCGATGGCGTCGACCAGCACCCGCATTGCGTCCTTCTCCTCGACG